>NZ_JBQSXW010000102.1:0-202 GCF_052378625.1 Brachybacterium sp. AOP25-B2-12 | reverse complement strand
GACTCGACTGCGAAACCCTCGGCTCTCATCTCATCGATGAACGCGATGATCAGCGGTTGCGGGGGTCGAGCTCCCCCGCGAAGAAAATCGACGCCTTCCGGAGGATCTCGTTGTCTTCCCGCAACCGCCGATTCTCGGCCTTCAAGCGCTTGACCTCGGCGGACTCCTCGCTAGTCACGCCGGGCCGGGTGCCGTCGTCGAC
>NZ_JBQSXW010000101.1:0-213 GCF_052378625.1 Brachybacterium sp. AOP25-B2-12 | reverse complement strand
TGAACCGGCCCAGGTTTGATGCCGCTGCTGTTTAAGTCCGAGAGGATGGACAGCATGCCGAAGAAGATCGATCCCCAGCTGCGCGCGAGGTGCGTGCGGCTCGTGCGAGAGCACCAGCAGGAATACCCCTCCCAGTTCGCCGCGGTAGTCGCGGTCGCCCGCCAGGAAGGCGTCTCGAAGGAGTCCGTGCGGCGGTGGTTGGCGCAGGCCGAC
>NZ_JBQSXW010000100.1:0-228 GCF_052378625.1 Brachybacterium sp. AOP25-B2-12 | reverse complement strand
GCTCACGGCATCACTCGCCTGGTCCGGGTGGTCACCGACAACGGCTCCAACTACCGCGCGAAGACCTTCGTTCGCACTGTGACCGCGCACGCGTCGCGGCATCAAAGGACTCGGCCCTACACGCCCCGACACAACGGAAAAGTCGAGCGCTACCAGCGGATCCTCTCCGAGGAATGCCTCTACGCCCACGCCTTCTACTCCGAAGACGAACGGCGCGAAGCGATCAAC
>NZ_JBQSXW010000099.1:0-248 GCF_052378625.1 Brachybacterium sp. AOP25-B2-12 | reverse complement strand
GCCGCCGCCGAGTCCAGCAGGAACTGCACGGACACCGCGGACGCAAGGGCGACCCGCTCTACACCGCGCGGCGGACCCTGCACACCGGGGCTGACCTGCTCACCGACCGCCAGCACGAGCGCCTTGACAAGCTCTTCGCTGGGGACCGGCACGTGCACGTCGAGTGCACCTGGGGGATCTACCAGCGCATGATCTCCGCCTACCGTCACCCCGACCGGGCAGCCGGCCGCGTCGAGATGAGCTCCGTG
>NZ_JBQSXW010000098.1:0-263 GCF_052378625.1 Brachybacterium sp. AOP25-B2-12 | reverse complement strand
ATCGACGCCCTCGCCGACAGTGTGCCTGAGGCGTTGGTAGAACTGCGCAAGCTCGGCCGCACCCTGACCAGACGCGCCTGCGACGTCCTGGCCTACTTCGACCGGCCGCGCACGAGCAACGGACCTACCGAAGCCGTGAACGGTCGCCTCGAGCACCTGCGTGGCCTGGCCCTCGGCTTCCGCAACCCCACCAACTACATCGCCCGCGCACTCCTCGAAGCCGGCGGATTCAGACCACACCTACACCCCGAATTGTGAAGAGC
>NZ_JBQSXW010000097.1:0-277 GCF_052378625.1 Brachybacterium sp. AOP25-B2-12 | reverse complement strand
ATGGTCAAGCGGTTCCTCAGTCGAGCCACGGGCACACAGGTGAGCGAGACCGAGGCGAGACGACTGGTCACCGGGGCAGCCAAGAGCCTCGGGGTCGACGTGCGGTCTTTGGATCGAGCGATCTGGCTCTACGAGTCCCCGGACAAAGACAGCGACAGGGGCGCGTGACGTGATCATCCAGGCAGGCGACATCAACGCAATGCAGAGGGGACGTGTGCGCTTCCAGCATGCCGGGAGGACGTACGAGGGCATCGTGCAATGGATCGAAGCCAACGAC
>NZ_JBQSXW010000096.1:0-288 GCF_052378625.1 Brachybacterium sp. AOP25-B2-12 | reverse complement strand
GTCACCACCTCATCGGATCGATGGGGCAAGTCGGTGCCGCCGGGGACAACGCCGCGATGGAGTCCTTCTTCTCGCTGCTCCAGAAGAACGTCCTGGACCGCAAGCGCTGGCGGACCCGAGACGAGCTCCGGATCGCGATCATCACCTGGATCGAGCGGACCTATCACCGCCGCCGCCGACAGGCCCGCCTGGGCCGATTGACCCCCATCGAATACGAGACCATCATGAAACCGGCCGTGAGCCTCGCGGCCTGACACCACAACTGTCACCTGATCATGCGGCAGTCCC
>NZ_JBQSXW010000095.1:0-293 GCF_052378625.1 Brachybacterium sp. AOP25-B2-12 | reverse complement strand
CCAGCGAGGCGCGTGACGTGGAAGGGATCTAGCACGGTCACCACGTCGGGCAGTTCCTCGACGGCGGCGGTCTTGAACCCGGTGAAGCCGTCCATCGCGACCACCTCCACGCCGTCGCGCCACTCCTGCGGGCGGTCGGCCAGCCAGGTCTTGAACGCCTGCTTGGAGCGTCCTTCGACCATGTCCAGCAGCCGTGCCGGGCCGGTGCCATCTCGCACTGGGGTGAGGTCGATGATCACGGTGACGTACCTGTCGCCGCGACGGGTGTGCCTCCACACGTGCTCATCGACCCC
>NZ_JBQSXW010000094.1:0-297 GCF_052378625.1 Brachybacterium sp. AOP25-B2-12 | reverse complement strand
GTGCCGCGACCCCAGCGCGCCATCTCGATCGCGTCGAGCACCATCTCGGTGCGCATGTGTGACGCGCATCGCCAGCCGACGATCATCCGCGAGAACGCGTCGATGATGAAGCAGACGTAGGCGACGCCGGCCCAGGTCGGCACGAAGGTCAGATCGGTGACCCAGAGCCGGTTCGGCGCGGTCGCGGTGAACTCCCGCCTCACCAGATCCGGGTGCCGGGTGGCGGCAGGGTCCGGCCTGGTCGTCTTGACCCGCTTCGAGCGTGTTGCGCCCTCGATCCCGGCTGCGCGCATCAGC
>NZ_JBQSXW010000093.1:0-375 GCF_052378625.1 Brachybacterium sp. AOP25-B2-12 | reverse complement strand
CGCCGAACCGACCGCGGACGCGGTCATCGAGTACTTCAACGCCCTGCCCGAGATGATGAAGGCGTCGCTGGCCTGGGACCAGGGCAGCGAGATGGCGCAGCACGTGAAGGTCTCCCTGGCCACGCAGATGCCGGTCTACTTCGCCGACCCCCACTCGCCCTGGCAACGACCCAGCAACGAGAACACCAACCGGCTCTACCGCGAGTACCTCCCCAAGGGCACCGAGATCCCCGATCACCAGCCCTACCTCACCACCATCGCGGAGGAGATCAACAACCGCCCCCGCCGCCGACTCGGCTTCCTGACCCCGACAGAATCCTTCGCCCGACTACTGGCCGGCGAGCCCCATGTTGCTTCGACGCATTGACACCACCC
>NZ_JBQSXW010000092.1:0-383 GCF_052378625.1 Brachybacterium sp. AOP25-B2-12 | reverse complement strand
CAGTCTCACCAGGGAATTTGATCCATCACAGCGACGCGGGATCCCAGTACACCGCCATTCGACTGACCGAGCACCTCGCCCTCGAGGGCATCGCCCCGTCGATCGGGACCGTCGGCGACGCATATGACAACGCGCTGATGGAGACGATCAACGGGCTCTACAAGACCGAGTGCATCCGCACGACCGTCTTCCACTCCGGGCCGTTCCGGACTCTCGCGGACGTCGAGTTCGCGACCGCCGGCTGGGTCGACTGGTACAACAACCGCCGCCTCCACGGCACTCTCGGGATGCTCACCCCGGTAGAGTCCGAGACGCT
Source organism: Brachybacterium sp. AOP25-B2-12 (assembly GCF_052378625.1). NCBI lineage: Bacteria > Bacillati > Actinomycetota > Actinomycetes > Micrococcales > Dermabacteraceae > Brachybacterium > Brachybacterium sp. AOP25-B2-12. The sequence continues at coordinate 67 of NZ_JBQSXW010000092.1, read as the reverse complement.
CCACTACGAGGCCCTCAGCCGAGAGCCCGAACCCGCAAAGTAGCGGCAGAGAACCCGGGCCGATTCA
>NZ_JBQSXW010000091.1:0-389 GCF_052378625.1 Brachybacterium sp. AOP25-B2-12 | reverse complement strand
TGAAGCGCCCTGGGTCTGATGGAGACTCGCGCTATTTGGTTCCCACCATCTCAGTAGTGGCGGCTTGGTCAGCATAGAACGATTGCTCGAACTCGGCGGGCGGGATGTCGTCGAGGTAGCCGTGGAGGCGCTGGGTGTTGTGCCAGTGCACCCAGCCGAGGGTCGCGAGCTCGAGATCCTCGACGGTCCGCCAAGGTCCTGGGCGGGCGGGTCCGCGGACGAGTTCGGTCTTGTAGTAGCCGTTGACCGTCTCGGCCAGGGCGTTGTCGTAGCTGTCGCCGACGGTTCCGATCGAGGGTGTCGCGCCGATCTCGGCGAGGCGTTCGCCGTAGCGAATTGACGTGAATTGAGACCCCGCATCGCTGTGGCAACGGAGATCGTCGTGGTGA
>NZ_JBQSXW010000090.1:0-398 GCF_052378625.1 Brachybacterium sp. AOP25-B2-12 | reverse complement strand
CGATCCGGCCGCCATCGCCACAGCCACCGTGAAGCGGTGCGAATATTGCGGGGAGCCCTACAGCCAGTACCCACCGAAAGAATCCGCAAACCGGGACACCTGCACTCCTCCGCCAGGATCCGGATTTGAAGCGTACGAGTTGAGGGCGCCGTCGAGAACAGCAACGACCTTCTCCGCGAAGAGCGCACTGTCGACAAAACGTCTCGGCTCCCTCTCGCCAACACCGAGGGAGAGCGACCACCTGATCCCATTAGCAAGATCCGCCGCATCAACAGCGCCAGCAACACCAAAGCCATACTGAACGAGGACGTCCTCGTTGAACGCGTCGTGCCGCCAAGCCCCCTTAACCCAGTAGGCGTTACTGTATCCTCGAATGGCCTCAGGCTGACCGGAAAAGT
>NZ_JBQSXW010000089.1:0-445 GCF_052378625.1 Brachybacterium sp. AOP25-B2-12 | reverse complement strand
GGGCGATCATGGACCGCGGCGGAGCCCCATCGCTATGTCACTTTGCGGTATACCCCAAGATCACATCCGGCCAGCCGTGAAGTACGAGTGAGCGCATGAGGCTGGAGAAAATGACCAAATTTCGTGTACACCTTGGGGATGCGGAAACTCCCAACGCGACACGAGCTTGGCCTTATCGACTTCGTAACTCGTGAGGCCCTGCCATCGCTGAGTCGTGACGTTCCCCTCGAGCTCGAGGCGATCCAGTCGGCATGGCCCGAATTTGAGCATGCCTTCGACTCTCTCCGTGGCCGTCGCATGATGGGCCTCGTCTACCCAGCATCCAACATCTACCGAATGTCATCCGCTCGGCTCGACCGTGACCGCGACAACCCGTTCGAGCTCAACGAAACCATCGTTCCCGGCGGGGACTATCTCCGCCTTCGCCTGCGCGGCAAAGCACCCG
>NZ_JBQSXW010000088.1:0-471 GCF_052378625.1 Brachybacterium sp. AOP25-B2-12 | reverse complement strand
GCGGTTGTTCTCGCCGGTGGGGTCGAGGTCACGGCGGCGGGAGATCCCGAGGCGCTGCAGCCACCTGCCGATGGTGCGGACGCAGTAGTGGTGGCCGCGGCTGGCGAGCTCGAGAGCGATGCGGCGGGCGGACCATTTGCGGTCTCGTCGCCAGGCGTCGATGAGCTCGAGGACGTCGATCGGCAGTCGCGAGGGCCGGCGAGCCGGAGCGCTGGTGCGGTCCTGGAGAGCTTCGATGCCGTCGTCGCGGTAGCGGTGCACCCACTTCGTCAGAGTCGAGCGGGCGATGCCGGCTTCGGCGGCGACGTGGGCGATGGGTCGGCCATCATCTTCGACACGTTGGACCAGGCGGAGTCTTCCGGCAGGGGTCAGCGGCGAATTACGGTGGGTCATGGAACGGGTCTCTTCCAGCAGATGAATGGCTTCAGCACCACCCATCGTGCCGGTCAGGGACCCGTTCCTTCATCCCCG
>NZ_JBQSXW010000087.1:0-505 GCF_052378625.1 Brachybacterium sp. AOP25-B2-12 | reverse complement strand
CTGTACTTCCCCGGGAGGTTGTGAACGGGTGAGGTAGCGAAGACCTCCGGGCAGGATGTGGGTTACCACACTCACTCTCCTGACCACGGAGGTCTTCGTGACTCACGCTTACGCACCCTTGACACCGGAAGGGCGTCGTCGTCTTGCTGTTCTCGTCGTGGAACAGGGCTGGTCGTTGAGGCGGGCGGCGGAACGGTTCCAGTGCTCGCCCGCGACGGTGAAGCGGTGGGCCGACAGGTACCGGGCAGGGCTGCCGTTGATCGACCGTAGTTCGAGGCCCACCTCGTCACCGAACCGGCTTTCGCGTAAGACGGAGCATCGGATCGTCGCGTTGCGGTTCACTCGCCGGTGGGGTCCGCACCGGATCGCGTATCACCTGCGGTTGCACCGTTCCACGGTCGGTCGGGTGCTCGCCCGATACAAGATGCCGAAGCTGATCAACATCGACCAGGCCACCGGGCTGCCGGTTCGCCGCCCGAAGCCGAAACGGTACGAGGTCGCCGCG
>NZ_JBQSXW010000086.1:0-526 GCF_052378625.1 Brachybacterium sp. AOP25-B2-12 | reverse complement strand
ACCCGAGCCACGCTCAGGTGCTGGACCACGATCCCTTCCAGCGCCCACCGCAGAGCGCGCCGAGACAACTTGGCCCGGGGCTCGGCCGCGGCGGTGGTGTCCTGGCGCCACACATACCCGCAGCCGCTGCAGCGGTAACGGCGCACGACGACCTCCAGCGTCGTGGGCCGCCAGCCCAGTGGTTCGTGGGCAAGCCGTCGGACCACGGTGTCACGTGGTCTCCCTTCGCAGCCGCAGCGCCGGCACCACTGGTCGGGCTCGACCACCTGACAGGCCAATACGGCACGATCCGGCTCGAGTCGCTGCCCGGTGACAACGAGGCCGAGTTCGTCGAGGCGGCAGAAGGCAGTCAGGTCGGGGCTGGCGAACGCATCAGCGCGCCCGCCGACGGTAGCGTCGTGCACGTCGAGGTCTTTCGGGCTGAGTGTGTAGGAGCTCTCATCCTCGGGAGACCTCGACCCTCACCCCGACACCGACGCGCCGGCCCGCCGCGCGACGTGCGCTACACCCTCATCTGGGAAGAGCC
>NZ_JBQSXW010000085.1:0-529 GCF_052378625.1 Brachybacterium sp. AOP25-B2-12 | reverse complement strand
CGAGGCGCTCGATGAGTGCCGACGGCGAGTTCAGCAGGCCATCTGTGGGCACCGCGGCCGCAAGGGCGACCCGCTCTATGCCGCCCGCCGGACCCTGTCCACCGGCGCCGACCTGCTCAACGACAAGCAGAAGGACCGACTGGACACCCTGTTCGCCGACGACGCCCACGTCGAGGTCGAGGTCACCTGGAGCGTCTACCAGCGCATGATCGCCGCCTACCGCCACGAGAACCGGCGCCACGGCCGCGAGCTGATGGCCCGGCTCATCGACTCGATCAGCACCGGCGTCCCCAAGGCCCTGGTCGAGATCACCAAGCTCGGCAGGACGCTGAAGAAGCGCGCCGCCGACGTCCTGGCCTACTTCGACCGGCCCAGCACCTCCAACGGGCCCACCGAGGCGATCAACGGCAGGCTCGAGCACCTGCGCGGCTCGGCGCTGGGGTTCCGCAACCTGACCAACTACATCGCCAGATCCCTGCTCGAGACCGGCGGGTTCAGACCCCGACTACACCCTGGATTCGGATGAGCC
>NZ_JBQSXW010000084.1:0-536 GCF_052378625.1 Brachybacterium sp. AOP25-B2-12 | reverse complement strand
CGGTGTTCCACGCCACGCCCAGTCCTTCGGCAACTCGGGCCATCGACAGGTGGCCGACGACGATCCCGACCAGACCCCACCGCAGGCCGGCGCGGGAGATCTTGGCCCGCGGCGGCGCCGCAGCGGTGGTGTCCTGACGCCACACGTGCGAGCACTCCTTGCAGCGGTAGCGGCGCACGGTGAGCACCAGCGTGGTAGGGCGCCACCCGAACGGCTCGTGCGCCAACTCCCTGCTCACCGTGTCACGGGGCACGCCCTGGCAGCCGCACCGCCTGCACCAGTCGTCCGGCTCCACGACCCGGCACGCCAGCACGGACCGGTCAGGCTCGAGCAGCTGGCCGGTGACCTCCAGACCGAGGCCGTCGAGGCGGGTGAAGGTAGTCAGGTCAGGGCGCGTGAAGGTAGCGTCAGGCACGTCGAGGTCTTCCGGACGGGTTGTGTGAGAACTCCCATCATCGGAAGACCTCGACCCTCACCCCGACACCGACGCGCCGCCCCAGGTCGCACCACAGCTACACCCTCATCTGTGAAGAGCC
>NZ_JBQSXW010000083.1:0-551 GCF_052378625.1 Brachybacterium sp. AOP25-B2-12 | reverse complement strand
CGCGGCCTGGCAGCGGTGTCGCACCCACTACGCCGCGAACCTCATGGCCGTGACGCCGAAGAGCATGTGGCCGGCGGTGAAGGCGATGCTGCACAGCGTCTATGACCAGCCCGACGCGGCAGCGGTGAACGCCCAGTTCGACCGCCTCCTGGACTACGTCAGCGAGAAGCTCCCGGCCGTCGCCGAGCACCTCGACGCCGCTCGAGCTGATCTGCTCGCGTTCACGGCGTTCCCCAAGGACGTGTGGGTCCAGATCTGGTCGAACAATCCCACCGAGCGGCTGAACAAGGAGATCCGTCGCCGCACGGACTCCGTCGGCATCTTCCCCACCCGCGAGGCGATCGTCCGACTCGTCGGCGCGGTCCTGGCCGAACAGACCGATGAGTGGGCCGAAGGACGCCGCTACCTCGGACTGGACGTCCTCGCCCGCTGCCGCCTCAGCCTCGTCCCCGACACCAGCACCGAGGAGGTCACCACAAGCTCCCTGCCAGCCCTGACTGCCTGACCTCTCAGCGAAGGATCGCTACACCACTTCCAGGGACTTGACCCCG
>NZ_JBQSXW010000082.1:0-597 GCF_052378625.1 Brachybacterium sp. AOP25-B2-12 | reverse complement strand
GCTTGCGGACCCCGTAGACGCGGTAGTTGTCCGTCCAGAGCGTCACCAGCTCCGGCGTCACCACCGCGTCGCTGATGGCCCGCGCCGACGGGGCACGGTCTTTCGCGGCGTAGTACGTACTCGGAGCCACCTGCAACAGGCTGCAGATGGGCTCGACTCCAAGCGGGCGACCTTCGACGACGTCGTTCTTGTTCGCGTCGATGAACGCGACTAATTCCGGTGTTGGCGGTCGAGCTCCGCCCCGAAGAAACTCGCGGCCCGCTTCAGGATTTCGTTCGCCCGCCGCAACTCACGGTTCTCCTGCTCAAGCTCACGCACCCGACGCGCCTCCGCCGTGCTCACGCCAGCGACGTTCCCGTCATCGATGTCGGCTTGCTTGACCCACGTCCGCACCGACTCGACCCCGTATCCGAGCTGCGTCGCGACCCGCTGGACCGTCCCATGCTCGGTCCCCAGCTCGGCTCGCAGCGTCCTCACCATCCGCACCGCCGCGGCCTTCTCCTCCGGCGAATACCGACGCGTCGTCGGCTTCCCAGATCCCTGATTCGACACCATGACTCCATCCTCGTTTCCAAGGTCAGGAGCCTCCAACAAACT
>NZ_JBQSXW010000081.1:0-597 GCF_052378625.1 Brachybacterium sp. AOP25-B2-12 | reverse complement strand
CCACAGCCGCGGCGTCCCCAGGTGCCTACCCAGCTGCATGAGCACAGGGAACCCGACGCCACCCAGCACGAGAGCAGCACTCACAGTCAGCAGGACCACCGGGTCGTCAGCGAAGGGCATGAGGCTGTCGCTGTACAGGGCGAACCCGGCGTTGTTGAACGCGGAGACGGCGTGGAACACCCCCAGCCACAGGGCGCTGCCCCAGGGCTCGTCGTAGGCGAGGGCGAAGCGCAAGGTGAGGACCACCGCAGCCGCGGCCTCGATCGCGAGGGAGATCCGCACCACGCTGATCACGAGCGTGCGGATGTCCTCGATCCCGAAGCTCTTGACCTCCGTGGCGGCCGTGAGCCGGGACCGCAGTGAGAGCTTGCGGATGACGGCGATACCGACAACAGAGCTGAAGGTCATCACCCCGAAGCCGCCGACCTGGATGAGAGCGAGGATCACGGCCTGACCGAAGCCACTCCAGTGAACGGGCGTATCGACCACGATCAGCCCCGTGACACACAGTGCGGAGACGGCGGTGAACAGGGCCTCCATGCCGGTCGCACCACCGGGAGCAGGGGTCGCGGCTGGATGTAGAAGCAGAAGAGTCCC
>NZ_JBQSXW010000080.1:0-633 GCF_052378625.1 Brachybacterium sp. AOP25-B2-12 | reverse complement strand
TCTTTCCGGACGGCGGGCTGCTCGATGGGCATCACCACCCGCAGGACGCCCAGGTCGCAGCTGGCGGTGACGCTGTCGCTGTCGATGCCGGGTGCCAGTCCCAGCAGCCGCATGAATTGCCCGTGGGGGCCGTTCGGCGGTGAACCACTTCGCGCCGGCGGTCGCGGACTGGGCCGCTGACCGCGCGGACGGTGAGCGGCTGGCCGCCCACCCAGCTCGATGGACTCCGAGTCGATGCCTGGCAGGTTCGCCTCAGGAACGTACTCGTCGCCCCCTCGAGACAGATCGACCGACATCGAGCGCGGATCCATCTGCTGAGCGATGCGCAGGTCCGCACATGAGGTCACCATCTCACCACCCCCCCTTTACGCTGGGTCGCCATAACTCCACTGCCGATGCTTGTTCGACGGTCGGAGGTGCAGAACCCACCCGGACCATGTGGTCCAAGCAGAAGCGCGAACGCGCGGTAGAGCTGCGTCGTTCTGGTACCAGACTGGACCCCACGTAGGCATTTCGCAAGTGATTCGCCTGACGAACGGAGCCTGATCCGCTTTCCAGACCTGCGCGTCCACAGGGCTCAGCCCCACCACCGCGCCGTCGCGCTCAGCGAGCCAAAGCGTCTCGACTGCTCCT
>NZ_JBQSXW010000079.1:0-642 GCF_052378625.1 Brachybacterium sp. AOP25-B2-12 | reverse complement strand
AACCATTGCTGGGATTTTGTGACCCCCCAGGGCGAGACCGGGCGATTCCGCCGTGGCCGCCGATCACTTTCATCAAGTAGATCGGCCCTATCCATCGTTGTTTTGATCTGACTCCAACCATGTCGACGACGCTCATTGCAGCCGCGAGGGCGTTTGCATGTCGACGACGAGTCACCGCGTGCGGGCGGACTGTTTCGAGAGCAAGCGTGCACGCGACGCTCCCCGTGTACCTGAACGCTGCCCGCTTCCAGGAGCCTTCTCCAATGAGAGGAACGGCGAAGGGTTGCAGGTGCAGGAGCGCGAACACGAGGCGGGAAGGGAACGAGCTACGCGCGTAGCGCTCGCGCGTTGGCTCGAGCTGGAACGCGATGAGCCCACCAATGAGGTCGAAGGCGATGGCTCCTAAGAACGCTCCTCGTGCTGGCGTGGTTCGCCGTGCCGTGTCCACCCCAATGCACACGGCCCCTGCGGTCGCGGCCGCCAGTACTATCGCGCTCTCTCGCTTCCCTAAGGGACCGACGACTTCACTCCACGCCTTCTTCGCTGCATCTGTCCACATACACCTAGTTGTATGAGGTCATGACGTTGTCGACACGTTCGTGGACTCGGGTGGCCGGGGGCTGATCGGCGCAGGCGGTGTGC
>NZ_JBQSXW010000078.1:0-643 GCF_052378625.1 Brachybacterium sp. AOP25-B2-12 | reverse complement strand
GGTTCAGGGGTGCGCGATCCCGACCTCCGCGCTCCCGCCGCGTTCCAGGGCTTGCTGCACGTCATCGACGGCGCCGCCGTGCCGCCCCGAGTTGCCGATCGACCCCACCGGCATCGTCGGCCGTCCACGGACACCAGGCGGACGGAGCACCGGGGGCGCACCCAGGGCTCTCCGGATCGCTGATCCGATGCGTCGCGGTCACCGCGTCGCGTAGAACGCCACCGCACTCGACGCCGCCACGTTCAGCGAGTCCACCCCGTGCATCATCGGGATCGTGACCCGCCGGTCCAGCGCCCGATCCGCCGCGCGGGTCATCCCGTGCCCCTCGGTGCCGAATACCAGGGCGAGCCGGTCGTGGTTCTCGGCGACGAGCTCGTCGAGGGTGATCGCGCCCTCGCCGAGCGTCATCCCGGCCACCGTGTACCCGGCCCCATGGAGAGCCTCGAGGCCGCCGGGCCAGGGATCGATCCGCGTCCACGGCACCTGGAACACGGTGCCCATCGACACCCGGATCGAGCGCCGATACAGCGGATCGGCGCAGCGCGGGGTCACGAGCACCGCGTCCACTCCCAGGGCCGCGGCCGAGCGGAAGCACGCGCCCACGTTGATGTGGTGTCCGGCTACGATCGGCTGCAAGGAAACC
>NZ_JBQSXW010000077.1:0-692 GCF_052378625.1 Brachybacterium sp. AOP25-B2-12 | reverse complement strand
GGTCAGGCCCCGGTCATGTGCGAGCGGACCGCGTGGCGGATCTGCCACGACAACCAGTGGTGGTCCGTTTTCGGGAAGAAGCGCGCCAAGAACGGGAAACGTCCGGGACCGCCTGTCCACGATGACCTCGTCCAGAGGGACTTCACTGCCGATGACGTCAACGAGCTGTGGCTGACCGACATCACCGAGCACTGGACTGATGAGGGCAAGCTCTACCTCTGCGCGATCAAGGACGCCTTCTCCGGCCGGATCGTCGGCTACTCCATGAGTGACCGGATGAAGGCCCGCTTGGCGGTGAACGCACTGGCCAACGCGGCAACGCGGCGCGGCGACGTTGCTGGCTGCATTGTTCACTCAGACCGCGGGTCGCAGTTTCGATCCCGGAAGTTCGTCCACGCCCTGAACCAGCATCACCTCATCGGATCCATGGGCCAAGTCGGTGCTGCCGGTGATAACGCGGCGATGGAATCCTTCTTCTCGCTGCTCCAGAAGAACGTCCTGGACCGGCGCCGTTGGCGCACCCGTGAGGAACTCCGGATCGCGATCATTACCTGGATCGAACGGACCTACCACCGCCGCCGGCGTCAGGCCCGCCTGGGCCGATTGACCCCCATCGAATACGAGACCATCATGAACCCGACCGTCACCCTGGCGGCCTAAACCAAGCTGACACCTGATCGTGCATCAGTCCC
>NZ_JBQSXW010000076.1:0-699 GCF_052378625.1 Brachybacterium sp. AOP25-B2-12 | reverse complement strand
AGCCGTTCACGCCGGTCGCGAGCAGGACGACGGCGTTGATCACGCGCCCGCCTTCGCGGACCTTCATGGTCAGCGCGTCGGCGGAGACGAACGTGAACGGCCCGGCCTCGTCCAGGGGGCGGTGGCGGAACTGCTCGACGTGCTCGTCCAACGACTCCGCCATCCTGCTGACCTGCGACTTCGAGAGGCTGTTAATGCCGAGGGTCTTCACGAGCTTATCCATGCGGCGGGTGGAGACACCGGCGAGGTAGCAGTCCGCGACGACCGTGATCAGCGCGGACTCGGCGCGCTTGCGCCGCTCGAGCAGCCAGTCCGGGAAGTAGGTGCCCGTGCGGAGCTTAGGAACGGCGACGTCGATCGTGCCGACGCGGGTGTCGAGGTCGCGATGGCGGTAGCCGTTGCGCTGCGCAGAACGCCCAGCGCTGGGCCGGCCGTACTCCGCGCCGGCGACGGCATCAGCGTCCGCGGAGAGCGGGGCGTTGATCACGTCCTGCAGCAGGCTGCGCATCAGGTCCGGGGACGCCTCGGCCAGGGCTTCACCGAGCAGGCCGGAAGGGTCGACAATGTGGGGAGCGGTCATCGTGATGACTCCGTTCGAGAGTGCTGTGAGAGGTTCACTCGAAGGATCACACGGTGACCGCGTCCCCGTCCGGGACGATCACAGGGCCACCGCGCTACACCACTATGCGGGACTCAACT
>NZ_JBQSXW010000075.1:0-732 GCF_052378625.1 Brachybacterium sp. AOP25-B2-12 | reverse complement strand
GGCGATGTCATAGCGTCGAGGCAACACTCCCGGTCGGCGGGGGTCTGATCGGTGAGGTGCACGGGTGGCGCGAGTGGGGCTGACGTTCAGTGACAGGTCGGAGATCTCGACAGCGTCGAAAGCGGGCTGGTCCGTGCGGAGGATCGCTCGTCACCTGGGGCGATGTCCCTCGGTAATCTCCAGGGAACTCCACCGGAACTCGACGAAGACCCGCGGCTACCAGGCCGTGACCGCGGACGTGAGAGCGCAGCGTCGCCGGGCCCGTCCGCAGCAGCGGAAGGTTGCCAAGGACCCGGTGCTGCAGGCCAGGGTGGACGCGGACCTCGCCGCGTCCTGGACGCCGAACGAGATCGCGGGCCGCTTGCGCCTGGAGGCCGCAGACCCGACCGTTGAACGCATGGCGAACTCTCCCGACGCACGCGGCCAGACCGTCTCCGGCGAAGCGATCTACCAGTACATCTACGCGCTCCCCAAGGGCGAGCTCGCCCGGCGGGGCATCTTCTTGCAGTCCAAGCGGACCAAGCGCCGACCCCGCACGACAGGCCGGAAGAGGGGCGGCCCGATCGTGGGCATGGTCCCGATCGCGGAGCGGGGCGAGGACGCCGCCGAGCGGCGCGTGCCAGGGCACTGGGAGGGCGACCTGATCATCGGGAAGAACGGCACCTCGTGCGCAGCGACGCTGGTGGAGCGGATGAGCGGGTTCACCGGGCTGCTCGCCCTGCCCTCCAAACA
>NZ_JBQSXW010000074.1:0-848 GCF_052378625.1 Brachybacterium sp. AOP25-B2-12 | reverse complement strand
TTCATCGCGGTGAGACCAGGTGCGGAGGACATGCGCCTCATTATGGCCTAAGTGTGCTGGTGTAGGCCGCGACCTGCGGAAAGAGGAGCTTCCGGTCGAGCCTCGGTGCGCAGAGGCCACTTCGATGCTCGAAGCAGCGCACGGCTCGTTCCGATTGCTCCGACTCCAGGCCGAGAGTGGGGGAGGGGTGGGTCTCAGTGCGCCTCGAGGCGTCCGCGGGATGCCGATGTTCGCGAGCTCGCGGCTACCGTTGCTATTGCCAGCACAGGAGGACTGTGCCTACAACGAGGAAGGCATCATGGTTCGGGATCTTAAGCGCATGGGAGCGTCGACAGCTGCTGTGGTCGCTGCGGTTCTTGCTCTGGGAGCATGCGGCGGAACGAACGAGTACGCCGGAGAGTTCACTGTCGCCAACGGGGACTCCAGCTTCTACGTTGGGGAACTGTTCAGGCACGACACCGTAAGCGTGACGTGCATGGAGAAGGGCGGGACGATCACAGCCACGATCTCCGAAAGCGAGACGGGCAACGAGTTCACCACCACCCAGCCTGACGAAGGTAGTGGCCCCTCTGGTGGCACCCTGACGATGGGGGACAGCGGGGAGGAGTTCACCTGGGAACTCAGCGGCAGCGGAGACGAGGAGAACCCCTTCGCAGACGAGATGCAGTCCGGAGAGCCGGCTTCTTGGACTGACACCGGCATCCTGGAGTTCGGTCCCGGACTGCGCCAGGCGACCACAGGTAGTGACGACGGCGAGGTCAGCGTGCAGATCCCCGGTCAGGTCGATTGCTCAGGCGAACCCGGAAGCTGATCCGCATGCTCGCGGGAAGGGCTGAGTCGCAACTAGG
>NZ_JBQSXW010000073.1:0-906 GCF_052378625.1 Brachybacterium sp. AOP25-B2-12 | reverse complement strand
GTGAATCGCCCCGGGTTTGTTAGAGGCTCGCAAGTGCCGCGTCGGCGGGTGCCGGTGCGGGGTGGTTGTGATGGTAGGTGTCCTCGAGCTCGACGGGCGGGATCATGCCGATCTCGCCGTGCAGTCGCCGGTGATGGAACCAGTCGATGTATTCTGCGGTCGCGATCTCGAGGTCGTCGATGTTCTTCCAGGGCCCGCGGTTGCGGACCAGTTCAGCCTTGAACAGCGAGTTGAAGGCCTCGGCCAGGGCATTGTCATACGAGTCGCCGGTGGAGCCGACCGAGGCGGCCGCGCCGGCCTCAGCAAGACGCTCGGTGTAGCGGATGGCGACGTACTGAACGCCCTTATCGCTGTGGTGCGTGAGCCCGGAGACGGCCTGGCCTGCGTGATCGCGGGTCCAGATGCCCATCTCGAGCGCGTCCAACGCGAGGTCCGTCCGCAGCGACTTCGACAGCTGCCAGCCGACCACGCGGCGGGAGAACACATCGATGACGAACGCGGCATACACCCAGCCGGCGAAGGTGCGGCAGTAGGTGATGTCCGCGACCCACAACTGGTTCGGAGCGGTCGCGGTGAAGTCACGTTCGACCAGGTCAGGACTATTATCCGGGCCACGACCGGAGATCGTGGTGCGCGGGCCCTTGGCCCGGCTGACCCCTCGCAACCCCGCGCCGCGCATGAGCCGCTCGACCGTGCAACGCGCGATGACGACGCCCTCGCGGCGCAGCTGGGCGTGGACCTTCTTCGCCCCGTAGACGCCGAAGTTCGCCGCATGGACGCGGTGGATCTCGACCAGCAGTTCCTCGTCGCGTAGTGCTCGCTTCGAGGGTGGGCGGGTCTTGAACGCGTAGTACGTGCTCGGCGCGATCTGCGTGCCCGCTGCGGTCAGCGTTCGACAGATCGGCT
>NZ_JBQSXW010000072.1:0-922 GCF_052378625.1 Brachybacterium sp. AOP25-B2-12 | reverse complement strand
GTGTCCCAGTCCGGGGCACCGTCGCCATCGAGATCACGGGGCTTGATCTCGTTGTCGCTGAGATGGATCTGGAACTCGTTCATCTTGTACCAGCCCATCATCTCGATGGTGTCGTTGACGTAGTCCTCGGTGAAGAACTTCCGACCGACATCGAGCATGAAGCCCCGGGAGGCATAGGAGGGCCAGTCCAGATCGTTCCCTGCGGCAACGTGTCGAGATCCGGGGACTGCACGGCGATCTGCAGGAGGGATCGTGTCGCGTAGAACGCCCCGGTCTCGGTGGGCGCGACGATCCGGATCGTGTCCGAGACCTCGAGCCGGTACCCCTCCGTCGCGAACAGGTCACCCGCTCCCGCGTGATCGAGTGCCGGATCGTACGTGAGGACGATGTCTCCGGGCCGCGGGGTGGTCTCCGAGGGGGCCACGTCGAGTGTCACGCCGAGCTTGGTGTCGGCGTCCTCGGCGAGCGTCTCGGCAACTCCCGAGAGCTCGGCGTCCGGGACGATCCGCGCGCCATCCTGCAGGATCGTGCGGCCATGGCCTCCCTCCCATTCCTGGATCGCAGGGATCACGATCGGCGTGGCGTTGATCTCGTCCGCCATCGCCGGGAACACGGCCGTGGTCGCCACGACCGCCGTGACGGCCGCGGTGGCAGGAAGGAGCTGGCGGAGGGAGGGCATCGTCATGGGAGTCCTAGCTCTGAGCCGGGTGGGGCAGGGCGCCACGTGCGCGAATAAGACCCAAAGAACACCATCTTGCTCAGATTCGGTCAATAGTTGGAATGTCACGAAGGGATCACGGGGTCACCCGATGGGCACCGCTGGGCGTCGCCTGCGGTCTCGGCAAGACCGTCCCTCGGCGTGCGATTCTCCTGCCGTGCACCAGAGGCGCGCCGATCATCGACGCCGCGCCCCGACCTGACC
>NZ_JBQSXW010000071.1:0-941 GCF_052378625.1 Brachybacterium sp. AOP25-B2-12 | reverse complement strand
GGTTTCCTTCCCTTTCGCGTTGCCAGAGCGCGATCCGCAGCGGGGTCATGACCAGGTCGACCTTCTTCGATGTCGAGGCGTGCCAGCCGACGATCCGTTGGGCGAAGACGTCGACGACGAACGCGACGTAGACGAACCCCGCCCAGGTGCGGACGTAGGTGAAGTCCGTGACCCAGACCCGGTTCGGAGCCGGGGCGGTGAAGTCACGATTCAACAGGTCATTGGCTCTTTTCCCGTCCGGGTCGGAGATCGTCGTGCGGAGCTTCTTGACGCGCCGGACGCCCTCGAGCCCGAGGGTGCGCATCACCCGGTCCACCGCCCCGCGAGACGTGCCGACGAGGCCCTTCTGACGGCGGAGCAGGGCGACCCACTTCCGTCGCCCGTAGAGGCCCTCCGGCGTCATCTGGATGAGCCCGGTGACGCGGTTGGTCGTCCAGGCGCGCTCGCGAATCTTGTCCTCGACCAGGGCGTCTGTGACGGTGCGGGCAGCGATCCGCGTCGGATTCTTCCAGGCTCGGTAGGTGCGTGCAGCGATCTCCAGGCCCTGCTGACGCAGGACGCGGAGGATCGACTCGACTGCATAGCCCTCGGCGCGCATCTCGTCGATGAACGCCAGGATCAGCGGCTGCGGGGGTCGAGCTCCCCCGCGAAGAAAATTGAAGCCCGACGAAGGATCTCATTGTCCTCACGCAACCGCTTGATCTCGGCCTTCAGTCGTTTGACCTCGGCAGACTCTTCGCTCGTGATGCCTGGACGGGTTCCGTCATCGACCTCGGCCTGCGCGAGCCAACGCCGCACAGACTCCCGCGAGACGCCTTCCTGCCGAGCGACCGCAGCGGTCGCCGCGGTCAGGGTGGGGTACTCCTGCTGGTGCTCAAGCACGAGCCGCACGCACCTCGCGCGCAGCTGGGGATCGATCTTCTTCGGCATGCTGTCCATCC
>NZ_JBQSXW010000070.1:0-948 GCF_052378625.1 Brachybacterium sp. AOP25-B2-12 | reverse complement strand
CTAGGGCGTGTCTCCTAAGCTCGTGCGCAGTCGTGCGTGATTCTGGATGGATGAGTCGACGAAGTGTGTTGTCCGACGCCCAGTGGGAGACTATCCAGCCTCTACTGCCCGCTCAAAAGCCCTGGTCAGGTCGTCCGAGGCGGGATCATCGCCAGGTGATCGAGGGCATCATCTACCGATACCGCTGCGGGATCGCCTGGCGAGACCTCCCCGAGGAGTTCGGGCCCTGGCAGACGGTGTGGAAACGCCACCGGGCTTGGGCCGAGGACGGCATCTGGGACCAGGTCCTTGACGCCCTGCTGGTCCGTGCTGATGCCGAGGGGAAACTGGATTGGTCGGTCGCGGTCGACTCCACGATCTGCCGTGCTCACCAGCACGGGACGAACTTTGAGCGCACCACGGGGGGCACTGTGGAACTACAAGAATCTCCGCTCCGAACCTCCTGATCACGCGCTCGGCCGCTCCCGCGGCGGGCTGTCGACGAAGATCCATCAGCTCGTCGACGGCCACGGCCTGCCGCTGGTGATCCTCTGCGGTCCCGGCCAGGCCGGTGACTCACCGATGTTTGGCCCGCTGCTGGATGCACTGTCGGTAGGTCGGGCCGGGCCCGGTCGGCCCCGCAACCGACCGGACATGCTGCGCGGCGACAAGGCCTACTCCTCCCGCGCTATCCGTTCCACACTCCGCCGCCGCGGCATCAAGTGCGTGATCCCTGAACCAAGTGACCAGCAGAAACACCGTCGCAACCGCGGGTCGCGCGGGGGCCGGCCCGTCGGCCTGGACGTCGAGGCCTACCGCGGCCGTAACGTCGTCGAGCGTGGCTACAGCAACGTCAAGCAGTGGCGCGGGTTGGCCACCCGCTACGACAAACTCGCCCTGACCTACCGAGCTGGAACTGTTCTGAGAGCCACGATCCAGTGGCTCAACCACCTGCTTTAGAGACGTGCC
>NZ_JBQSXW010000069.1:0-952 GCF_052378625.1 Brachybacterium sp. AOP25-B2-12 | reverse complement strand
GATCCTCCGTGTCCTGCGCCAGCAGGGCCTGAAGATCGCTGCAAGGACCTACCGGTCTTGGAAGAGCCCGGCCCGAATCGCGACCCGCACCGTCACAGATGCCCTGGTAGAAGACCAGATCCGCACCCTGGCCTGGAAGGTCAACGAGGCCACCGGACTGATCCAGATGACTCCCGAGGGTCTCTACGGGCGACGGAAGTGGGTCGCCCTGCTCCGCCGCCAGGCGGGGCTTGCCGCCACGTCTCGCGGCGCAGTGGACCGGGCGATGCGCACGCTTGGCCTCGAAGGTGTTCGGCGGGCGAAGAAGCTGCGCACCACCATCCCTGATCCGGACGGGAAACGTGCCGGTGACCTGCTGAACCGTGACTTCACCGCGGCGGCTCCGAACCTGGTCTGGGTCACGGACTTCACCTACGTCCGCACCTGGGCGGGATTCGTCTATGTCGCGTTCGTCCTGGACGTGTTCGCCCAGCGGATCGTGGGCTGGCACGCGTCCTCGAGCAAGAAGGTCGACTTGGTCATGACGCCGCTGCGGATCGCGCTATGGCAGCGAGAACGGGAAGGAAACCCCATCTCACCAGGAGATCTGATCCACCACAGCGACGCCGGATCTCAGTACACAGCGATTCGGTTGACCGAGCATCTCGCGCTCGAGGGCATCGCCCCGTCGATCGGGACCGTCGGCGACGCCTACGATAACGCCCTGATGGAGACGGTGAACGGGCTCTACAAGGCCGAGTGCATCCGCACCACCGTGTTCCACGCCGGGTCCTACCGAACCCTCGCGGACGTCGAGTACGCGACCGCCGGCTGGGTCGACTGGTACAACAACCGGCGACTCCACGGCACCCTCGGGATGCTCACCCCGATAGAGTTCGAGAAGCTCCACTACGAGGCCCTCACCCGAGAGTCCGAACCCGCAAAGTAGCGGCATCAAACCTGGGCCGGTTCA
>NZ_JBQSXW010000068.1:0-964 GCF_052378625.1 Brachybacterium sp. AOP25-B2-12 | reverse complement strand
AACTTCCGTGATCGGAACTGGGATCCGCGGTCCGAGTGGACGATGCAGCCAGCGGCATCTCGACGCCTGGATATCGCGCTCTCCAGGGCATTCACTGCCAGACGCGCCTTCATCCGGGAGTCCATGGAGTAGCCGACGATCCGGCCGGAGAACACGTCCTTGATGGCGCAGAGGTAGAGCTTGCCCTCGTCGGTGGGGTGTTCCGTGATGTCGGTCAGCCACAGTTCGTTGACGTCATCAGCAGTGAAGTCGCGCTTGACGAGGTCGTCGTGGACCGGTGGCCCGGGGCGCTTCCCGTTCTTACCGCGCTTCTTCCCGAACACTGACCACCACTGGTTGTCCCGGCAGATCTTCCACGCGGTCCGCTCACACATCTTCTCGCCGGTGTCGGCGGCTTCGTCGACCAGGAGCCGGTAGCCGTACTCGGGGTCGTCGACGTGGGCGTCCAGCAGGGCGTTGGCCCGGTAAGCCTCGATCAGTTCGGCATTGGTGACCTGCTGTTTCCGCCAGCGGTAGTAGGGCTGGCGGGAGAGCTTCAGGACCCGCAGGGACACCGTGACGGGGATGCCGTCGACGGCGAGCTCGCTCACGAGCGGGTAGTACCTTTTCCCGGCAGGTTCGCCTGGGACAGGTAGGCAGCGGCGCGGCGGAGGACCTCGTTCTCCTGCTGAAGCAGCCGGATCTGCTTGCGCGCCTCACGCAACTCGGTCGATTCCTCCCGGGTCCTGCCGGGGCGGTTGCCGTCGTCGATATCGGCTTGGCGGATCCATTTGTGGAGCGTCATCTCGTGGACGCCGAAGTCCTTCGCGATCTGCGCGATCGTGATGCCGTCCTCACGGGACCGGGCCACTCGCACGACGTCTTCGCGGAACTCCTGGGGGTAGGGAGCGGGCATGGTGCACATCCTTCCAGGCCGCCCTACGGGCAAGCCAGATCAGATGTCACCCATCCTTGCGGCAGTCCC
>NZ_JBQSXW010000067.1:0-981 GCF_052378625.1 Brachybacterium sp. AOP25-B2-12 | reverse complement strand
ACTTTGACTGCTGAGCTTCCTTCGAATGGACGCCCAACCCTCAGTCTGCGCACCGGACCAGATGCATCGCACCCCCATTTCCACGCTCTCGGCTACCTGTCGGATGCACAGATCGACATGCTCGGACTGGCAATTCACCTTGCGCGAGTTGAGCGGCAAAACCCTGGATCCCTGATAGTCATCGATGACCCGAGCGACATGCTGGACTCGTCAGCGCGCGAGAAGCTTGCGGATTCGGGCATAAGCCGGCTGCTCGATTCGAAGCCGCCACACCAGGTCATCGTCCTCACACATGACGACCTGCTGGTGCAAGATCTGTGGAGCCACCACCGCAGCAGGAAACCGGCCACTATCCAGGACACCATCGAGCAGACGTATGAGTTCGACGACGCCCGGCAACCCATCGATCGCTATTCGATCCTGGTCCCACGCACATCGACCACAGCGGTAGAGCGCGCACGTAAGCTCATCACCGACTTCGGGGATGGCAACCGAGATCAGATCTGGTTCCGGGCAGCGCTCGGATCGCAAACCCGCCAGGCCGTCGAGATGACGGCCAAGGATCTATTGACGCTCCTCGGTCCCGTCGGACTGGGCCTCCGGGATGACACCCCACTGGCCATCGAGTCCGTCGATCTCGGCGACGCCAGCAACCGCGTGCGCGCGACGCTCAGAAAGATCGGAGAGGAATGGTGCGATGAGCCTCGACACAACGGGACGAGGCACAGAATCGATTTGATACGGAGCACGCTGGATCGGCCAACCGCTGTGCTCCTCAATCCGGGAGCGCATGCAGGGGTGACCCTCCCGGAGATGGCGCATTGCAAACGTGTCCTCATGGACTTGGCGAGGATCGTCCCTCTCCTCGCTCCGCCGGAAAGTGGTCAGAGATCGGATTGGGTTTCGGACTCGACACTCGCACGCGAGCTTCGGACGTGGATGCAGTGCACTCGCAGCCCAGGCAGATAGGCACAGGCATCA
>NZ_JBQSXW010000066.1:0-998 GCF_052378625.1 Brachybacterium sp. AOP25-B2-12 | reverse complement strand
CTAGGGCGTGTCTCCTTAATGGTGGGTGAGGCTCGCGGGATGATGTCGGGGTGAGTGAGTCGAGGTTCGCGGTCCTGTCGGATCGGCAGTGGGAGCAGATCCAGCCGCATCTGCCCTCGAGCGATGGCCGGCGGGGGCGTCCTTTCCGGAACAGTCGCCAGATCGTCGAGGGCATCATCTACCGGTACCGCACCGGGATCCCCTGGCGGGATCTTCCGCGAGAGCGTTTCGGGCCGTGGCAGACGGTCTGGAAGCGACATCGCCGCTATGCCGCGGACGGCACTTGGGATCACGTCCTCCAGGAGCTCCTCGCCACGGCCGACGCGGCCGGGAAGATCTCCTGGGACGTGTCGGTCGACGCGACGATCACGCGTGCGCATCAGCACGCGAGCAACACGACCCGCCCCGAGCAGGACACGGGGGGCCGGAGCGAATCACAGGCCGCGCGGTGAGGACTTCGTCCACAGTCCTCTGGGTGGTGCGCGCGAACCTGCAGGTCACGGGATCGGTCGGTCGCGAGGAGGGCTGACGACGAAGATCCATGCCGTGGTCGATGGGAACGGACGTCCGCTGGCGGCGGTCGTCACGGGCGGGCAGCGCAACGATGGCGTCATGCTGATCGAGGTACTGGCCGAGATCAGGGTTCCTCGCCCGGGCCGGGGCCGGCCCCGCACTCGCCCCGACAAGGTCCTCGCCGATCGCGCCTACACCTCGAGGATCAACCGCAGGCACCTCGCCCGGCGCGGTATTACGGGCGTGATCCCGCAGAAGCGGGACGAGATCGCTTCCCGCCAGCGCAAAGGCTCCCGGGGCGGGCGGCCGCCTGGGTTCGACGCGGTCGCCTACAAGGGACGCAACGTCGTCGAGCGCTCCTTCGCTCTCGCGAAGCAGTGGCGAGGACTGGCCACCCGCTACGACAAGCTCGCGCTCACCTACCGCGCCGCCGTCGTCCTCGCGGCCTGCATCACCTGGACCAGGATTTAAGAGACATGCCCTAG
>NZ_JBQSXW010000065.1:0-1046 GCF_052378625.1 Brachybacterium sp. AOP25-B2-12 | reverse complement strand
GGAAAAGTCTGTTGCGATAATAGGTAGACCCACCGCTGCACCTTCACCCAACGTGAGCCCGTAGCTTTCTGCATGGGAGTTTGTGGGGTGTACAAGCGCTCGCGCACCCCAGTACAGATCCCACTTATCTCTCTCGGATACGTCCGGCATAACCAATAGTTGCGCGCCAGGGGCATGCTTCGCGAACATCTGCGCGATCGCCGCAGTGGACGCCTCGTCGCGCTCCTTCCCAGCAATGACGATCGCCGGAGCACTCGCGGGACCGCCGCTGGCAACGAGAGCACCAACCGCTCGAGCATAGGACTCGAAGTCGAACTTGTCGTGCGGATCTAGGCGTCCAACCGTCAGGAGGTACCCATGATCACCAAAGTTTGGCGGATCCTTTGGTGGGGCCATGGGTTCGTTAATTCCGTACGGGACTACAACGCGCTTTCGTTCGCGCATCGAGCAGCCCGACAGACGCAAGAGCTCACGTTCCATCGATCGCGATGCCGTGCGAGCAGCAGAGCTTGGGAAAATCTGCACATCCCCCCGCACGGGTTTCCAAAAAGCATCGGATTGAATCCGAAATGCGGAGGGGCCATAACCGATGCTGTGCCCCATTGTAACAATGGGCGCCCTAAGTTCGTGCATGCATCGAAAAATAGAGAGCCTATCGGCATACTGCCGCTGAGCATCGAACAGCACGAGTCGCTCGGCATCCGAGGGCAAATTCTGTGACGCAAGAGGCGCACCAGTGAACACGTTGTACATCCCGCGTGGAGTCAAGATGCACCACTGCCCAACCCGTCCCCCTTCGCGCCATTGGTCTCTCAGTGCGCCGGCGACACCCTGGCGGCCATTGTTTGGGTTTCCGGCGTCGCCACCGAGGAGAGCCTCAGCGTCCGTCATGTTGTCCGCGATTGAGAGCAGCTGCAAGTCGTTCCTCCTGAGGGCAACGGCCCGCCCTTGCAAGTGGAGGGCGGAAGGGTTGTTTGCCAAACACGACCCCCCGACGCCCGGATCCATGTACGGTGCAGACCTAGCCTACGTGGCCTGAGTCACAC
>NZ_JBQSXW010000064.1:0-1247 GCF_052378625.1 Brachybacterium sp. AOP25-B2-12 | reverse complement strand
TGGGCCGCCCCCGTTGTTAGGTCCGGTCTCTGTGTGAGTCGTCGGGTTCCATTTCGTGGGTGCAGTGGCGAGCATAGTCGGCCGGGGTGAGGTAGCCCAGCGCCGAGTGGCGTCGCACGGTGTTGTACTCGACCTTCCAGTCGCCGATGACGACCTGGGCGTGCAGCAGTGAGTAGAAGCTGTTGATGTTCAAGCACTCGTCGCGCAGGCGGGAGTTGAACGACTCGACGTAGCCGTTGAGCCACGGCGAGCCGGGCGGGATGTACGACAAGCCGGTGCGGGTGCCGGCCCAGTCGGCGATCGCCTGGCTGATGAACTCGGGCCCGTTGTCGCTTCTGAGGACCGCGGGCGGGCCGTGCAGCTTGACGAGGTCGTCGAGATGGTCGGTGAGAC
The DNA here is from genome assembly GCF_052378625.1 of Brachybacterium sp. AOP25-B2-12. Taxonomy (NCBI): domain Bacteria; kingdom Bacillati; phylum Actinomycetota; class Actinomycetes; order Micrococcales; family Dermabacteraceae; genus Brachybacterium; species Brachybacterium sp. AOP25-B2-12. The sequence goes on along the minus strand of NZ_JBQSXW010000064.1, from coordinate 854 downwards.
GGTCGGCGGTGATGGAGCGTTCCACGAGCCCGCCGAGGCAGACCCGGGTGTGCTCGTCCACGATCGACGCGATCTTGATCGGACGCCCGGCCTCGTCGACGTCGAACTGGAAGTCGATGGCCCACACCACGTTCGGGGCGCACGCCTTGGGGGCGTCCGCGGTCGAGGAGCCGATGCGCTTACGGCGACGTCGCTGGGGCACGCGTAGGCCTTCCTCGCGCCATAGCCGCTGGATCTTCTTGTGGTTGACCTGCCAGCCCTCGCCGCGGGCGTCGTGGTACGCGCGCCGGTAGCCCCAGCGGGGGTGCTTCTTCGCGTAACCGCGCAGCCATTCACGCAAGGCGGCGTCGGGGTCGGCGACGGTAGCGGCCTTGAGGGTGCGCCGGTAGGCGGACCTGGATAGCCCGGTCAGCCGGCACACCATCCGCTCGCTCACCCGCATCTTCGCGATGAGGTGAGCGACGGCGGCGCGCCTCCTGCCCGGGCCTAGAAGTTTCCCTCTGCCAGCTCCTTCAGCGCCGCCTTCTCCAGCTCTGCTTCAGCGAGCAGACGCTTGAGGGTGGCGTTCTGCTTCTCGAGCTCCTTGAGGCGCTTGGCGTCGTCGGCCTTGAGCCCGCCGTACTGGTTGCGCCACCGGTAGTACGTCTGTTCCGACACGCCCAGCTCGCGGCACACCGCCGCGACGTCCGCGCCATCGGCCAGCATCCGGTCGGCCTGTCCGAGCTTGCGCACGACCTGCTCAGGCGTGTGCCGCTTCCTCGTGTTCGTCATGATGAGACCAGTCTTCCTGCCCGCAGCAGCGAGCATCAAGACGACTCACACAACGACTGGACCTACATCACGGGGTCAGCCCA
>NZ_JBQSXW010000063.1:0-1360 GCF_052378625.1 Brachybacterium sp. AOP25-B2-12 | reverse complement strand
GCGAGGTTGCGGAAGCCCAGCGCGGTGCCACGGAGGTGCTCGAGGCGGCCATTGATGGCCTCTGTTGGGCCGTTGCTGGTGCCGGGCCGGTCGAAGTAGGCCAGCACGTCCCCGGCCCGGCGTTTCAGAGTGCGGCCGAGCGTGATGACCTCGGTCAGCGAGGCTGGAACGTTGCCGGCGAGGTCCTGGATCACGGCGGTGAGTTGCTGCTTGGCGGCAACGCGATCGGGATTGCGGTATGCCTGGACGATCCGCTGGTAGATGCCCCAGGTCGCCTCCACTGCGGCGTGCTCGTCTGCGGCGAACACGCTGCTCAGGCGGCCGCACTGGCGATCGGTCAGGAGATCTGCGCCGGTGCGGAGGACTCGGCGGATCCCGTAGAGAGGATCCCCGGATCGGCCACGATGCCCGCAGGTGGTCTGCTGGATCCGTTGCCGGCAGCGGTCCAGTGCGTCACCGGCCAGGGCGACGACGTGGAACGGATCCATCACCGCGACGGCCTGCGGGATCTCTTCCGCAGCGGCGGTCTTGAAACCGGTGAACCCGTCCATCGCCACGGTCTCGATCCGGTCGCGGAAGCCCTGTTCCTGCTGGTCGAGCCAGGTCTTGAGCACCTTCTTCGAACGGCCGGGGACCATGTCCAGCAGCCTCGAGGCTCCGGTGCCATCGCGGACCGGGGTCAGGTCGATGATCACGGTGACGTACTTGTTACCGCCTCTGGTGTGGGACCAGACGTGCTCGTCCACGCCGAGGACCCGGACCCCCTCGAACCGGGCAGGATCGTTGATCAGGAGCTCGGAGCCGGCTTCGAGGACAGCGTCGTTCACGGTGTGCCAGGCGGTGCCGAGGTTCTCGGCGACCCGCGCGATCGACATCCGGTCGATGACCACGCTCTTGAGTGCCCAGAAGACCGCGTCGCGCGACAGCTTCGTGCGGGACGCGGCAGCGGCTGTGGTGTCCTGACGCCACACGGTGCAGCAGTCCGGGCAGCGGTAGCGACGCACTCTGACCTGCAGCATCGTCGGTCGCCAGCCGAGGGGGACGTGCACGATCGTCCTGAGGACCGTGCCGCGAGGAACTCCGGCCTGGCCGCAGCGATGGCACCACTGATCGTCCGCGAGGACCCGGCACTCCAGAACTGCCTGGCCCGTCTCGATGCGCTGGCCGGTGGCTGTGAGGCCGAGCCCGTCCAGGCCGCAGAAGGCATCGAGATCAGGGGACGAGAAGGTAGCGTGGGGCATGTCGAGGTCTTCCAGATGGCGAGCGTCAGAACTTCCATCATCGGGAGACCTCGACGTCTATCCCCGCACCGACGCGCCCACCCCGCCACCGACCGCTACACCCTCATCTGCGAAGAGCC
>NZ_JBQSXW010000062.1:0-1366 GCF_052378625.1 Brachybacterium sp. AOP25-B2-12 | reverse complement strand
GGGGCCTACCCCCGGTTCGTGGACACGGGGGTTGTTTACGCTGCGAGCGCCAGCGTAGCGGTGTAGGCGCGCTCGTAGGCGTTCGGGGAGAGGTAGCGGCACCAGGAATGGCGGCGCTTGGTGTTGTAGCGGGTCAGCCATCGGAACATCTTGCGGCGGCAGGACAGCTCGTCGGTGAAGCACGCGGCGTCCCGGAGAACCTCGCGCTTCAGCGTCGCGTTGAATGACTCTGCCATCGCGTTGTCGGCGCTGGTGCCGACGGCTCCCATCGACTGGATGACGCCGAGTTGCTGGCAGAGCTCGGCGTAGGCCTTGGAGGTGTAGACCGACCCGTGGTCGCTGTGGAAGATCGCTCCTGCCAGAGATCCACGGGTCGCGGCGGCGGCCTTGAGCGCGTCGGCGACGAGGTCGGTGCGCATGTGATCGGCGATGGCCCATCCCACCAGACGGCGGCTGTAGCAGTCGATCACGGTCGCCAGATATAGGTTCCCGCCGCCACTGGCCTCGGACAGCGGCAGGTAGGTGATGTCGCCGACGTAGCGCTGGTTCGGCGCCTCGGCGGTGAAATCCCGTTTCAGCAGGTCAGGAACGACCTGGTCGGCCGGTTCGGGCACCGTCGTGCGGTGCTTGCGCTTCTTGACGTACCCGCTGAGTCCGGCCTCCCGCATCACGCGGGCGACCCGCTTGTGGTTGACGCGGTCCTCGGGCGCGGCCCCGTCGTTGAGCTCGGCCGTGATCCGCGGGACGCCTTGGGCATCGTCCTCCGCGTGGATGATGCGGATCCGCTCGAGCAGCTCGCCATCGGAAGCGGCCCGCGCGGACCGAGCTGGGGTGCCTGTCTGCCAGGCGTAGTAGGAGGAGCGCTCGATCTCGACGAGCTCGCACAGTCGCTTCACCGGGTAGGTGGTGGAGTTCTCGGCGACGAACTGGAAGCGACTCACCAGCGCGTCTCCCCGGCGAAATACTTCGCGGCCTTCTGGAGGATCTCCCGCTCTGTGGTGAGCTTCGTCGTCTCGGCTCTCAGCTGGGCGTTCTCCGCCTCCAGCCGTGCCACGCGCTGCTCGAGCGGCTCATCAGGATCCGATGTGGAAGCCGTCGGCGCGGACCGCAACGGGCTGTCTGTCAGCGTGCCGTCAGCCGCCGTTTTCTTCCCGGTCCCGTGAGTCTCCAGCCACTGCCGCAGCGTTCCCCGGACGATCCCGAGGTCCTCCGCGATACCGCGGAGCGTCGCTCCCGGAGTCGACTCATACAGGTCGACCGCCTGCCGGCGGAACTCCTCGGAGTAGTTCTTCCTGGCCATGGTTCATAATCTCGCTTCCCCAGCCAATGCTGGAATCAGCGTGTCCACGAACAAGGGTCAGGCCCC
>NZ_JBQSXW010000061.1:0-1426 GCF_052378625.1 Brachybacterium sp. AOP25-B2-12 | reverse complement strand
GGCTCTTCACGAACGAGGGTGTAGTCGGTTGAGCGCGTCGGTGGCCGGGTAGGGGTCGAGGTCTCCCGGATGATGGAAGTTCTTCACGCTCGCCATCCCGAAAGACCTCGACGTGCTCCACCCTACTTTCGCGACCCCTGACCTGACCACGTTCTGCCGCCTCGACGAGCTCGGCCTCGTCGCCGTCGGCCAGCTGATCGAGCCGGATCGGGCCACGATCGAATGCCGCGTCGTCGAGGACGACCCGTGGTGTCGGAAGTGCGGTGTCGAGGGCGTGCCGCGGGACACGGTCACGCGTCGACTGGCGCACGAGCCGTTCGGGCACCGGCCGACGACCCTGCTGGTGCGGGTGCGCCGGTACCGGTGCGGACACTGCCGGCGCACGTGGCGGCAGGACATGACGCGGGCAGCGGCGCCGCGTGCGAAGATCTCCCGCGGCGGCCTGGAGTGGGCGCTGCGGGGCATCGTCATCGACCACCTCACCGTCACCCGCGTCGCCGCAGGTCTCGGGGTGTCCTGGAGTGCCGCGAACGCCGCCGTCCTCGCGGAAGGCAAGCGGCGCCTGATCGACGACCCCGCCCGGTTCGACGGGGTCACCACGATCGGTGTCGACGAGCACGTCTGGCGACACACGAGGCTGGGCGACAAGTACGTCACCGTGATCATCGACCTCACGCCCGCGAGGAACAAGACCGGGCCGGCGAGGCTGCTGGACATGGTCGAGGGCCGCTCCAAGGCGGTGTTCAAGCAGTGGCTCGCCGCCCGCCCTGCGGACTGGGCGAAGCGGATCGAGGTGGTCGCGATGGACGGCTTCGCCGGGTTCAAGACCGCTGCCGCCGAGGAACTCCCCGACGCCGTCCCCGTCATGGACCCGTTCCACGTGGTCCGCCTCGCCGGCGACGCGCTGGATGTCTGCCGGCGTCGGGTCCAGCAAGACACCACCGGTCACCGCGGGCTCAAGGGCGACCCGCTCTACAAAGCCCGCCGCACCCTGCACACCGGGGCGAGCCTGCTCACCGACCGGCAGCGGGCACGCCTGGACGCAGTGTTCGCGAGCGAGGAGCACGTCGAGGTCGAGGCGACCTGGGGCATCTACCAGCGCATCGTCGCGGCCTACCGGGAGCCCGACAAGAAGAAAGCGAAGGCGATGATGCAGGAGGTGATCGCTGCGATCAGCAGCGGCGTTCCCGCGGCGCTCGTCGAGGTCCGCAAGCTCGGCCGGACCATGAAGCAGCGGGCGGGCGACATCCTCGCGTTCTTCGACCGCCCCGGCACCAGCAACGGCCCGACCGAGGCCATCAACGGGCGACTCGAACACCTCCGCGGCTCCGCCCTCGGCTTCCGCAACCTCACCCACTACATCGCTCGGTCGCTGCTCGAAGCCGGAGGGTTCAGACCCGCGCTACACCCTCGTTCGTGAAGAGCC
>NZ_JBQSXW010000060.1:0-1442 GCF_052378625.1 Brachybacterium sp. AOP25-B2-12 | reverse complement strand
GGCTCATCGCAAATGAGAGTGTAGAAGCGGTCTGAACCCTCCCGTGTCCAGCAGTGCCCGGAGCAGGTAGTGGCCCAGATTCCGGAACCCCAGCGCGGTGCCCCTCAAGTGCTCGAGCCGGCCATTGATCGCCTCCGTCGGCCCGTTGCTCGTCCCAGGCCGGTCGAAGAACGCGAGCACATCAGCAGACCTGCGTTTCAGCGTTTTCCCCAGCGTGGTCAGTTCGTTCAGCGCTGTCGGCACGCCTGCCGAAAGACTCGCGATGACCGCCCGCAGTCGGTCTCTTCCGCGCGTGCGGTCGGGGTCGCGGTACGCGGCCACGATCCGCTGGTAGACCCACCACGTGACATCGACCTGCGTGTGCTCCTCGGCAGCGAGCACCGTCTCGAGCCTGCCGGTCTGCTTCTTGGTGAGCAGGTTGGCTCCCGTGAGTAGGACACGACGGATGCCGTAGAGCGGGTCCCCGGACCGGCCCCGGTGTCCGAGTGTCTCCTGCTGGATCCGCTGCCGACACCGCTCCACAGCATTCCCGGCCAGCGCGACGACGTGGAACGGATCCATCACCGGGGTCGCGTCAGGCAGCTCTTCGGTCGCGGCTGACTTGTAGCCGGCGAACCCATCCATCGCGATCTCCTCGACACCAGCGCGGAATGCTTGTGATTGGGCGGCCAGCCAGGTCTTGAACACCTTCTTCGACCGCCCCTCGACGATGTCCAACAACCGGGAAGGGCCCGTCTTGTCGCGGATCGGGGTGAGATCGATGATGACGGTGACGTACTTGCTGCCGAACGGGGTATGCCGCCACACATGCTCATCGACCCCGAGAACCCTCACGCCGTCGAACCTGCTGGGATCATCGACCAGCAGCTGTTGGCCGGTGGCGAGGATGGCGGTGTTGACGGTGTGCCATGACGCGCCGAGGCCTGCAGCGATGCGGCTGATGGACATCCTGTCGATGACGAGGCATTTCAGCGCCCACAGCACCGCCGACCTTGACAGCTTCGCCCTCGGCGCGGCGACCGGGTTGAGGTCTTCCCGCCAGACGCGTATGCAGGTCGGGCACCGGTAGCGGCGAACGCGGACGTGCAGGAGCGTGGGTCGCCAGCCGAGCGGGACGTGGACGAGCCGGCGGACCGCGGTTCCGCGAGGAATGCCTTCCGCACCGCACTCGTGGCACCAGGAGTCCTGGAACTCGGTACTGGTGCGGCATTCCAGGACCGCGTGATCGACGTCGACAGCTTGCCCTGTGACAGTCAGGTTGAGGGTATCGAGGAGGCAGAACGCGTCGAGACCAGGGGTCGTGAAGCTAGGCTTGTCCATGTCGAGGTCTTCCGGATGGAGAGTGTAGGAACTTCCATCTTCAGGGAGGCCTCGACGTCTACCCGGGCAACGACACGTGCGGACTCACAGAGCAGGCTCTACACCCTCATTTACGAAGAGCC
>NZ_JBQSXW010000059.1:0-1486 GCF_052378625.1 Brachybacterium sp. AOP25-B2-12 | reverse complement strand
GCCCGCTTCACGGGCACCCAGCCAACCAGCCCCGTCGACGTCGCAGGAGACCCGACGCCAGCCCCTCCGCCGACTCCTTTGCTACCTCTTCGGCCGGTAGCGCATCCCTCCGAGACCGCTGCAGCTCATCACGGGCACCCACCCCACCACGGCGGCCACGACCCCCGGTAGCCCCCGTACGCCCGATCCCTGGGAGACGGTGATGTCACATCCATCCCCTGAAAGCGCGGTACAGAGGCGTGGGCGTCATATCGGCGGCTCATACCGTGCAAGCCGATCGGAGATCCGATGTGCCAACGCAAGGCCGAGGGCGGCCGCTGCTACTACCACCAGAGCCAGGTCGTCGACGGCCTTGAGGGGCAGCTCGCCGAGGCCCCGGACGGCACTCCCGAGCGCGCCGAGCTCACCTCGAAGCTCCAGGAGGCGCGCAGAGGGCTGCTCAAGACCCGAACAGGCCTCGAGCAGCACATCGGGGCCCAGACGGGCTCCACGGCCACCTACGACGCCGTCAGCCTCACCTCGACGATCAACAGGTACGTGGCCGACTCGCCCGACGGCAAGCCCCTCCACCTCCCAGGCGGGACCTTCCGCGTCACGCGGGCCCACACCTCCCACGGCCACACCGTGCTCGAGGTGACCGGACCAACCTCCGCGCGGTCGTACAGCTCCGGGCTCAGCGACCGCTACGACGCCAACTACTTCGGCAAGCAAGTCACGCGGGCCACCCCCACCGAGCTCCAGCGGGACTTCACAGCCATGCTCGTGCTCGCCGACGGCCGCGCTGGCGCCGCCGTCCGCGACACCGGCGAGATCTCCGCGCTGTACTCCGACAGCCACCACCGAGGGGCCTCACGCGCTCTACTCCCCGTGGCCGTGCAGCACGGCGGGACACACCTGGAGTGCTTCGACACATTCCTGCCCCAGCTATATGCACGCAGCGGGTTCATCGAGGTCGCCTCGATCCCGTTCAACAAGGATTTCGCCCCCGAAGGCTGGGACTACCAGGCCATGAGCAAGATCGCTCCTCCCCGCGGGGAACCCGAGATCGTCTTCATGGTCTCGTCCGAGCAGCACGAGAAGCTCGATCACCCTGGACTCAAAACGTTCACCGACTACGATGAAGCCGACGCATACACCAGGACAGGACGCATCTCATGAACGTCAACACGCACACCACGTACCCCGACTTCGTCGCCGACGTCGAGCGTCACGCGTGGGACGAGATGTCCCAGGGTGAGCGACAGAAGGTCCTGGACGCTGCCGACTACGTCCGCGCGGAGTACCCCGACGAGCAGCTATCCCTCGGCCTCATCGGAACGGTCCTCACGTTCGGTGGCTGAACAATCACATATCGGATGAAGCCCCGCGATCAATGTTGATCGCGGGGCTTCACTATGTGCCCATCCGACACGTTCTCTATGTATGGTGAATGCTCACACCCAGCCCGAGGAGAACACGCATGGCACGCAAGACGCAGATCATCCTG
>NZ_JBQSXW010000058.1:0-1513 GCF_052378625.1 Brachybacterium sp. AOP25-B2-12 | reverse complement strand
TCAGCTCTGAATATCCTCTTAAGCGAGTCCGTCACGTTGCAGGGCGGACCTGCGTACGCGATCTTCTTCTCGAAACGCCTCTAGCAAGCGACGCACTGGCTCGGGCACGTGTTCGCTCCCCGGGCCCTCTGGACGAGTGTCGTAGGTGCCGGCAAGTTGGATGAGCGAGTCACCTCGCGGGAATGTGGTCGCTGCGTCCTCAACAACCTCGCCGATCTTTGACTCAACCTGTCGGAGACTTTCGGCGTCTGCGCGACGGTGCCATGAGGCCGACCTGGGGAGGACGTTGAGCGAGAGATACTTTTCGGCGACCTGGCCGACGAGCTTAATTCTTCTATTCACAGCGCTCGCGTTCCAGAAGCTCCAGATGGTAATGCAGATCGAGATCCCCATAAGAAGGAACGCAATCATAGACACTGGCGTCACTGTGCCCTCACCGGCATCCGAGACCGGGGCGGTCATGACTAGAGCGAGCCAGATGATCATCAGTATCGACGAGACGACGGCTGTAATTACCCCCATTCGTCGCGCGCGCCGAACCTTCTCGGCGGACACCTGGGCCACCTTGGATTCAGCTTCAGCCACAGCCGCCGGTCGTGCGCTTTCTCGGCGCGAGTGATAGTCCTGCTCCCAGGCAATATCCCAAGCAACCTGACGATCGTCAATTGCACGAGAAGTTAGCAGTGCGTGATGGCTCCAGCGCTCAAAGCGCTGACCGTCCGGTGACTGGATCCACATCGCGAACTGACCACGTCTGGCCTCTTCATGAGCTTGCGCGAATTTTTCGTCACGCTCCTTGTCGCGAGCCTCTTGCTTCCGGGCATGTCCGCTGCTCTGAAGGATTTGGGCAGACTGATTGATTGCGATGAGTCCGAGCCACGTGTTGGTTCTCATGTGCAGTCCTTCCGGTCAAGGTTTACGCACCACTCTTCTCAGCCCGTGAGCGAGTGGTTCGAATCACGAATGGTGTTCAGATTCTAGCCGCCTGGCCACCGAAAGCGGTTGCCCTCATGAACGCCAGCCAACATCGCAGTACTCAAGAACAGTCGCGCCAAGGCCGTCCGCCTGTCGACTCTGGATGCGATGTGCCGCGTCCTCCAATGCCAGCCGGGCGACCTGTTTGAGTGGGTCGATGACGAAACTGAAGGCGCAGATGCCGGCGATCCCGGCATCAATGACTCCCGGTGACCAAGAGCCGAGGCGACGCAGACCCGAGCGGGCCGACGGCGCGTCCTGAGTGGGTATACCCCACGGCGCAGATGTGTCACGAAACTGCTGATTCGGACCCTGTGGGACGGGGGTGCCTACGGTGCCGTAGCTGTCACGCAGGGTGGTGCTCAATGTGGCAGATGTGTGTGGTTGGGGTGTGACCAACTCCTGCAGTCCCATCCTCACCACTACTGACGAGGAGCTGCTGATTCGATCCGCCGAATTGCAGGGCTTCGATCGGTGGCCGGGGGCTCGGCACTTCGAGGATCTGTCTGCTGCGACGGAACCGTTGCTCCTCGCTAGC
>NZ_JBQSXW010000057.1:0-1542 GCF_052378625.1 Brachybacterium sp. AOP25-B2-12 | reverse complement strand
ACTCGGACTCAAACAGCAGCGGCATCAAACCTGGGCCGATTCACACTACTGAGATGGTGGGAACCAAATAGCGCGAGTCTCCATCAGACCCAGGGCGCTTCACCGTCCGATCGATCGGGTTGTGGTGTTGGTCGACGACTTGGGATTCGTGTGATCTGCTCGTTCCCGAAGACACCGCGCTTCGGAAGGCACCGCTGCAGACTCATTCCTCTAGTTACGAAGGTTCGCGAACGGTCGGCGTCCGAACTCGGTCGTGAACTTGAGGATCATCGCCCTCTCGACGAGCGCTGGTTCCACGGCAGTCTCCTTCCAGCACACGAGCAGGGTGTCGCTCTCCTCGAGTTGTCAGATGAGGCGACCGCCCCAGTGCCCGATCGGCTCGCCCTCTCCAAATCGACGGAACTCGTCTAGGCGCTTACGGAGGCCTCTTCGACCAGTCGAGCCACCAGATGCTTTGCCGATGTAGACGACCTCAGCCTCTGGAACCCATTCGGCAACGAGTCGCTCGCGGGGTGCGCTCGGGTCCTTCCCCTTGAACCGCCCGCCTGGGCTGCTCGGTAGAAACTCAGGCTCACCGTCGAGTTGTCGGACGATGACGTACACCCCCGGTGCGGCAGGGACACAAGCTGCCCGCAGCTCGGAGAACCGCACAAATCCTCTGAACCCGTCGGCCTTAAGCCCTGACCTGGACCATTCCACGCCGGAGACTCCTGTCTTCAGTGGTCGACCTTGGCGATGACGTAGCGCAACTGATTACCCTTCCGCTGCCCTTCCCCGTACTCGCTCAGGTCCGAGTAGTCGACCCATCGCATCGGGAACCTGCCCTTGAGCGTGCGGTTGTTCCTCGAGTTCACGTTATTTGCCCACAGCAGTTCGCCCGTCAGCTCCGCTCCCTCATGAATGCGGAAGGCAGCGTCATTGGTGGTGCGCCGTCCCCTCGGAGCAGACCAGTAGCCATCCTCGTTCGTCAAAAGGATGGCGAATGCCGTTCCACCCACTGCATCGGACCATCTCTCGAGACGATCAATGTCCTTGACGAAGTTCTTGCGACCGAGGTCGGCAGCAGACTGATAGAGGAGTCGAACGTCCTCGTCTCTGACGGCTCCACTCCACCGCCGGGTCTTGTACTTGAACTCGATGGCGGTGACCGCTCCCCGCTCGTAGTCGCTGCAATAGAGGTCGACCACAGTCCGAGAATCGGGCTCCGTCGAGCCGATTGACCGGTACGGGATCTCCAGCCGAACGTTGAGGCTCGGGTGCCTTTTCAAGAGCAACTGCGCGAAGGCATGCTGGAAGTCAGCTTCGGAATGAAACACCGGCCGCTGACGAGAGAGCTCAGACATCACCTCGTGCACGTGCTCGAGGCTGAGCGCGCCAGGCTTATGCGGTTCTACTGCCATGAGGATGGCACCTCCTGTGGTGTCCGCCTATCGGTCGGCAAGCTCGCCGCGCGTTGCTGTCAGCACCATAACCCGATGCGCCCGCACAGCCGCGTTGCTGTCAAAGCTGCTGTCAACACCGGCTCTGCCCCCTTCTCCTAGG
>NZ_JBQSXW010000056.1:0-1606 GCF_052378625.1 Brachybacterium sp. AOP25-B2-12 | reverse complement strand
CAGTAAACGCCCGGCCCGTCTTCGGCGCCTCGTGCCACACATGCCTTCCCGCTCGGGTTGCGGCGGGCTATAATTCGCCTTTCACGTGCCCGGCTTGCCGTCTTCGGAGCTGGGCCTTGACACCCCTGCACCGGGTACCCCCGCATCAGTACCGCACCTGCCGCTGGGCAGTCGATGCATCACCTGTCCGAACGGAATCGACCGGCCCCACGCTGATCACTGCTCCCACACCGCCGAAGCACTTCAACCGATCCGTCACTGCAGCATCATCGAGAAGCCGTCCTCGACACCGGCAGGTCCCGGGCCCGCTGGCTGTGATGTCTTCGCGCTGGCGGCGTCGGCGGGGAGAGGATTTCGCAGTGAGCAGCACCGCTCTTTCCGGGATCGAGGCGACCACCGAATCCGGCCCGCGGTGCTGCACGAAACCTTGGGGGCTCCATCGAGCCAGTGGCAGTCCGGCCCGTGGTTGCCTCACTATGGAGCGGTGACTTCTGAGCGTTGCCGATCCACCGCCGATCCTGCCGAACCCCTTTCCGATGCCGAGCTGCTCATCGGCCTGGTGGTCTCACCATCCCTGAGTGCGGTGCTCGGCCCCGAGGTCACCACCTCGGTGCGCGAGATTTTGGTGCAGCGGTATCCGGGAGTGCGCTGGCAACTGAAGATGGCCGAAGACCGGCTGGTCGATCCACCCACCGAGACCTTGGACCTGCTGGAGGCGGCTCGAAACCGCGTGCTGGAGGAGAACTGGGATTTGGCCGTGGTGCTCACCGAGATCCCCCTGAAGGCCGGCCGACGTCCGGTGCTCACCCAGCTCAGCCCCGTGCACGGGGTGGGACTGGTCTCCGTCCCAGCCCTGGGAGCCGTGCACGTGCGGCAGAAGGTGCAAGAGACCACCGTGCACGTGGTCGGGCAGCTCCTGGGCTACGACGCCGAAGACCTCAACGCCCAGCGGGATCTTGCTCGAAGAGCCCACCAGCTGTCCACCGATCTCGACGAACGCCCGGACGACAACGTCGTGCAGTTCACGGCCCGAGTGCTGAGCGGCAACGTGCGGTTGCTGCTGGGCATGATCCGCGCCAACCAGCCTTGGGCCTTCGTGGCCCGGCTCTCCCGGGCGCTGGTCGTGGCAGCGGCCACCGGCATGCTGACATTGGTGGCCTCGGACCTATGGGTACTGGCCATGGCCTACGGGCCGGTGCGCCTGGTCCTGCTGGCGGTGATGGCGATCGGGGCGGTGAGTGCCACCCTGATCCTGGGAGCCGACTTGTGGGAGCGCCCACGGCGGCGAGCCCAACGTGAGCAGGTGATCCTGTTCAATTTGGCCACCACCGCGACCGTGGCCATCGGGGTTGTGGTGTTCTACCTCGTCTTATTCATCCTGTCCTGGGTCGGCGCGCTGCTGCTCATCGACGAGCAGGTACTGGCCGGTGTCGCCGGTCACCCAGTGAACGCTTTGGACTACGCGAAGATCAGCTGGCTCACCGCCAGCCTGGCCACCGTGGGCGGAGCACTAGGAGCTGGACTGGAGGACGAAGATGTGGTGCGCGCCGCTGCCTACACCCGGCCCAGCACCTGACACAGCCCCAGCACAGAAGAAACTGAAACA
>NZ_JBQSXW010000055.1:0-1626 GCF_052378625.1 Brachybacterium sp. AOP25-B2-12 | reverse complement strand
GTTCCTACACTGCCCATCCGCCGGAAGACCTCGACTTGCACCACGCTACCTTCGCCGCGCCCGACCTGACCACGTTCTGCCGTCTCGACGAGCTCGGCCTCGAGGCCGTTGGGCAGCGTCTCGAGCCAGATCGGGCGGTGATCGAGTGCCGCGTCGTCGAGGACGACCCGTGGTGTCGGAAGTGCGGCGCCGAGGGCGCGCCACGGGACACGGTGACGCGCCCGCTGGCGCATGAACCGTTCGGGCACCGGCCGACGACGCTGCTAATCCGGGTGCGCCGCTACCGGTGCGTGTCCTGCCGCCGCACCTGGCGGCAGGACACGTCGAAGGCGGCCGCGCCCCGGGCGAAGATCTCCCGCGGCGGGATCGGGTGGGCACTCACTGCGATCGTGGTCGACCACCTCACCGTCTCGCGCGCCGCCGCCGGTCTCGGGGTGTCGTGGCACACCGCGAACACCGCGATCCTCGCCGAAGGCAAGCGGCGCCTCATCGACGACCCGGCCCGGTTCGACGGGGTCACCACGATCGGCGTCGACGAGCACGTCTGGCGACACACCCGATTCGGCGACAAGTACGTCACCGTGATCATCGACCTCACGCCCGCCCGCGAGAAGACCGGCCCCGCGCGCTTGCTGGACATGATCGAAGGCCGCTCCAAGTCCGTCTTCAAGCAGTGGCTCGCGGGCCGCCCGAAGCAGTGGCGGGACGGGATCGAGGTGGTCGCGATGGACGGGTTCAGCGGGTTCAAGACCGCCGCCGCGGAAGAGCTCCCCGACGCGGTTGCGGTGATGGACCCATTCCATGTCGTCCGTCTCGCTGGCGACGCGCTGGATGCCTGCCGGCGCCGGGTCCAGCAGGACACCACCGGGCACCGCGGGATGAAGGGCGACCCGCTCTACAAGGCCCGCCGCACCCTCCACACCGGCGCGAGCCTGCTCACCGACAAGCAGCGGGCACGCCTGGACGCGGTGTTCGCGAGCGAGGAGCATGTCGAGGTCGAGGCGACCTGGGGCATCTACCAGCGCATCGTCGCCGCCTACCGGGAACCCGACAAGAAGAAGGCCAGGCAGGCCATGCAGGCGGTGATCGCCACGATCACCACCGGGGTTCCCGCGGCGCTCGTGGAGATCCGCAAGCTCGGCCGCACCATGAAGCAACGCGCCGCCGACATCCTCGCGTTCTTCGACCGGCCCGGCACCAGCAACGGCCCGACCGAGGCGATCAACGGCCGCCTCGAACACCTCCGCGGCTCCGCGCTCGGCTTCCGCAACCTCACCCACTACATCGCCAGGTCGCTGCGCGAAGCCGGAGGGTTCAGACCTCACCTACACCCTTGATTCCGAAGAGCCACGAAAGTTCTGTTTTGGACCCTGTGTGACGGGGGAGGCTACGGTCGCGCAGCTGTCACGCAGGGTGGTACCTAAGGCCACGAATCTGTCACTTTGAGGTTGTCACGACTTCACGGTTGGCCCACGGTTCACGGCGAATTAACTTCCACGGAGTGTTGGAACGAGGCAGTCGATCTCTCCCTCGCGCCGGTAGCTCTCTATGTGTGGGCGGCTCGGGTCGTGGACTGCGAGCTCGAATAGCACGCTGAAGGCGTCAGCGATCAGCTCATACACGGCG
>NZ_JBQSXW010000054.1:0-1831 GCF_052378625.1 Brachybacterium sp. AOP25-B2-12 | reverse complement strand
GCGTAACTGTCGCGCAGGGTGTGCCTCAACGCGACAGAAGTGTGTCGTTAAGATCCCTAGTAAGGTGCATCGGTTCCGTTGGCGCAACGCATCTGAGAGCGACGAGGGAGGAGGCACCTCGCCCAATGGGCTAACGGTATCGTCAGTCCGCTGGTTGACGCTCTTGGTGCTCGTCAGTGACGAAAGCATCCATGTCTACCTCGACGGCGGCCCTGCGGAGTGCCAGGCTCACAACGAGCGCCACAGCCAAGGTGCCTCCCCCCGCTAGCAGCAACGCTCCTGGGGGGCTGGCGACCGCGACTACGGCACCGGCCGTGGCCATGCCAATCAGGCCAGCAGCTTGGTTTAGTGACCCGATGGCAGAGAGGGCGCGCCCCCGAAGTGATTCAGCCACGCTCTTAAAGACAATCAACCGGATCGCAATGACCTGCACTGCGTTGGCAATGCCTGCGCAGCCGAAACCGATCCCTGCCGCAATTGAAGACACCCATAAACCGGGAAGGGTCAGCCCTGCACCCATCAATACAGTTGACAGGACAAGGGTGCGGACGGCGAAATTCGGAGTTATGCGACCACCTATCCACGACCCGACGATTCGTCCAAAGATAAAAAACTGACCGAGGATAGCGTACCAGAACGGCGAGAGATCCAAGGTCTTTAGGCCGTAGAGTACCTCGGCTACAGAATAGATCGATGTGAAAACTACAGAAGCCATGAGCCCGATAAGCGCATATCTCTGCAGTTGGCCAGAGAAGAGAGCTGTTGGGGTTTCCTTAACTTGCGCCCACCACGATCGCGGCTTCTTTGCACTGCTCGATCGAGTGTTCCCGACGAGTCCGAGGAGCGTTGCGGTGAGCACGAGAGCCGCTGCGGCGCCAAGGAAGACGCTTTGCGGGCCCACCCAGGCCACTAGGGCTCCCCCCGAGACGGGGCCAGCGAGCGATCCGATCAATCGCGCGGTGTCCATCCGGGCGAACGCTCTGACCCTGTGGTTCTCCGAGTCACCTGGATTCTGGTTGCTCTCGGCTAAGAGGAGGAGCGCGGGTCCGTCGAGGATCCCGACCAAAGATATCGCGGCTAAGAGTGTGAGGGCTGCCCAGGTGCTGTCGATGAGCCCGCAGGTGCCGGCGAGGGTGGCCTGGACGGCCAAAGATATGCGCACGATGCGGCGAGGACTGATTGTGTCGAGCAATGGGGCTAGAAGCGGTGCAAGCGCAATCTGAGGGATAGCCCTGCTAAGAAGCGCGAGAGTGACGGTCCAGCCGCCCCGCCCATGCGTCGCCGCGAGAACCATGACGGCGATTGTGATAGCGGTCGTCGTGTAGGCGTTGACGCCGTAGACGATGGGCAGGGCGGCCTTCGCGAAACGCGTACGGGAAGTGAGCATGTGCTGGTCAGGCACCGACCGGTTCCTTCTTCCAGTGGGTCACGTTGAAGTCCTCGACCGACACTCCGAGCTTCTCGAAGAGATGCCCATGGAACCTGCCCTCGAAGGTGTTCTTGTGGTTCTGGTAGTAGTCCTCGTCGTACCAGACCACACCGAAATGAACCTTACCGCCTCCAGACTTGTTCTCTTCACGCCAAACGATCGTCCAGTCGTAGGCCGGCAGCTCTCGCCCATCCTTGGGTGGCGCAGCAAGGCGACCGTCGGACTCCTCGATCGCGTCCAGGCAACGGTCCATCGTCTCCACGTCCTTGAGGGAGATGGTCACCTGAGACTCGGCGACAGGGGTACGCCCCCTGCGTCGCTCCTCGGTGTTGCCGCCCCACGACACCAGTTCGGTCTGATCCTGAATGAACATCGCAACTCCGTCAGTTGTCGTACCCTGTG
>NZ_JBQSXW010000053.1:0-1914 GCF_052378625.1 Brachybacterium sp. AOP25-B2-12 | reverse complement strand
CGACGCCGAACTCATGCCTGTACTGGTCGATGTACTCCACGATCAACGCTGTGGGCGGTCGAGCTCCGCCGCGAAAAAAGCCGAGGCTGACCTCAGGATCGAGTTCGCCCTGCGCAGCTCACGCACTTCCTTCTCCAGCTCGACCGGGCGCTGGGACTCGCTGGTCGTGGTCCCGGGACGGTGCCCCTCGTCAACCTCGGCCTGCACGACCCAGTTCCTCAGAGTCTCAGGATTGATCCCGAGCTGCTCGCCCACACGGCGAAACGTTCCCGACCTCGTCGATGGATCGCGCCGTGACTGAACTGCCATCCTCGTGGCTCTCTCCCGAAGCTCGTCGGGGTACTTCCTCGGTGCTGCCATGCTCCTCATCCTCCCGTGGATTCAGAGCCTCCACCAGACCCGGGGCGATTCACCGGCAGGTGGTCAACGGGATCCTGTGGAAGCTGCGCACCGGGGCGCCCTGGCGGGACGTGCCCGAACGGTACGGGCCGTGGAAGACCGGCCACGAGCGGCTGCGGATCTGGACCATGGACGGCACTTGGGCCAAGATCCTGGATGAGGCGGTGGTCAAGGACGACGCTGCCGGGGAGGTCGAATGGGTGTTCTCCGTGGACTCGACCTCCATCCGGGCCCACCAGCATGCCGCCGGGGCCCGGAAAAAGGGGGCTGCTCCGATCCGGTCGAGGCCATCGCTGTGGCCGGAGAATGCCTCGGACGGTCCCGCGGGTGATTACCTGGGATGCCCCTGACAGAGGGTCTTGGGGACGAAGCTGTCGGGGTCCACTGCAGGCAACTGCGGGGATCACGCTCGGCAGAGCCGAGCAGGCTCCCGGTTGGTGGTGACAGGCACGCCGACGTCCCTGCTTCCCGGCGAGATCCGCTCCTGAATCCGTTCCAGCTGTGAGTGTCGGGGGAGCGCAGAGGGCCACGGCCCTCAGCACTTACTCGGGCGTGGGCCAGCACCCGGTCCGGGCCCGGGCCTTTGGCGGTCACGTCGTGGGACGGCTGGCGTCGAGCTTGGCCGTGGCCGCCTCGACGTACTCGGCCTCCACAAGAATCTCGTAGGAGGACGCCTCCAGGCCCTGGACGCTACTGAAGTCCCGGCGCCCGCCGGTGGCCGCGTGGCCCAGCAACCCGAAGATCAGCCCCCACACCGCGCCCAGGAGTACCGCCCACAGGATTACCGACAGCCACCCCACGACCGTGAAAAGACCCAACAGCAAGCCAATGAGCAATCCCAGCCAGGCTCCGGAGGCGGCCCCGTACAGGGCGGCCTTGCCGTAGGTCATCCGCCCGGTGACCTGTTCAACCAGGCGCAGATCGGTGCCGACCAAGCGCACGTGCTCAACCGGGAACCCGGCGTCGGAGAGTCGATCGACAAGGCGCTGAGCCTCGTCATAGGAGGGCACTGTGCGCAGGACCTGGTAATGAGCCGAAGCAGCGGGTGGAAGAGGGGAGTGATGGGACATGGTTATCGTTTCCTGTTCGTGGTGACGATCCGACCCGGACGGTGGCCTGCACCCGGGGTTGCCGGGCACCTGGGTCGGGAGTGGACGGAAAGTTAGGAAGAGAAATCGCGGAACAGTCCGGGCACATCAGCAGCCCTGGCCTCCCTTCCTCCCCCTCGGTATCGGCCGTTCAGCCGCGGTGCCTGCGATCTTCGTGGACTTCTGCCACTGGCTCCGACTCGGCATCGGAGCCCGAAATCACCAGCACCCCGTCGGTGCAGGTGGCGGTAGAAAGACCCGAACGCATCAAGGTCCTTGCGCATCAGCTCGGCCACGGCCGTGGCTCCTCTCCGGGTCCTCAGCCCCGTCCCCGAGCCCGTCGGTCCGTGGTGGACCAGCGACGGGCCCGCTCTCAGGGCCTTACAAAATGTCGCGGACGTTACCAGGCTAAGCATATTTATCTCTG
>NZ_JBQSXW010000052.1:0-1967 GCF_052378625.1 Brachybacterium sp. AOP25-B2-12 | reverse complement strand
TACCTCCGCGGGCTCGGGCGCGGTGGCTGGTCGTACAGCGAACTCGTTCGGTAGGTTTGCGTCCCTCAGCGTGCACTCAGCACGACTCGAGGAGAGGCGCCTCAAGGTAGCGGTACAGCGTGTTTCGGCTGATCCCGTAGTCACGCGCCAATTGCGCTTTGGGGACGCCTGCGAGGGCACGGGTGCGCACCTCGTGCAGCTGCTCGGCGGTCAAGGTACGGCGCCGGCCCTGGTACTTCCCCGGGGTCTGCTTGGCGATCGCGATGCCCTCGGCCTGGCGCTCCCGGATCATCTCCCGCTCGGACTGTGCGACCGCGGTGATGATGTGCAGGATCAGCCGCGTGGTGAGGTCTCCCCCGTCGGGACGCACCGTGAGGCACTGGGAGCGGAAGTCGACGGTCACGCCCTTGGCTTCGAGCTCTTCCATGATCGCGAGCATGTCCCGCAGGGACCGGGCGAGGCGGTCGATGGACGCGACGACGAGGGTGTCGCCCTCGCGGACGTAGTCCAGGGCCTCGCGCAGCACGGGCCGCTCCGACGCCGTCGCGGCCGACTGGTACTCCCGGAAGATCCGGTCGACGTCCCCGACGGCCTCGACCTGCCGGTCCAGGTGCTGCCCGGTCGACGAGACACGGACGTACGCGACGCGCTGCGTGGTGGGCATGGCTACTCCCGTCCGATCGAGCGTTCCTGGGACCACGCATACCCGCAAACCACCCACGCGACCGCAGCGGCAACGATCACGAGCAAGTTGGCCAGGTCGAACGGACCAGAACCTCCGATCCAGTCGACGAGGATCAGGATCGCGGCGAACACACTCAGGGCGATACCGATCCGGCGGGCGGTCTTGAAGGTGGGTGCACGCATGCACCCATTGTGTCCCGTTGGGGTGGTCGGACGCGGCACCTCAACAGATGTGTCACGAAACGAGCGACGTGGACCCTATTGGGTACCGCGGCGACGGGCCGACCAGGGTGTCATTTTGGGGTATACCCCAAGATGACATCCGGCCAGCCATGAAGTACGAGTGAGCGCATGAGGCTGGAGAAAATGACCAAATTTGGTGTACACCTTGGGCATGCGGAAACTCCCAACGCGACACGAGCTTGGCCTTATCGACTTCGTAACTCACGAGGCCCTGTCATCGCTGAGCCGTGACGTTCCCCTCGAGCTCGAGGCGATCCAGTCGGCATGGCCCGAATTTGAGCATGCCTTAGACTCTCTCCGTGGCCGCCGCATGATGGGCCTCATCTACCCAGCGTCGAATATCTACCGAATGTCATCCACTCGGCTCGACCGTGACCGCGACAACCCGTTAGAGCTCAACGAAACGATCGTTCCCGGCGGGGACTATCTCCGCCTTCGCCTGCGCGGTAAAGCACCCGCCGTGTATGAGCAGATCGCTGACGCCTTCAGCGTGCTATTCGAGCTCGCAGTCCACGACCCGAGCCGCCCACACATAGAGAGCTACCGGCGCGAAGGAGAGATCGACTGCCTCGTTCCCACGCTCCGTGAAAGCTAATTCGCCGTAAACCGTGGGACAACCGCGAAGTCGTGACAACCTAAAAGTGACAGATTCGTGGCCTTAGGTACCACCCTGCGTGACAGCTGCGCGACCGTAGCCTCCGCCGTCACACAGGGTCCGATACAGCACTTTCGTGACAGATCTGTGCCGTGGGGTATACCCCAGCGAGACGGCGTTCCCCTGCCACAAAGGGACCGTTTAAGGCTCATGCGCTAGGTGCCCCAGTGCCTGAGCCGTGGTGAGCTGCCGGGACGAGTGATCTCAGATCCGTCGCCTGGTTGCATGCAAGGGAACCGCAGGTCCGCGTCGGCGTGTCCTGCTCGATACCAGGCGTACGATTCCGCGCGTGCTGTCACCCAGTCATCCTCGCGCGCGCGTCGTCGATCGGCGACCTCGCCCCGCACGAACCGTCTTCCTGGCTTTCGCCGCGGCGGGCCTCGTC
>NZ_JBQSXW010000051.1:0-2331 GCF_052378625.1 Brachybacterium sp. AOP25-B2-12 | reverse complement strand
AGTTCACCGGACTGGTCTTACGGGACGGCCGGCCATGTGTGCCACTGCTCTTCCGTAGCGAGGGCAAACGTGTCCGGTGACGGTTCCCCATATGGGATGCACGCCACCTCTCGGTCAACTGACCGGATCTCCGCCGCTCAGGTGGGCGAAGTGGCGACGGACGATGGTGGCGGCGCGGTGCGGCGGCATCCGGTCGGGCTCGGAGGCTCGAGCGACTGCGAGACCGTCGAGGACGGCGAGCAGATGCCCGGCCTCCTCGGCCGCGTCGAGCTGTGGGAAGAGGTCGGCGATGAGGCCGCGCAGGTAGTTCTCGGTCAGTGACCATTCGGCAGCGAAGGCATCGGCGACGGCGCCACACTGCGTAGCCTTCGCCGCGAACCACAACCAGACGATCGTGGCGTTAGTGTCCCCGGCCTCCCCATCGGGAGCCTCAATCGCGTTGGCCAGGAGTTGACAGAAGGCGAGGAATGCAGCAGTTGCCCCCTCCTCGGCCAGCACCCGATGGGTCAACTCTCCAGCACGCAACTTGAACTGGGCGGTTACGTGATTGGCGGCGGCGACCAACAGAGCATCCTTGGTGGCGAAATGATACTGAACGGCACCAATAGAGACACCTGCCTCGGCAGCCACTCGCCGGACTGACAGGCCGTCGAGACCGTCACGGACCAGCACTTGCACGACAGCGTCCATCACTAGCTCCCGGACGGAGTTGCGGCCACTCCTGGTCATTGCTACGGTTTCCATACGCTCGTATGGTACATGAGGGGGACGTAGTGAATCGATACCGCGCCGGAGCCGTGGCTTGGATGGCCAGCGCTGTGATTTTCCCTGTGCAGCTGCTGGTCGCGCTGCGGTGGCCCCAGGGGTACTCGGTGGCGCGCAACGCCATCAGCGACCTCGGGGTCGTCGGTTGTGGGCAATTCTCTGAACAGGGCCAGCAGGTGCGCGATGTTTGCTCTCCATGGCATCCGCTATTCAATGCCGGCATGGCCGCATCCGGTGTGCTGATCATGATCGGCGCGATCTTGATGTACGGCTGGTGGGACAGCCGCTCAGGTCGAGCTGGGATGATCTTGATGGCGCTGACCGGGCTCTTGGTCTCGATCGTCGGCCTGGCGCCGTGGGACATATATCCCGGGGCGCACGATAGTGCCGCATTCGGCCAAGCGGTCGCACAGTGGCTGGCAATGGGCATACTCGCCGCAGCCGCTGGGCCGGGGCGCTTCCGCCAGCTCACAATCGTGGCCTTGGTGGTGTCAATAGTCGGGTTCGCAGCGTTCCTCGCGGCGCTGGAGGGGGCCGAGGTGCCTTGGTTGGGGCTCGGCGGCACCGAACGGATCTCCTTTGACACGCTTAGCCTCTGGACGGCCCTTGCCGGTGTAGCTCTCATGACAGGCCGCGGAGTTCGCGATAAGGCTCCAACCAGCGCCTGCTGAAAGATCGTCGGTCCAAAACAGAAGAAGGCTCACCGTTCCCGCTACGTGTTGGCGATCGTCTTGCGGGACGCCGTCCCGCAGTCATCGCTCCGGAGCCACAGCGGCAGGCCGCCATCGAGCGTCGGAAGATCCCCGCCAATGAGCGGACGAAGTCACAGTCCAAAACGGCCGATCTGGCACAGATCTGCTGACTCGGGTATACCCCACGGCGACAGGCTGGCCACCCGGCGCGGAGCCGAGGGCGCCGAGTAGTCAGGTGGGGCAAACTGGCTTCATGAACGAAAAGGGCGAGGGACAGCAGCTACTGCACATCGGTGCGGTCGCTGAGCGCACGGAGCTCAGCCTGCGGACACTGCGTCACTACGACGAGATCGGGTTGGTCAACCCGTCCGAGCGCAGCGAGGGCGGATTCCGTCTCTACTCCGAATCCGACGTCGAGCGGATCCTGCTGATCCGTCGGATGAAGCCGCTGGACTTCACGCTCGAGCAGATGCGCGAGCTTCTAGACATCACCCACGATGTCGCCCAACCCGACGCACCGATCGAAGCTCGACAGAAGCTGCAAGAGATCGAGGCGATCGCGATCGAGCGGCGCAGCGCGCTGGAGAAGAAGGTCGCGATGGCCGATGAGTTCCTCTCGCGCCTCCGCGACCTCTCCACCCCCACCCGCCAGGACGACACGGAGACGCGGGAGGCCTGACGCCAGGGCGGAACGTGACTCAGACCTCGTATCCACGAAATGAAAGCTCACGTAACGTGAGGGTTAGAAATTGAGCCCCCCACGGAAACGTTCCGTGCCGCCGGGGCCCATCCCTCCCCCACGCTAGGACTCCCCGTGACTTCCCTCAGCACTGCACCCGTCGACAGCGCACACCAACACTCCCAACAGCAGCCG
>NZ_JBQSXW010000050.1:0-2371 GCF_052378625.1 Brachybacterium sp. AOP25-B2-12 | reverse complement strand
GCTTTAGACATCCCTCATCGTCACGGACCACTATGAACGATGTCCCGACTCACCTATGAACGATGTCCTGAACCTACACACCTTCAGCTCCACCAATATGTTCAGGCAATGTGTTTCAGCAATAGCCTCCGGGCTCGTCGATGTGGCCGGTGGCGAGGATTTCGCCGGTGTGCCGGCCGTCGCGGGTCAGCTGACGGCGTGAGGCGATGACCCGTTCTCGGACCGGGCGCGGCCCTCGCCGCCACGCGATTCTATGGCCTGCCCAGCCTCTGACCGATGTCTCGACTCATCCGTCCCGGTGGACCTAGGGAGTCGAGCCCTAGGTCCACCCGAGATGGATAAGACATCGCTCAGGCTCTCACGGCGTCGCGCTACCTTGGGGACTTAGGCCCAGTCCTTGTGCGGCGACGTGCCGCCGATACCGGCGTTGAACGTATTCGTCGGATCGAGCTCCTTGAAGTGCTCTTCCATGGACTCCGGCAGCTTGTAGATGCGACCGTAGTTGTGCTCGGCGGGCAGCTTCGCGCCGCGCTCCTCCAGCAGGTGCTGGATGCGGTCGTGCAGCGCCTCGGGATCCACGCCCTGCTTGGCGACATAGTCCTGGTGCATCACATGGCAGAAGAAGTGCCCGTAATACGCCTTGACCTCAAGCTGGTCGTCGATCTCCTCCGGCAGCACCTCGAGCCAGTTCCAATCGTCGCGACGCAGGGCCACATCGATGGGGATGAGCCCTGCGATGTGCCGGCGCTTCAACGCGGCGTAGCGAGTGGCGGCACTGGCCGCGCCGAACCGGTTGAGCGACGCGCTCTTTTCTTCATCAGACGTGCAGATGAAGAACTCACCAGTGTGCTCGGGCTCTGCGAAGAACTCCTTGAGCATCTTCTCGCTCGCGGCCTTCTGCGACTCGCTGACGGTGAGCAGCAGGTGATGCTCGAAACGGTTGCGGTACTCCATCATGCGCTTGGGCAGCTGGTTGGGCAGCACGCTGAACATGGCTTGCGATACCGTGTCGGCGAAGGTCGGACCAATGCCGGGAATCTTCGAGAACAAGCCGTTGGCCCACGTCTTGAACGAGAACATGCGCGTCTGCAGCGCTGGACTCATGAACTTCAGGAAGACGAAGGTGTCTTTGCCGTACTTCTCGGCCAAGTCGAAGGCACTGCGGCCCATGTACTCACCAGAGATAGGCAGCGGCATGTCGGCTTCGAGGAACAACCGACGGATCTCTTCGAGCTCGTGCGTGTTGTTCGTGCCGATGTAAAACACGGTCGGGTGCACTTCGCGAGGGAAGGTGCGGGTGCGCACCGCGAACACCATCAGCTTGCCGGCCGAGCCGGAAGCCTCGAACAGGTACTCGGGGTTCGCATTGTAGCGAGCAGGCGAAGGCACGATCTTGCGCAAGTGCTCGGCGTACTCGGTCTCGTTCGAGTCTTCGGGAGCTGGGGTGACATCCTCGGGAGACCACTCGCCGCGCTGTAGACGGTCGAGTGCGACCTCAGGGTCGTCTCCGAGCGAGATGCCCAGGTGATTGACCAGCTCGACCTTGCCGTCGTCGTTGACGCGGGCGAAGATCGCTTCGCGCGTGAATGCCGGACCCTTGCGAATCTGGCTGCCGCCCGAGTTGTTCGCGATGCCGCCGATGACCGAGGCGCCGATTGATGTCGACCCGATCACCGAGTGCGGCTCGCGCTGGTGCTTGGCGAGCGCGTCGGTCAGGTGTGTCAGCGGGGTGCCCGCGAGCGAGATCGCCTCGCGCGCGTCGTTGATGAGGTGCACCTCATCGATGCGGTGAGTCGAGATGATCACAATGGGGCGATCGTAGTCTTGGAAGCCGGGGCCGGATCCACCAGTCAGGCCCGTGTTCGATGCCTGCGGGATGACGATGAGGTTGTTGTCGACGGATACCTGCAGCGCCCGCCACATCTCGACCAGCGTGCCGGGGCGCACCACGGCGAAGACTGGTCCTCCGCCGAATCGATAGCCTTTGCTGAATGGCATCGTGGCACGCTCAGAGGTCAGTACATGTTCGTCGCCGACGATTCTCTTGAACGCATCGATCGCTTCGTGCGAAGTCGTGGTGGTCTGTCCTGGTTGCGTCATCTCTAAGCTTCCTATATTCAGTTGCATCACAAGCGCGTCATGATGCTGAGGGGATGTCGCCTTGATCCGAGCTAGTCCGCGGTCGTTCATTTTTTGATGGGCGGGGAAACGAGCCAGGGGGGCGACGTCTGCGACCGTCTGCCCGGAAGCTCGCTACGGCGTCCAAGGAGTGTGCGTGTGCGTATGCATGTGCATACGCGCATCCTCATTGTAGAAGATGCGCATCAGATAGTTTCGGACCGCGGTACTTTCGGACTCCGGTAGGTTCGGA
>NZ_JBQSXW010000049.1:0-2387 GCF_052378625.1 Brachybacterium sp. AOP25-B2-12 | reverse complement strand
GCTAGGGGCGTCGTGCTGGACGTCGCCGCGCGCAGCCCTGGTGGCGTGCACACTGTGTCCACGCCCCGCCGGGGGCGCCGGGTCAGGAGGCAAGGATGCGCAGGGCGGTGATCGCGGTCCTCTCCCTGACTG
This sequence comes from Brachybacterium sp. AOP25-B2-12, assembly GCF_052378625.1. Classification (NCBI taxonomy): domain Bacteria; kingdom Bacillati; phylum Actinomycetota; class Actinomycetes; order Micrococcales; family Dermabacteraceae; genus Brachybacterium; species Brachybacterium sp. AOP25-B2-12. The sequence goes on along the minus strand of NZ_JBQSXW010000049.1, from coordinate 2,255 downwards.
CTCTCGCCCTGGCGGGAGGGGCTGTCCTCGTCGGGGTCGGGGTGTGCCGGACCTTCGACCCCTGCACGGATCGCGAGCTGGACTTCGCCCGGGGACTGGCCGAGGACATGCGCACGCATCTCGACGCGGTGTCGAGCGCCGAGGTCCTGACCTCCGACTGCGACTCCGGGTCGCTGCCCGTCGTCGAGCTCGGGTGCACCGACGACACGCTGTGCGCACGCGAGGTCGACGCCCGATACGCCTGCACCTCGGCCGCGTCCGGCGACGACGATCGGACCTGCACCTTCGAGGGTTCGACCTTCGTGATCTGGTCCCACCGGGCCATGAGGCAGGTCGCCTGAGTGCCGTGCCGGAGGGGCCCGCCGGCGCGCCGGGACGCGTCCCGAGGACCGGGGTGCGTGCTCCGGGACGATGTGGGGCACGGCTGTGGATCGGGGGCCTGCGACACACCCTGGTCTCGGACAGGTCTCCGGGATCGATGACGGCGTCAGCGATGATATACCCCCTAGGGGTATAAGATCGGGGCCTCGGGCAGCACGTCCGCCCGGTCCCGAAGATCCCGCCACCAAGGAGCTCCGCCATGACCTCGCGAACCACGACATGGGCGGCCGTCATCGCCTTCGGCGGCGCCCTCGTGCTGGGAGGATGCGCGCCGGACGCTGACGACGCCAGCCCTGCGACCACGCACGGTGAGCACGCACATGGCGGCCAGGGAGGAGATGCCCATGCGGACCATCCGGAGGACGGAGGGCCTGTCCCTCCGGGGATGACCGAGGCCGCGGACCCCACGTATCCGGTGGGCGGCGAGGTCACGCTCACGGCCGATCACATGCCGGGCATGGATGGAGCGACGGCAACGATCGTGGGCGCGTACACCAGCTACACGTACGCCGTCGACTTCACCCCGACCACGGGTGGTCAGGAGGTCACCGATCACGAATGGGTGGTCCAGGAGGAGATCGTGGACGCTGGCGACGCCCGGCTCGCGGACGGCACCGAGGTCACCCTGGACGCGGAGCACATGGAGGGGATGGACGGGGCGAAGGCCACGATCGCGTCCTCGACCGACGAGACCGTGTACGTGGTCGACCTGGTGGTCAACGGGACGGCCATGACGAACCACATGTGGGTCGTGGACAGCGAGATCGCCCCCGCGTCGTGACGGGCGGGGCATCGCGGCGGTGGCGCGAGCCCTCCCGGCGAGGTTCGGGGTCGCACCGCGCCCCCCGCAGGTGTCGGTGTCGGACGGCGGGCGGCCTCACGGCGTGAACAGCGACCAGGACCCCTCGGACACCACCTCGACCGCGTGGCCGACGATCCGCAGCGCGGTGTCGTCGTCGATGGCGTAGGTGGGGACGGGGATCCCCTGGGACCACCGGCGGATCTCGTCGAGGCTCGCCTCGGGCATGTCCGCGTTGTCCAGGTGCGGGAACAGCGCGATGTCGACGAGGCCCAGGGCGTGTTCGGCGTCCCGGCCCCTGTCGCTCCCGTCCGGGACGAAGCGGCGATCGACATCGGCATCGTCGTTGAACGGCGTGACCACGATGCTCCCCGCCCTGATCCCGAGATACACGGCGTTCTCGAGCTCCGGGAGGAGGGTGGCCAGGCCCGACTCCTGCATCCAGTGACGGAGGTACAGGACGTCGCCGCCCCAGACGATGATCGTGTCCGCCCTGCGCACTGCCGGCACCCAGCTCTCGGGCCGGGTGCTGGGCAGCGCCGTGAGCTCGAGGATCCCGATCGATGCCCAGCCCAGTGCCGTCGCCCGACTGCCGGCCGATCCGCAGATCGGGTCCTAGGCATGATGCGCTCCGCCGGGGAAGGGGTGCACGCCCGTGGGGACGAACAGCGCCGAGCACTCGGAGATCGGCGTGCCGAGCAGATCGACGAGAGCGCGCTCGATGCTCGCATTGGTGACGCCGTTCGAGGTGAGGAGGTACTTCATGGCGGCCTCGGTTCCGTGGGAGGTGGTCGCGGCGACGGTGAGGACGGCGCGTCCTGGCCAGAGCGGGACCCTCCTCGCGTTCCGTGATGATCGCGGAAAGGTGCACGCCGCGCCACCTCTCCCGGGAGGCGAGCGGACTCCATGCCTGCGTTCGATGCTCCGGCTCCGTGTCGCCGGTCTTCCATCAGCTCTCCCGGCGGTGCCGCCTCGAGCCTTCCGTACAGGGTGCGGGGAAGCCATCCGGGGAGTCGTGTGCAAAGGTGTTGCTGTTGTAGGTTCTCACGCGATCTGTCAGGAACAGAGCTATCTG
>NZ_JBQSXW010000048.1:0-2594 GCF_052378625.1 Brachybacterium sp. AOP25-B2-12 | reverse complement strand
CCTTGCAGTGCGAAACATTGGCCGAGACACCGCCTACGACGTACTGATCCGGGTCAACTTCGAACAGGGACCGGTCCTCGAAGAGGAGTCCGCCCTGATAGTCCGGCACCACGAGATACGTGTCGAGATGCCAGCAGTAAAGGAACAGCTTCATCAGGATCGTCGCGAGGACGCAACACCGCTTCCGCCTGGGATCTTGATTGGGCCGACCATGCGGATGTACCGGCTCGATATCGAAGCCTCGTGGGTGTCGGGCTCCGGCCGGGCCTACAGCGACGCGGACCTCGGGGGATCCTGGAGCTCGCTCGAACCCTCCCATACCGAAGGCTCCTGACGTCGAGGCCTCCTCACTCCTCCATCGGTAAGGCAGGCTGTTCGAGGTAGCGATACAGCGTGGATCGGCTGATGCCATGTTCACGCGCGATTTGAACTTTCGGCGTGCCGGCGATGGCGGCGTTGCGAACTTCGCGCAGCTTGTCGCCCTCGAGGGTGCGGGGCCGGCCCTTATAGGCCCCACGCTTCTTGGCGGCGGCGATCCCGTCGGCCTGGCGCTGCCGGATGAGGTCGCGCTCGAACTGGGCGAACGCACCCATCATGTTCAGCTGGAACTCAGCCATCGGATCCTCCCCTCCAGGGGCGAAGGTCAGGCGTTCCTTGAGGAACTCGATGCTCGCACCCTTACGCGGATCCTCGTCCGTGTGGCGGGCGGGGTCACCGGTGATCTGCTGGACGATGTTGTTCAGGTCGATCACCGAGCGGGCCAGCCGGTCCATGGAGGTGACGACGACGTGGTCGCCGTGACGGACGTGCCGAATCAGTGCCTGTAGCTGGGGGCGGTCCCGTGCGGTCTTGCCGGACTGCTTCTCGGTGAACGTCTCATCGCACTCCCCCACGGCCTCGAGCTGCCGCGCGAGGTTCTGTCCGGCTGATGAAACGCGGACGTAGGCCACGCGTTGCCCCGAAGGCCGCTGTGTTTCAGTCATGCCTTGGACCCTAGCCGAGACATGTGCCAAAACTGGGAAGCAAACCTTCTGGAACAGGACGTTCGTTGCGATGCCCGGTGTTCCGTTTGGCTATACCCAGTGCGACAGATGTGTCGCAGAAGTGCCGATCCGGACCCTATTGGCAACCGCACCAGTCCCACTCCTCCCGATGCAGAAGCACTTCACCGCGTCCGGCCTCAGCTCCGGCATCTAGCCGCGCCGAGAATGCACGTAGTGGCAACCGGGAACTACGCGGACGGCCGGCTGAAACGTTCCGCCTGTCGCGTGGGCCCGGTGACCAGAATGATGTCTCCGGCCTGCAGCACGGTGTCGGCAGCGGCGGCCTGCCACGCCCCGCCCTGGTGCTTGACGGCGCTCACGGTGACGCCATGCTTGCGTCGGATATTGCTGTCACCGAGCCTCATTCCGGCGTAGTGAGGGTTCACCTCCGTCTTGACCATCGCGAAGTCGGTGTCGATCTCGATGAAGTCCTGGATACTGCCGCGCACGATGTGCGCGAGACGACGACCCATGTCCTTCTCGGGATACACGACGTGCTGGACTCCGAGCTGCTCGAGGATGAGGCCGTGCGGGTCGCTGACAGCCTTCGCCCAGATCTGCGCGATCGAGAACCGCAAGAGCAGTGACGTGACCAAGATGCTGGACTGGATGTCACTGCCGATCGCTACGACCACGCGATCGAACTCCGGAATCGACAGCTGGCGCAGGACCTGCTCGTCAGTGGCATCTGCGGCCACGACGTGGGTCAGCTTCCCGTTCAAGGACTGGACGACGTGCTCGCGTGAGTCGATGCCGAGCACTTCGGTACCGTTGTCCATGAGCTCGAGGGCAAGGGACTGCCCGAAGCGGCCCAGGCCGATGACCGCCACCGCGTTCGCGGACGCGACAGCTCCTGGGTCGGTGCTGCGGAAGAGTCGGTGCTTAGCCAATGATCGGCCTTTCCTTGGGGAGGTCATAGAGGATCTGTCGCGGCCTCAGGGCGAGAGCGGCGGCGGCGGTGATCGGGCCCAGCCGGCCAATGAACATCAGCGCGATGAGCACGAGCTGCGCGCCAGCGGGTAGATCGGCAGTGATGCCGGTGGACAGTCCCACGGTGGCGAACGCGGAGACCACCTCGAACAGGATCTCGTCGAGCGAGAAATCGGTGAGGACCATCAGCAGGAGCGTGGAGGCAGCAACGAGACCGACGGCCAGGACGATGACGGTGATGGCCTGTCGGTGCACGGCGCGGGAGAGACGTTTGCCGAGCACCGTCACGGCGCCGGCGCCCCGCAGCTCGGCCAGCATGAGGAAGAACAGGACGGCGAAGGTGGTGACCTTGATGCCGCCGGCGGTGCCGGCCGGTCCGCCCCCGATGAACATCAGCAGGTCCATGCCCAGCCACGTCGCCGGGTCCATCGCGGCTGTGTCGATGGTGTTGAACCCGGCGGTCCTGGTCTGGGCGGACATGGTGAACCCGTTGAGGATCCGCAGAGGCGGCGCCATGCCGCCGAGGGTCTCCGGGTTGTTCCACTCCAGGGCAGTGATGTAGAGCGTGCCGAGCACGAGCAGTATCGGAGTCGCGGCCACGACGATCCGAGTGTTCATAGT
>NZ_JBQSXW010000047.1:0-2748 GCF_052378625.1 Brachybacterium sp. AOP25-B2-12 | reverse complement strand
CCTCTGCGGACGAGGATGAACCCGTCCCATCCCTTTACGCCGACAGTTTGGAGCACAGTGGCGGTCAGGTCGGGATTAGCGGCGATGGCATCGACGACAGCACGGACGCCTCGAACCGAGCCATCTTGCGATGCATACCCCTACAGGGTACACCTATTCGAACCACGATCCGGCAGGGTCTATTCCCGGGGCGGGTCGGTCAGCCTCCAAGACATGCGGTGCCTGCGTCGGCGGCGGGGCCGGACGCCGGGCCCGACCGCCCCCGTCGAAGCAGAACGCCCTCCGACCCATCGGGTCGGAGGGCGTACTCGTGCCTGAGCGGTCAGGCCAATGGCTCCAGGGTGCCGAGCACCTCGTTGAAGGCCTCGGTGCTGGACGGGTGGGTCCAGATCCCGTCGCGCAGGTCGGAGACCTTGGCGCCCAGCCGGATGGCCAGGGCGACCATGTTGACCAGCTCCTGGGAGTCGATGGAGAAGATCGTCGCGCCGAGGATCTCTTGGCTGTCGGCGTCGACGAACAGCTTGAACAGGCCGTGGGTCTCGCCGACGATCTTCGGCCGGGGCATGGCGGCGATCTTCGCCACCTCCTTCTTCGCCATCAGGACGTTGCGGCCGGACTTGCGGGCCTGGGTCTCGTCCATGCCCACCATCGACAGCGGCGGGGTGATGAAGGTGGTGTTCGGCACCGCCACGCGGTCGCTGCGGCGGCGCGTGCCCTGGCCCATCACCGCGTCCCACACGATGCGGTTGTCGTCCAGCGAGATGTAGGTGAACTGCGGGCCGCCGTTGACGTCGCCCACCGCGTACACACCGGGGACGCTGGTCTGCAGCTGGTCGTCCACGACGACGAAGCCCCGCTCGTCCACCTCGATGCCGGCGGCCTCCAGGCCCAGCTCGCCGGTGACCGGCACGCGTCCGGCGGCCACCAGCACGGCCTCGGCCGCGAAATCGCCCTTGGTGGTGTGCACCACGGCGTGTGTGCCGTCGTCGTCCAGCGACGTGGGCCGGACGCCCTGCTCGATGGTGACGCCCATGTCGAGCAGGGTCTGCCTCACGGCCTCGGCCACGTCCCGGTCGGCGCGGGGAAGGAACTCCTCGCCGCGGTCGAGGATGGTGACCTTGGAGCCGAAGTGGGTGAACATGCTAGCGAACTCCAGCCCAATGAAGCCGCCGCCCACGATCACCAGCCGTTCGGGCAGCGGGTCGATGTGCTGGATGGTGGTCGAGTCGAACACCCGCGGTGAGTCGAAGCCGGGCAGGTCGACGCGGCGCGAGGTCGCACCGGTGCCGATCACCACGGTCTCGCCGGTGAGCTCCACCTGGCCCTCGGCGGTGTCGACGACGACCGTCCGCGGGCCGGTGAACCGGGCGGTGCCGTCCACCAGGGTGACGCCCGGCTTCTCCAGCATCTGGTGGTTCGCGGCGTTGAGCGTGCCGATCAGCGCGTCGCGGCCGGCGACGGCGGTGCGGAAGAACTCCTGCGGGTCGTCGGAGTCGCGACGCTCCTCGGCCGAGACGACGAGGTCCTTGGTCGGCACGCAGCCGATGTTGATGCAGGTGCCGCCGTACATCTCGGGCGAGCGCTCCACCAGCGCCACGGTCTTGCCGGCGGCCGCGAAGCGCCCCGCCAGGGTCTTGCCTGCCTTGCCCCAGCCGATCACCAGCAGGTCAACGTCCATCACAATTCTCCTTCGCGTAGGCACGCTCTCGCTCGCAACGCTCGCAATCCACGAGGTGCGGGATTTGCCGGTGGGCATCCTTCCAGCGGCACCGCTGAGATGGAAAGCCAACTGCTGACATCGCTCTGCTGGTCGGAGCCACGGCAGGTTCAACCGGTCGTCGCAACACCGGCTTCTTCCAAGGATTGTAGTTGCTTTTCGAAGACCTCGGCCGGTGTTCTCCAGCCGAGGGTCTTGCGGGGGCGGCTGTTTAGGGTGTGGGCCACGGCTTCCAGATCTTCTGCTGTCCAGCGGGACAGGTCGGTGCCCTTGGGGAAGTACTGACGCAGCAGCCCGTTGGTGTTCTCGTTGCTGGGCCGCTGCCATGGGCTGTGGGGGTCAGCGAAGTAGACCTTCGTGCCGGTCTCCAGGGCGAAGGTGGCGTGAGCGGATAGTTCCTTGCCGCGGTCCCAGGTGATGGTCTTGCGCAGCTGCTGCGGCAGAGCGGTGATCGACGCGGCGAGCGCGGTGTTCATCGCGACCGCACCGTAACCGCCCAGCGAGGGGCCGTTCTTGACCGGCGGCGTCTGGCCCCAGCCCTCCAAGCGAGGCAGATGGACCAGGATCGTGGCGCGGCTGTGGCGTTCGACCAAGGTGCCGATCGCGGAGCGGCCGGTGCCGATGATCAGGTCGCCTTCCCAGTGGCCGGGAACAGCCCGATCCGCGGCCTCCGCGGGCCGTTCGCTGATCACGACATCGGCGGTGACATGGCCATGGGGCTTGTTCCGCGAACGCTCACGCGGCGAGCGCAGAGCCCTGCCGGTGCGCAGGCAGGTCACCAGGTCCCGCTTCAGCGCCCCGCGGCCCTCGATGAACAGTGACTGGTAGATCGCCTCGTGACTGATCCGCATGGACTCATCATCACCGAACTCGATGCGCAGGCGGTGGCTGATCTGCTCCGGCCTCCAGGCCTTCGACCAGCGACGGTCGGCCCGGTGGGGCTTGTTCAACCCTTTCCAGACTGGCGTGTCTGGGCCGTTGACGGTGCGGCCGTCAGGGTGGGTGACCTTGCCAGCGAGCCGGTCCTGGAC
>NZ_JBQSXW010000046.1:0-2980 GCF_052378625.1 Brachybacterium sp. AOP25-B2-12 | reverse complement strand
ACATCATGATCCATCACGGATCTGTCACTTGTGCTCTCGTTGCCGGCTTCTCCTGGGATTATGTGGCCATGAGTCAAAAGCCCCTCGTACTGTCCGACATTCGCTCGCGAGCTGGGGCGTTCGTAGCGCAATGGCGCGACGCGGAGGGGTACGAGCGGGGCGAGGCGCAGTCGTTCGTGCGCGATCTGTTGCGGGTCTTCGGGATCACCCGCTCAACGGCAGCGGTGTACGAGAAGCGTGCCCAGCGTGCATCCACAGGCGGGCAGGGGTACATCGACGCACTGATCTCCGGGACTGCGCTGATCGAGATGAAGTCCGCGGGCGCTGACCTGGTCAGGGCTGAGGCTCAGGCTCTGGACTACATCGAGTCGCTGACCGAGCATGAGCGCCCGGATTTTGTGATCACCAGCGACTTCCGCAGGTTCCGGCTGCTGGACCTCTCGGTCGAGGCCGGCAAGGACGGTCTGCTCGAGTTCGAGCTCGAGGAGCTCCCGGCGCACGTCGAGGACCTGATGTTCCTGGCCGGCTACCGGCGCGCAAAGTTCGGCTCAGCCCAGCAGGAGGCCGCGTCGATCAATGCGGCACAGCTGATGGCGAAGCTGTACGAGCACCTCGAGTCCACCGGCTACGACGAGCACCAAGCCTCGATCTTCCTGATCCGCACCCTGTTCTGCCTGTACGCCGATGACTCTGGTCTGTGGGAGCGGGACCTGTTCTCCCGCTACATCGAAGAGCGCACCAGCGAGGACGGCTCCGACCTCGGCGCCCAGCTCGCCACGCTCTACCAGGCCCTGAACAAGCCCGAGGACAAGCGCTATGGACAGAACGACGACCTGCTCCAGGCCTTCCCCTACGTCAACGGCTCCGTGTTCGGCGAGCCGGTGGAGATCCCCTACTTCGACCGCGCCTCCCGCGAACAACTGCTGCAGGCCGCGTACTTCAACTGGTCCAGCATCTCGCCGGCGATCTTCGGGTCCCTCTTCCAGGCCGTGAAGGACAAGAAGGCACGCCGCGAGCTGGGTGAGCACTACACGACCGAAACGAACATCCTCAAGCTCATCCGCCCGCTATTCCTCGACGAGCTCGAGGAGCGGTTCACCAAGGCCTACGCCAAGAAGCGGGAGCTGGAGAAGCTGCTCGACCATCTGGGGTCACTGACGTTCTTCGACCCCGCGTGCGGGTGCGGGAACTTCCTAATCATCGCCTACCGCGAGCTGCGGGCCTTCGAGCTGCGGATCCACGAGCGGCTGCAGCAGCTCGACCCCTCGCGTAGCCAGCTTTCGCTAGACGCGACCTCGAGGGTGCACGTGCGGCTGTCACAGTTCTACGGCCTCGAGCTCGAGGAATGGCCAGCCACCATCGGCCGTACCGCAATGTTCCTGGTCGAGCACCAGGCCAACCAGGCCGTGAATCTAACTCTCGGCTACTCCGTCCCGATGCTCCCGCTGCAGGACTCGGCGCGGATCACTGTGGCCAACGCGCTACAGGCCGACTGGGCGCAGATTATTCCGGCGACGACATCGCTGTACGTGATGGGCAATCCGCCATTCCTTGGCGACCACACCCGCGGCGCTGACCAGCTCGCCGACCTCCACGACGCCTGGGGCGGTAACAAAGTTCTCTCCCGCCTGGACTACGTCACCGGCTGGCACGCCAAAGCCCTCACCCTGTTCAGCAGTCCCCGCTATCGCGGCCAGTGGGCCTTCGTGACCACCAACTCCATCACCCAGGGCGACCAGCCCGCGCGTCTGTTCGCGCCGATCTTCGATGCCGGGTGGCGGATCAAGTTCGCTCATCAGACCTTCGCTTGGTCCAGCGAAGCTCCCGGAGCCGCCGCTGTCCACTGCGTCATCATCGGCTTCACTCAGGACACGAAGCAGAAGGGGCGGCTGTTCACCTACCCGGACATCAAGGGCGCTCCAACGGAGGTGCCGGTGCGTATCGGCATCAACGCGTACCTGCTCGATGCCCGGAACATCCTCGTCGAGAAACGAAGCGCCCCGCTGAGCTTGGCACTGCCGAAGGTGGAGTACGGCTCGAAGCCGACCGATGATGGGAACTTCGTCATCTCGCCCGAGCAGCATGCCGAAGTCATGGCTGACGAGTTCGCCGCAAAGTACGTACGCCCCTACGTTGGTTCCCGTGAACTGATCAACGGACAGAAGCGGTGGTGTCTGTGGTTAGCGGACCTCGACCCGGAAGACATCGGTCGCTCCGCGATCCTTCGCACCAGGATCGATGCCGTACGCGCCTTCCGTGCCGCCTCGAAGGCGGCAAGCACTCGCGAGTACCCGCACCACCATCTGTTCCGTCAGTTCGGCATAGTCGAGGACGTGCCTATCGTGGGTATCCCGGAAGTGAGCTCCGAGAGCCGGCGCTACCTCCCGGTGGCACATCTTGAGCCCGGAACAATCATCTCCAACAAGGTCTATGGAGCAGTAGACGCCTCAGGACTGGTGTTCGCGATCGCCTCGTCCTCGGCGTTCATCACCTGGATGAAGGCCGTCGGTGGCCGGATGAAGTCTGACATGAGCTTCTCCAGCACGATCACCTGGAACAACTTCCCTCTCCCGGAGGTCACGGAGCCCCGGGCTGCCCAGATCATCACCGCTGGCCACGCAGTGCTCGAAGCCCGCGCGCAGCACCCGGAGCGATCACTGGCGGCGCACTACCACCCTCTGAGCATGTCCCCGTCCCTCGTGAAGGCACACGACCAGCTCGACCGCGCCGTCGATGCCCTACTGGGGAGGAAAGTGCGGTCCAACGATGACCGCGCGAAGCTGCTGTTCGATCAGTACGCCGAGCTGACCTCGACAGCGAGCCCGCGGTGACAGCTGACGGCCCGGCCGCGCTGGTCATTGCGATCATCGCCGCCGCTGCTGCCCTCGGTGGCCTCATTGTTGGCATCATCGGTCTTGTGCAGGCTTCTCGCGCGCATGCAGTCGCCAAAGCCGCCTCCGAGGCTGCGGATGGCGCCAAC
>NZ_JBQSXW010000045.1:0-3059 GCF_052378625.1 Brachybacterium sp. AOP25-B2-12 | reverse complement strand
TTCTCCGCACAGCGGAAGCCATGTTGTCCGGATCGGGCAACTTCCCACGGGGCGAGGTGAAGACCAGCCACGATCCCGCCGCATCCGGCTCCTTCGGGCGTTGCTCCCGGCGCTGTTCGAGGATTGCCCTCGCTTTCCTCGTGACTGGGACCACTCTTACCTCAGGACCAGTCTTCAGACCCGCGCGCCACTGCAAGCCCTCGTTGCGGATGCGAACGATCTGCCCGGCGAGCGTCAGAGCGTTGTCCGATACGTCTTCCCACCGAATGCTGATCAGCTCGCTGATGCGAGCACCTGTCTCCAGCGCGAGCAGCAGCGGGTCGGCAATCCCCTCAGCCTTTGCCCGCTCGTCAGTCTCGAGGAACCTTCGCAGTGCGAGTTCCTGCTCCGTCGTGAGCGCGTTGTCGACGTGGCGAGGTGCCCCGTTCCCATAGACCTTGGTTCCGCGTGGCGGCGTGGTTGGCAGCGTGAGTCCGGAGGCTGGATCGACGGTGATCAGTCGGTGTGCGAGGGCCCTTGCTGTCGCCTTCCGCCACATCGCTCTGACGTGCCGTGCCGCCGACGCGCCACCCGCGGCCGCGATGGCGACGAGTTCATCATGGAGGTCACCAGGCGTGAGGTCCGCGATTGCGGTATGGATGATGTTCGTGCGGTAGTGGTGCGTTCGCTCACCGTGCTGCGGACCGAGCCCGCACCACGTCGCGAGGACAGCGAGGTACTGCGCCTGCGAACGGGGGGAGGTCACCCTTGGATCACCACCCGAGTCGATCCGTTCTCGCACCCATTCGAGCAAGCTGCCGAGGGTCGGAGCCTCTGGATCCACGGAAAGCGAGTCCGCTAGTTGCTGGACCGCGACCCGCGTCGCTTCGGCAGCCTCGGTGTGAGTCGCCGCGATCCTGCTGACGACGCGCGAACCGTCCGTTGTGCCTACGCTCTGGAGCACGCGCCACGCGCGGCCCGCCCTGGCACGGGTCCACCCCTTCTTGCGCGCATCGTCCAGAAGAACAGCTCGCCACGGATCAGTCGGCGCCTGGCGCACCTGATAGCGCAGTTCACCAGTCTCGCCTGGGGGTATGGAAGGACGCCCCATCAGCGATCGACGATGCTCGGGTCGGTCGTGATCACTTCTTGAAGAACATAGGCCGGTGTGCGATCAAGATTGCCGGCCGCGCGGACATACCTCTGCGTCGTGGTCAGGCTGCTGTGTCCCAGCATCATGCGGACGTCCTCGATGCCTCTGCCGCGCGCCAGGGCGAGACTCGCCGCCGTGTGACGGAGGATGTGCGGATGCAGGTGCATTCCAAGCCGCTTGCCCATGCGCCCGAGAGCATCGCGCGCTTCTCGCTGATCCCACGAACGACCAGTTCGGGTTCGGAAGTAGGCGCCTCCGTCTTGGGGCCGAATCGCGTCTAGGCGCTCTACCGTCACCGGTGGAATGACGACGGTCCTCACCCGCTCGCCCTTGCCGGTGATCGTGGCGGTCACGCGACCGCCACCGTCGACTCGAAGGTCGCCCGCCGTCAGGGCGAGTGCTTCGTGGATCCGGAGACCGGTCGTGAACAGAACCGAGACCAGCGCTGCCATACGCGGCGAATGCTCATCAGCCGCAGACATCACTCGATACGCGTCGCTCGAGCTGAGCCCGACAAGCCGCGCGTCATCTTGCCCCCGTACGCGAGGACGGACACTCCGAGGCAGCTCAGGCACAGACGCCACGAGCCCCTCATCTCGAAGCCACGCGTAGAAGCTCCGGACTCCAGCCACCCTCCTAGCGCGTGTACTCGGCGCAAAGGCGCTGAGGGTCGCTACCCATCCGGCCACATCGCGACCAGTTGCCGTCTTCGGGTTTATGCCTTCCGAGTACGCGTATGAGAGCCAGGCGCGCGCATCAGCCGAGTAGCCCGATCGAGTCGTGGGAGCGAGGGTGCCGAGCCATCGCGATGTGAGCGCGTCGAGGTCGGCCGTCGACTGAAGTTGCGGGGCGGACACGTCGGCGGAAGACATACCCCGAGAGTACCCGAAAATAATCATTATCGGATACTTTCACATGACTAGCCATGGCGGGAGATGACCCCCTCCCCCCACATCTGGTAGACTAGGGCTCACCCATCTCGGTCTGTCTGGATCTAGCAACGACAACGGCAGACCCGAATCAGGAAGGCAGGAATCACCATGTCCAACCTCATCACCATCGATCAGGCCGCGCACCGTGCCACCGAAGCATTGCGCGCCTCCAACGATCTGACGCTCCGCACCTACGGGCAGGAGCCCCCGAAGGTCTCTTCGGCCTGCATCTCGGACCTCGCAACGATGCACCGGTTCACTCGCTCCGACGTCCCTGGCAAGGTTGATGCCGGGGAGATCGATGAGATCTTCGCGCGCACTCGGCTCCTCGACGGCGTTGGATTGAGCGTGCTCCGTGTGTCGATCGGTCCGCTCAAGCTGAGTGGACCTTGCGACATGCTGCGCCTCGCGGACGGGTTTCGGCAGCGGCGGTACAGGGGGTGGGACTTCTCCAATGTCGCAGAGCTTTCCGACGAGGAGGCTTGGGCTGGGATCTCAGGGGTGTGGTCCATGAAGGAGGAGAATGCGCGTCAGGCGGAAGCAGTGGGTGCCACCTTCGCCCCGGCCGTCAAGGGGTTCATCGATGGCTCGCTTGTCCGTCGGGTGGTCGGGTACACCCTCGATCTGACGAGCCGCCGACGGTGGTTCAAGCTCGAACCGCTCACTAAGTTCCAGCGTGATGCTGTGTTCAGCCAGGATCGGATGGGTCGCGACTTCGAGCACCTTTGGATTTCGGTGCCGCGTGGATCCACCTCCGCTATCGAGTTCGACGAGGCCGATCTGAACAAGCTTCGGTCCGAGCAGGGGGAACGCGACGAGACGGTTGCCAGCTTCAATCTGAGCAGCTGACTCTGGAGCTCTCGTGCTGAACGGCGACGTCTCGGATGCCAGGTCCGGTCGTCGCCGGTCTGGCGAGGATGCCCCCCTACGGCTGCCTGCGGGTAGACAAGACACGTGGCCTAGTTGTTGCGGGTCATGACGTTGTAGTCACGGAG
>NZ_JBQSXW010000044.1:0-3089 GCF_052378625.1 Brachybacterium sp. AOP25-B2-12 | reverse complement strand
TCGATGAACACTCGGATCGTCGTGGCCGCGACTCCGTTACTGCTCGTGCTCGGCACGCTCTACATCACTGCCCTGGAGTGGAACAACCCGGAGACCCTCGGCGGTATGTCGCCGCCTCTGCGGATCCTCAACGGGTTCACCATGTCCGCCCAGACCAGGACGGCCGGGTTCAACACCATCGACACAGGCGCGATGGATCCGGCGACGTGGCTGGGCATGGACCTGTTGATGTTCATCGGGGGCGGACCGGCCGGCACCGCCGGCGGCATCAAGGTCACCACCTTCGCGGTCCTGTTCTTCCTCATGCTGGCCGAGCTGCGGGGCGCGGGCGCCGTGACGGTGTTCGGCAAGCGTCTCTCTCGCGCCGTGCACCGACAGGCCATCACCGTCATCGTCCTGGCCGTCGGTCTTGTTGCTGCCTCCACGCTCCTGCTGATGGTCCTCACCGATTTCTCGCTCGACGAGATCTTGTTCGAGGTGGTCTCCGCGTTCGCCACCGTGGGGCTGTCCACCGGCATCACTGCCGATCTACCCGCTGGCGCGCAGCTCGTGCTCATCGCGCTGATGTTCATTGGCCGGCTGGGCCCGATCACCGCCGCCGCGGCTCTCGCCCTGAGGCCGCGACAGATCCTCTATGACCTCCCTAAGGAAAGGCCGATCATTGGCTAAGCACCGACTCTTCCGCAGCACCGATCCGGGAAGTGTCGCGTCCGCGAACGCGGTGGCGGTCATCGGCCTGGGCCGCTTCGGGCAGTCTCTTGCACTGGAGCTCATGGACAACGGTACCGAAGTGCTCGGCATCGACTCGCGTGAGCACGTCGTCCAGTCCCTCAACGGGAAGCTGACCCACGTCGTGGCCGCAGATGCCACTGACGAGCAGGTGCTGCGCCAGCTGTCGATTCCGGAGTTCGATCGCGTGGTCGTCGCGATCGGCAACGACATCCAGTCCAGCATCTTGGTCACGTCACTGCTCTTGCGGTTCTCAATTGCGCATATCTGGGCGAAGGCTGTCAGCGACCCGCATGGCCTCATCCTCGAGCAGCTCGGAGTTCCGCACGTCGTGTATCCCGAGAAGGACATGGGTCGTCGTCTCGCGCACATCGTGCGCGGCAGCATGCAGGATTTCATCGAGATTGACACCGATTTCGCGATGGTGAAGACGGAGGTGAACCCTCACTACGCGGGGATGCGGCTCGGCGACAGCAATATCCGACGCAAGCATGGCGTCACCGTGAGCGCCGTCAAGCACCAGGGCGGGGCGTGGCAGGCCGCCGCTGCCGACACCGTGCTGCAGGCCGGAGACATCATCCTGGTCACCGGGCCCACCCGACAGGCGGAACGTTTCAGCCGGCCGTCCGCGTAGTTCCCGGTTGCCACTACGTGCATTCTCGGCGCGGCTAGATGCCGGAGCTGAGGCCGGACGCGGTGAAGTGCTTCTGCAGGGCGCCCCCTTGCGCCTCTGCATCGGGAGGAGTGGGACTGGTGCGGTTGCCAATAGGGGCTCTTCAGAGTTGAGTGTGGGGTGAGGCGTCGAGGCCTCCGGTGATGAGGAGCATTCGGAGGCGATAGTGTTCGAAGTTGCGGAAGCCGCGGGCGATGCGGCGGCCGAGTTCGATGATCCCGTTGATGGCCTCTGTGCCGCCGTTGCTCGCGCCAGCGGTGTCGAAGTAGGCAAGGAACGCTGTCCGCCAGCGGCGTAGGGTCTTCCCGAGCCTGGCGATCTCGGGGATCGGGCAGGACGGCAGCGCAGCGATCAGCTGCTCGGCGAGGCGGCGTCCCTGGGCGGGCGTGGGCTGGTGGAACACGTCTCGGAGGTCCTGGGCGCAGTGGTAGGCGACCTCGACTGCGACGTGATCGGGGTGGGCCGCGAATGCGCTGGCCAGACGTGTCTGCTGGCGCGGCGTGAGGCGTTCCCGTCCGGCGCGGAGAACATGACGGATCCCGTAGAGGGGGTCGCCCTTGCGGCCTCGGTGGCCGAGGGTATCCTGCTGGATCCGGCGGCGGACGTCATCGACTGCAGCCCCGCCGAGCTTGACGATGTGGAAGGCGTCCAGCACGCAGGTGGCGTCCTCGAGTTGGTCATCGATCGCGTTCTTGTATCCCTGGAACGGGTCCAGCGTCGCGATCGCGACCCGCTTGCGGAACTCGTCGCCGCGCTCGTCGAGCCAGTCTCGGTAGGCCTTGCCGGATCGGCCGGGGACGAGGTCGAGGAGTCTGGCGGTGGGGTGGGGTCCGCGGGTCAGGTCGACCATCCCGGTGAGCTCCTTCGGTCCGCGCCGGCGCGGGTCCCGGTGGTGCCAGATGTGTTCGTCCACGCCCAGGACCTGAACGCCCTCGAACCGGGACGGGTCGTTCGCGGCCTCGATCAGGACGGGTTGGACCTGGGACCAGAGCGTGTTCCAGGTCGTGCCGAGCTGGCGGGCCAGGCCCTGGATCGTCGCTCCCTCGCGCCGGAGTTGGCCGATCGCCCAGCGGATCGCGCGCGTGCTCAGCAGGCCACGCGGTGCACAGACCTCCGGGTCCTGCTCGACGAAGGTCGTCACCGCGCAAACGCTCTCGAGGCAGATCCAGCGGCGCTTGCGCCACCGAATCCGCACCGGTCGGCCGGCCCATGGCGCGTCGATCATCTCGACCACCACTCGACCGTGACCAGTCGCGATGACACCGCAGCCAGGGCATCCCGTGACCGGATCGCAGGACTCAACCTCAAGCAACAGTCCGACTCGGGCCTTCGAGACGGCCACCAGATGAAGGCCAGGGAAGTCCAGGAGAACGTCGCATCGGACGCAGCGATCAAGCGCGTCAGGGCATACGCAACTATGGTTGGGCATCGTCGAGGTCCTTGGTGCGAGCAGAGGTAAGAGTCCGCTCATCATCGGGGACCTCGACGTCTATCCCCAGCTACCCCGCATCACCGGCGCGCCCACACTCAACTCTGAAGAGCCCCAATAGGGTCCGGATCGGCACTTCTGCGACACATCTGTCGCACTGGGTATACCCCAAGAGGACAGTCATTCCGTGTCACGAAGGACGTCGGTTGAGGCCGCCACAATCTATGGCTCGGCCCGCTCGGACATACTGGGGAGATG
>NZ_JBQSXW010000043.1:0-3185 GCF_052378625.1 Brachybacterium sp. AOP25-B2-12 | reverse complement strand
CGATATCGGGCTCATCGCATTCCAGGGTGTAGGCGGGGTCTGAAGCCACCCGCCCCGAGCAGGGATCGGACGATGCAGTGCGTGAGATTTCGGAAGCCGAGGGCGGATCCGTGGGGGTGTTTGAGCCTGCCGTTGGTGGCCTCGGTGGGGCCGTTGCTGGCGCCGGGTAGGTCGAAGAATGCCAGCACGTCGCTGGCTCGCCGACGCAGAGCTCGACCGAGGCGGGCCTGTTCGTCGAGGCCTTCGGGGATAGCCGTGCGGAGGACGTCCATGACGGCCTGCATCTCTGGTTTCCCGAGTGTGCGGTCCGGGAGGCGGCGATCATGCGCTGGTAGATGCCCCAGGTCGCTTCCACTTCGACGTGTTGCTCGTCGGCATACAGGTCCTGGATCCGTTCGACCTGGCGGTCGGTGATTAGCGCTGCTCCAGTGTGAAGGGTGCATCGGCAGGAATAGAGCGGGTCGCCGGCGCGGCGCTGTGTCCGTGCAGGAGTAACTGGATGCGCCGTCGGCAGACGTCGACCGCTTCCCCGGCGAGCCGCCCGACGCGGAAGGGGTCCATTACCGCGACCGCGTCCGGGAATTTCTCGGCTGCGGCGGTCTTGAACCCGGTGAAGCCGATTGTCGCAACAACTTCCACTGCCTCGCGCCAAGTCTAGGGGCGGGCGGCGAGCCAGGTCTTGAACACTGCCTTGGAGCGGCCTTCGACCATGTCCAGCAGTCTGGAGGGGCCGCTGTCCTGGCGAACCGTGGTCAAGTCGATGATCACCGTACAGTGCGGCCCGACATTCGACGGCGGGCTTGCAGGGCGGAGACCACCCGCGCGCAGGATCCTTGGCCTCGTCTACCCCACACCGAAGGATCCTGGCGGGGCGTGCTACCTTGTGGTGCATGGAACCTGACGCTGTTCACCTCGTAGGGCAGTTGCGCCGTGGCGCTCTCGAGCCATGTGTCCTCGCCGTCATCGCCCAGCAACCGACCTATGGTCTCGACCTGGCTCGAACGCTGAGCGAACGAGGACTGCTCGAGAGCGAGGGGACGCTGTACCCGCTCCTGTCGAGACTCCGGAAGCGCAACCTCGTGACCACTGCCTGGCAAGAGTCCCCGAGTGGACCCCCGCGCCGCTACTACCACATCACCCCGGCAGGCAAGACCGGACTTGCTATATTCACCCAGGAATGGGGCCGCTTCCGGCAAGCCGTCGACCTCGTCATTGGAGACCACGCATGACCACTCTGCCCTCGTCCGCCGCCGCCCAGGCCTATCTCAAGCGCCTCACTGCCCTGACAGCTTCGCTCCCCTCCGGCGAGCAGCTGGATCTTCTCACCGGAATCGAAGAGCACCTCGCGGACGCGGAACAACGAGGCGTGCTCCAGGCTGCGCTCGACAGCCTCGGCCCGCCTGAACAGATAGCCCTGGAAGCCGGGGCGGAGACGGCCGGCACACCGAAGTGGATGCGGAGACTTGCCGTAGCAAGCGCCGTGGCCACAGTTGGAGGCTTCATGGCCCTGGGGGCACTGCTGTGCTTCACAGCGCACTTCGACGATGACTCCGAGTACGCTCTGCACCCGATGCTCATCCTGCTCGCCTTCGGCGCCGGTAGCATGACAGGCGTCTTCTCAACCGTACTGTCCTTCCTCGTCAGAGACCTGACCGGACAGCAGCGGGTTCTGCTGACCGCTTCGTGGATCGCCTCCTCGCTGCTGGCCATCGTGTTCGGCATCGCGGGCGGGAGCGTCCCGGTCGGAGTCAACCTCCCTCTCAGCGCCCTCCCGCTCCTGATGGGTGCCATCGGGGTCGTCCTCGTCCTGCGCTACACCGCGCCGAACCCCGCTCGCAAGCTGGTTCGAAGCTGAGCCACCCTGGGCCCCATCGCACGTCGCGCTGGGCCGGGTTTCGGGGATCTAACGACAGAGCAGAAGCAGGGGCAACAGATGACGCGACGCATGGCGATCCCGATGTTCGCTCTGCTCATGACGGTCGTCGCCTGCACCGGGCAGACCGCCACTACCGGCCCCTCCGATCCCGTGGCGAGTACGCATGGCCTGCCTCCCACCACGGGCGTCTTCGACTATCAGCTCGGTGGCACCTACTCGCCGTCGGGCACGATCGACGTGGTCGTGCGCGATGCAACCGCCGATCCTCTCCAGGGGGCCTACAGCATCTGCTATGTCAACGGATTCCAGACCCAGCCCGGTGATGCCGAGATGTGGAAGGGGCACGCCGACCTGCTCCTGCACGATGCGCACGGCGACCTGGTCACCGACCCCGACTGGAACGACGAGTACATCCTCGATCCGTCCACCGCAGCACAGCGCGAGGGCATCCTCGACATCCTCACGCCGGTCATCGTGGGCTGCGCGGATGCCGGGTACGACGCCGTCGAGATCGACAATCTCGACACCTTCGACCGATTCGATCAGCTCGACGTGAACGGCGCGATGGCCCTTGCCTCCGCCTACGTGGAGATCGCGCACAAGTCCGGGCTCGCGATCGCCCAGAAGAACGCCGCCGAGACCACGACGGCGGCGCACGAGGATCTCGGCTTCGACTTCGCCGTCGCCGAGGAATGCGCCGTCCATGACGAATGTGCCGCGTACACGAGCGTGTACGGGCCCCACGTCCTGCAGATCGAGTATCCGGACAGTCTCGAGGACGCCGGGATGACCTTTGCCGACGCCTGTGCCCTCCCCGACCGCGCGCCGCTGATGATCCTTCGGGACCGCGGTCTTGTCGCCCAGGGCGTCGAGGAGTATCGCTTCGAGTCCTGCTGAGCCCGACTGCGTGATGTGCGCATGTCCGGCAGTGGGTAGCGGGGGGATCTGCACACCTGGTTATCGCTCTCGCTCCGGCCCAGCGCGACGTGGAAGCGCCCATCGCCCCCGTCCCAAGAAGTCCAAGACCCGGTTCTGGGACAGGTGGCCGGTGGGCGCATGGAAGCCATTGCGACAGATGGGACGGAGATGTGTGGTGATGACCGAGCAGCGGATCAGGTTCCGAGACCTCAAGCGGCTCTTCACAATTCGGGGTGTAGGTGTGGTCTGAATCCGCCGGCTTCGAGGAGTGCGCGGGCGATGTAGTTGGTGGGGTTGCGGAAGCCGAGGGCCAGGCCACGCAGGTGGGACTGATGCACGATCAGGTGTCACATGATCTGTGGCGATGTGGAGCGTTGCAGGGAAGGATGTG
>NZ_JBQSXW010000042.1:0-4125 GCF_052378625.1 Brachybacterium sp. AOP25-B2-12 | reverse complement strand
TCCCAAGCATCGGTGCCGCGGGGTGGTCCACGCCCGAGCAGGTGGCGTCGACCATCACCTATCTCGTATCACCGATTGCCGGTGCGATCTCGGGCGAGTCCATCGCCGTCGGGCACAGGATCCGCGGGGTGAACGTCTAGTTCCCGGTGTCACAACGATGGCGCACGGCCGGCGAGGAGCAGGAGCCTCTTCAGGAAGCCCCGGGCCCGTGAGCCAACGCACCGGCCGCTACGACCGAGAAGCGGAGCGCGCACAGCACGCTGGGGGCCCTGGACGCGTAGTCACGAGCCGCGTACGCCAGGGTCTGGTAGGCCTGAGTGAAGAACCTATGCGACGCATCGACCACATTCGGACCTCTCACGATGACGAATCCATCTGCACCAAGGGCGATCGGGCTTCGTTTCGTGGTCTCGCACCTGGCTCACCGGTAGACGTGATGCTTCCGCGGTAACCCTCGGGTCAACCTGCGATGTAGTCCGCGTGGTACTCGTCGAGGACGGTTCTCGTGAAGCGACCGATCGAGACGTACTCGGCTTCGGTCAGGTTGGCCAGGGACACGCGCGCGCTGGCGTCGACGACCTCGAAGCCATTACCGGGCAGTAGCACGACACCTGTTTCCCGTGCGAGGCGGAACAGGAAGTCGCGACCGAGGTCCTTCTTCTCGAACCAGGCCGCGAAGTCCTGCCCGTAGAGCTGGCCGGCGAGGCGCTGCAGATCCACCAGCGTGTAGTAGTCCACGTCCTCCGGTGCGTCATAGACGGGCATTCCTGCGCTCGCATACAGAGTGGCCTCGCGGTGCCGGATGAGGGACTTGGCTGCGGTCTGGTACCGGCCAAGTCGATCGGTGAGTGCATGCAGGGCGAACAGCGTCATCTGCAGCTGCTGGGGCAGGGACAGGCCCGCTGTGTGGTTCAGTGCGACAGCGCGGGAGTCCGCAACGAGGCGGTCGATGAACCCCAGCGTGGAGGCGTCCTCGGTCAGTGAGGAGTACCGGGTCCGGAGGCGGTCGCGGATCTCCTCGGGCTGGGCGGCCAGTGCGGCGTCGATCGTGTTGTCCTCGTGCAGGGCGATCGTCCCGAGGCGCCAGCCGGTAGCCCCGAAGAACTTCGAGAAGGAGTACACGAGGACCGTGTTACGGGGTGCCAGGGCGAACAGCGACGTGAAGTCGTCTGCGAAGGTCCCGTAGACGTCATCGGTGATGACGATGAGGTCCGGGCGGCGGGACTGGATCAGCTCGGCAATGGTTCGCAGGCTCGCATCAGACAGCTTCGTCGACGGCGGGTTGGAGGGATTGACGAGGCAGAACACCTTCACAGCCGGGTCGAGGAGCTTATCGAGCTCGTCCTGGGGGTACTGCCACTGGTGGTCCTGGTCCATACGGATGTCGACGACCTCGAGGTCGTATCCCGGCAGGGTCGGGATCTCCAGGTACGGTGAGAAGATCGGGGTCCCGATGGCGATCTTGTCCCCGGGATGCAGCAGCTCGTTGGCGAACAGGCTCTCGAAGAGATAGGTCATCGCGGCGGTCCCACCCTCGGTCGCGAACACCGCGAAGTCACCCGTGGGGCGGTCCCCGGTCATCTGCTGGCGCAGGTATCGTGCGACAATCCGTTCGGCGTTGGGGAGCATGCGCGGAGGGACGGGGTACTGGCATCCGAGGAACGCCGTCACGGCCTCGGCCAGGAAGGACTCGGCGTCGATGCCCAACTGGTCATCGACGTACGAGATCGCCGCCCGTAGGAACGCGACGCCTTCATCGTGATCGTGGCCGCTGGCGAAGACCTCGAACCGGTCGACGAGTCCTGTCTCCTTGGGCAGTCCGCCGAAGCCGCTGTCGAGGTAGGAGTAGGACCGCTCGGACTCCCGCAGCGCGAACTCCCCCAGCCGCAGGAACGCATGGCGTGGCTGTGTGGCCAGGAAGTTCGGGTTGCCGCGGCCGGCGTTCAGCATCAGCCGATGAGTGTCCGAGGAGGCCGCCTTGATCAGCAGGTCCTTGAGCTCGAAGGGACTGAGTTCCGTAGCGGGCGGGGCCGATGTCAGGACCTGCTGGGCGCGGGAGCTGCTGGAGGACGGGGTGGGTTGCGAGGACATGGCGTTCCTTTTGTCATAAGGGTTGGAGTCAGGAGGCGTTGACGGTGACGAGTGCGATGATCACGGGCCCCCAGAGGGTCAACAAGACGTTGGCCACGGCGTAGGTGACGGTGAACGGGACGACCGGGGTTGCGTTGCCGGCTTTCTCCATCAGAGCGGCGAACGCCGGATTCGCGCTGCGGCCGCCTGCGATGGCGGCGAGCAGATCGATCGGATTGCGGATCCGCAGGACTGTATAGGAGAGGAAGAAGCTGAGGACGGTCGGGATCACCGTGACGGCGACACCCAGCAGGAGCAGCGTCAGCCCGGATTCGCGAATGGCCGAGAGAGCCTGGGCGCCGGCCCCCAGTCCCACTGCGCCCACGAACGCCGCCAGCCCGAAGTCGCGTAGGAAGTTGGAGGCGCCGGTGGGCAGGGACGCGAACCGGGGGTGGACGCCGCGCAGCCACCCGAAGACGAGACCCGACAGCAGGCAGCCGCCGCCGGCGCCGATGGACACCGAGACCCCGAAGATCGGGACCTCGATCAGGCCGATCAGCATGCCCAGAGCCACACCGACACCGAAGAACACGAAGTCGGTGACGGCGGCAGCGCCGATCGGATACCCCAGGAGCTTCTGCGCCTTGTCGAGGTCGGCGGGGCGCCCGATGACGGCGATCTCGTCGCCACGGTGCACCTCGACGCCCGACAGAGACGGCAGGTCGTGGCCACTGCGGCGGGCACCAACGAGGAACACGCCGTAGTCCGCCGCATCATTGAGCCGAGCGTGGATCGACCCGATATCGGCTCCCACGAGCTCCTTGTTGGTGACCACGAGGTCGCGACGTTCTTCGACCTCGATCGCTCCCTGTGGAGGGACGACTTCCTTCCCGATCGTCGAGGACAACGCTTCGAGTCGCTCGATCGTCCCGGTGACCGCAACGTTGTCACCCGCCGCCAGCACGTCGCTCGCGGTGGCCTCGTGGTGCGTGCCACCGCGCAGGACGTCCTCGATGCTCGCGTCGGCGAGCACACGGTCGACGTCGCCGACGGTCTTCCCGACCCAAGGGCTCTCCGCCGTGACCCCGTAGTAGCGAGTGATGATCCGGCGCACGGCGTTGTACTGCCCGGCCTCGAGCTCTGCGTGGCCTCCCGAGAGCTCCGACGCCAGCTTCACTGCTTCACGGCGGATGTTCCACCGCCGGATCATGGGCAGGAACCAGGAGATCAGGAGGATCGGTCCCAGCGATCCGAAGATGTAGGTGACGGCATAGCCGACAGCGACGTTGGTCTGCATCTGCTGCGTGACATCCGTCGGCAGTCCCAGCTTGGCGATCGCATCGCCGGCCGTCCCGATGATCGCTGACTGCGTGAGGCCCCCCGCGGCGAGCCCCGCGGCCAGGCCCCTGTCAAGGCCGAACACCCACGCCGCGATCAGGACAGTGACAAGCCCCAGGACGCAGGTGAGTACGGCAGACAGCAACTGGTTCAACGAGCGCTTGTTCAGCGCCCGGAAGAACTGCGGGCCACCCTGGAACCCCACCGCGTAGATGAACAGGGCGAAGAAGACGCCTCGCACGCTGTCGTCGAGCTTGATACCGATCTGTCCGAGCACGACGCTGACGATCAGTGTTCCTGCGATCCCGCCGAGCTTGAACGATCTGATACGGAACTTCCCGATCAGATAACCCAGCGACACGCAGAAGAACAGTGCGATCAACGGATTGTCCTGCAGCAACTTCGCGACCGCCTCGAACATTCAAGTGCCTCCACTATGCATCACGTCTGTGGCAACGGAGGCGACCAGAACGTGAGGACCGGTCGCTTCGTGCCCTCTGTGGTCGAGGCTAGCACCGGGGAAGGCCGACACCGGAGGACCTCTGGCCATCGACTACGAGCCAGCACACTCTGGACTGCAACAGGAAACCGGCATGCCACCCGCACCGACTCAAGTGGCGACGGCGTCCTCGGACTCATCTCGGAGGCGGAGGCCCGGAACACCAAGGCTCGCCTTCCGTAAAAAGTGCGCGAATCCGAAGCTGCCGATCGATATCG
>NZ_JBQSXW010000041.1:0-4277 GCF_052378625.1 Brachybacterium sp. AOP25-B2-12 | reverse complement strand
GATTGAAAGGGAACGCGTGCGGCTGGGAGACGGCAGTCGCATCCGAAGCTAACGGAAGGTTGAAAATGAGCACGAACACATGGAGCTCCCCGGTGACGGGCTTGACCTGTCACGGTTGTGTCGAGACGGTCACCGCGCAGTTGATTGCTGTGCGCGGCGTCAAAGAGGTGAACATCGATCTCGTCGAGGGTGGCGTATCCACGGTGAGCGTGGTCGCCGACCGTGAGCTCACGGACGGCGAGGTCGAGGGCGTACTACACGCCGGCGGCGCATTCGCACTCGCTCGTGTTGATGCGATGAGCTTCCTCGGTTCGACTACGAACGCGCCCGACCTCGCAGTCGACGTGCTTTTCTTCGACGGGGCCGAGGAACTCGATGCAATCGGTCCCTGGGAAGTGCTCCGCTTCTGGGCGGAGCTTGGTGACCGACGCGTCGACGTGCGTGCGGTGAGTTTGGACGGCAAGTCGGTCCGTTGCGCGAAGGGGCTCACCGTCGATGTCGACGGTAGCCTTGGCGACCGCCCCATCGATCTTCTTATAGTCCCGGGTGGTCGCGGTGCCGACATCCTCGCGGGGGATCTCGAACAGGTCGGGCGGATCTCGCGCCTCGCTGAACAGGGAGCAACGATGGCGTCCGTGTGCACTGGCGCCCAGGTGCTCGGCGCTGCTGGCCTTCTCGACGGGATCAATGCGACGACCCACTGGATGGCCCGCGGCCAGCTCCAGAAGTCCCACCCGTCAGCGCGCATCTCGTCGGGCGAACGATGGGTCGACTCTGGCGATGTCGTCACGAGCGCCGGCGTGTCGGCCGGAATCGACATGGCCCTGCACCTCGTAGATCGGTTCGACTCCCGCGCCGTCGCTCACCGAATCTGCAGCGTGATGGAGTACCCGTGGCATCCAGAAGCTCGCGGCGAGGCCGTTATCTCTACATGATGTAGAGTTAAGGGGTGACTTCGCGACGCATCCTCCCCTCTGCTTTCCTCGCCACCCTGACGATCGCCGCCCTCGCGGGATGCGGTGGCGGGTCGATGGACCATTCCGACCACAGCGGGCACTCCGCCGGCTCCTCGGCTTCTCCCACCGGCGCCGCCGACGTCGTTACCGACCCCACATGCCCGGCGGTTGTCTCACTCGAATCCGTCCCCGAGCGCGTTGTGACCATGGACGCCGGAGCGGCGGCCTTTCTCATCGAACTCGGACTCGGCGACACGGTTGTGGGCACTGCGGCTCCAGACTTCAAGACCGACTTCTCCGGAGACATCCGCGCTCAACTCGACGCAGTGCCCGTTCTTGACGACGGACAGGGGTCAGCTGAGGCAGTGATCGCCTCCGACCCGGACCTGGTCACGGGAATCTCGCAGTACGAGTTCGGCGGTTTCGACGGCACCGCGTCTGTCGATCAGCTGGAGTCCGCGGGATCTGCCGCCCTGTCCGCCTGCGGCGCGGTGCAGGATGTCCCGGTGGACAACATCGATGAGACGTACAGGTATATAAGCGCGCTCTCCGATGCATTCGACGTTACCGAGCGTGGCGAGGAGCTGATCGACCGGATTCGTACTCAGGTCTCAGACGCGACGGCGGCCTCGCGGGACGCAGACGTGCCCGTGCTCAGCTTGTCCTCCGTGCCCGACGCTGGCGCGGGCATCAACACCAACGGCGGATCAAGCTTAGCGAACGGCATCATCACCTTGGCCGGCGGTACCAACATCGCCCGTGACCAGCTCCAGGACTTCGCAAGCTTGTCTGCGGAGGCGGTGACAGAGGCCAACCCGGCTGTGATCGTGGTGGTGTCCGGTTTCGCGGATTCCAGCGATGAGGACCTGAAGGCGGCCATCATGGCCAGCCCGCTGTTGGCCGAGACCGACGCCGTCAAGAACGAGAACGTCGTCGTGGTGCCGCAGCGCATCCTCCTGTCACCGAGCCTGCTGAATGCGGACGCCGTCCAGATCATCGCGGATGCGGTCGCGAATGCTTCCTGAGGAGACGCGCAGACGCCGAACCGGGGCCCTGCGCGCCATCCCTCTGACCGCCATCCTCATCGGGCTCCTCTTCCTGCTTCTGACAGTGATGGTGATCAGCGTCGGTGTCGGCGCGGTATCGATCGCCCCCGGAGAGGTGATCGAGGTCATCTCCGGGCGCGTGGCGGGAAAACCCGAGCTTGGCTCCCTGGATTTCATCGTCTGGGAACTACGCATGCCGCGCGTGTTGCAGGCCGCAGTGGTCGGCGCCGCCCTGGCAGTCGCCGGAGCGTGCGCACAGGTCCTCGTCCGCAACCCCATCGCCGACCCCTACGTCCTCGGCCTGTCTTCCGGAGCCGGGGTCGCGGCGGTCCTGGTCATCACTTCCGTCGGTGTTGCCACCTTCGGAGTGCTGTTGCTCCCGGTCGCCTCTTTCGTCGGTGCCGCTGCGACCGGAATCATCGTCGCGGCCACAGCGACCTCACGCTGGGGGATGTCCGCAGGCCGACTGGTGCTGTCCGGAGTCGCGATCGGTCAACTTCTCGGAGGGGTGATGTCCTTTCTCCTCATCCGATCCGGGAATTCCGATGCCACTCAGCAGGTGATGTTCTGGCTTCTCGGGAGTCTGGCAGGCGCCCAATGGCGACTGCTGCTCGTCATCGGCCCCGTGATCATCGTCGCGATCGTTCTCGTCGCAATGTCTAGCGGGCGCCTTGACCTCCTCGGCCTCGGAGACGCTCAAGCGGCCGCGTCAGGGGTGCATCCGGGGCGTTCCCGGGTGCTCGTCTTCGCTCTCGCTTCCCTGATGACCGGCGCCGCAGTCGCCGTCTCGGGGACTATCGGCTTCGTGGGCCTCATCGTGCCGCACATCGCCCGTCTCCTCGTGGGCGGTATGCACAAGCGCGTCATTCCCGTGTCTGCGTTGCTGGGGGCGATCCTGCTCAGCTCGGCGGACCTCGCCGCGCGCACCGTGCTAGCATCGTCAGAGCTTCCAGTCGGGATTTTCACCGCGGCGATCGGCGTGCCAATCTTCATCCTCCTCATGCGCAAGAATCGCGCCATGGCCCTCTCATGAGCTCATCGCATACGACGCCATCCGAAGTGGCTTTCAACGCCGTGTCCGTGAACTACGGACCACGGCGCGCGCTCGACAACGTCAGCGCCACAATCGCAGCGGGTGAGATCGTCGCCGTCGTCGGACCCAACGGATGCGGCAAGTCAACTCTCCTGAGCCTCCTTACCGGATACCATCCGGCCTTCACCGGCACCGTCACGGTCGACGGTGAAGACATCAGCACGATGTGCGCTCGCGACAGGGCTCGGAAGATCGGAGTTCTCCGGCAACACACGGGGCCCCTTCCCGACGTCACCGTGACCGAACTCGTCGCTCTGGGCCCTCAGAAACTCTCCACGCACCAGGTCAATCGCACCCTGGCGCGCGTCGGACTCGACGAACTCGCGACCGAACCAGTCGCGGCTCTCTCCGGCGGACAACTGCAACGCGCACTTCTCGCACGAGCCCTCCGTCACGACCCCACTCTGCTGGTGCTGGACGAGCCCACGAACCACCTCGACGTCCAGCACAGATTCGCCCTCATGGAGCTCCTGCAAGACCTTCGGGTAACGGTCCTCTGCGCCCTCCACGACCTCGACCTCGCGATCCGCTACACGGACGACATGCTCCTCCTCGCCGAGGGGCAGTTGCGCGCACACGGACACCCCGACGCCGTGCTGACGAAGTCTCGGGTTCTCGAAGTCTTCGCGATCGACAGCGAAAGCGTGACCACAGCCCGAGGCCAAACGCATCTTCTCTTACGCTCCGCGCGAGCTCGTGCCGCCGGGGAGTGAGACCTGCACATGAGATATGCGGGCAAAGGCCCGACGGGTCGCTGATGCGTCGCCTGCCGCAGTCAACCCTGGGAATACTGGGTTGATCGCGGTGATGCGTTGACGGGCGGTCACAACGAAACGACCACCGCGATCATCGCCTCGAGATGGTCTGTCACAAGGCCAGCAGCGCGACTTTCATCACTGGCGCGGAGCGCGTCGAGCACTCGCTCATGCCCGTCCCAGCCGTCCACCTCGACGGCGCGGAAGGTTCGCGTCACGATCGCGCCAGTGAGCGAGTAGAGCGGGCGGAGTGCCGCTTCGGCTGCGCGGTCATGGACGGCTTGGGCGAACGCCTCAAGAAGGTGAGCGTGAGCATGAATGGCGCCGAGGACGTCGCCTGACCGGCTCGCCGCACGACCGAGTCTGATCTGGTCCGCGATGCTCGCGAGGTCGTCACCCGTGCGGCGAATTGCCGCGATCGACATCG
>NZ_JBQSXW010000040.1:0-4523 GCF_052378625.1 Brachybacterium sp. AOP25-B2-12 | reverse complement strand
CATGGTGTCTGGCTTCGTCTGGGTTGCATCGCCAGCGTTCATGAGGAGGTAGGCCCAGGACTGCGAGCCGAGTCCTTTGACAGAACGCCAGGCTTTCTCGGCCGCGCTGTCCTTGGTGGCGGCAAGGAGCTGACCGGTCGTGGTGATACCGAGGTCAGCGAGTCGAGAGAGCGCGTCGTAGACAGCTTCGGATCGCAGGCGGTTGGTCTTTGGGAAGACTTTCTTGCTCTCGAGGACCTCGAGTGAGAACGGTCGGGGGCCTCCTGCCGAGTCCATTGCGGCCAGAAGGTCGGTGCCGGAGTCCTTGCGGGGGTCGGCGCCGGCGGCGATGCGGTGCTCACGGTAGCGGCGCAGAACCTTCCGCACGGACGCAGACTTGGTTTGGAGTGAGTACGCGGAGTTCAAGGCGCAGAGGGCCAGGGAGTCACGCATCTCTACCGGTGAACCCCAGGTCGATGGATCGCCGAGATCGCGATGGATTGCCGCACGCACCTGGTCGAGCGCCACGTCTATTGTCATGGGCAGACCATAACGGGTCGCACAGACACACGTTTGAGCTGCCTTGTCCCGGTGCCCTGCGATGATGTGCGGCATGAGCCAAAAGCCCCTCGTGCTGTCTGATATCCGTTCTCGTGCAGGGGCGTTCGTGGCGCAGTGGCGCGATGCGGAGGGCTATGAGCGGGGTGAGGCGCAGAGCTTCGTGCGGGACCTCTTGCAGGTCTTCGGGATCACCCGGTCCACCGCCGCCGTGTATGAGAAGCGTGCCCAGCGAGCCTCGACGGGGCACCGCGGGTACATCGACGCGCTGATCTCCGGGACGGCGTTGATCGAGATGAAGTCCGCCGGTGAGGACCTGGCGAAGGCTGAGTCGCAGGCGTTGGACTACATCGAATCGCTCACGGTCCACGAGCGTCCGGACTATGTCATCACCAGCGACTTCCGGGCCTTCCGGCTGCTGGACCTCACCGCCGAGGGTGGGGACGGGGTCATCGAGTTCGGGCTCGAGGATCTCCCGGCGCATGTCGAGGATCTGATGTTCCTCGCGGGCTACCGGCGGGCGAAGTTCGGGTCCGCCGACCAGGAAGCGGCGTCGATCAAGGCGGCGCAGCTGATGGCCAAGCTGTACGAGCATCTCGAGGCGACGGGGTATGACGACCATCAGGCGTCGATCTTCTTGATCCGCACCCTGTTCTGCCTGTACGCGGACGATGCGGGGCTGTGGGAGCGGGATCTGTTCTCCCGGTACATCGAGGAACGCACGAGCGAGGACGGCTCGGACCTCGGGTCGCAGCTGGCGACGCTCTACCAGGCACTGAACAAGCCTGAGGACAAACGGTACGGGCGCGATGACGACCTGATCCAGGCCTTCCCCTACGTCAACGGCTCCGTGTTCGGCGAGGCTGTTGAGATCCCCTACTTCGATCGGGCTGCCCGGGACCTGCTGCTGCAGGCGGCGTACTTCAACTGGTCCAGCATCTCCCCGGCGATCTTCGGGTCCCTGTTCCAGGCTGTGAAGGACAAGAAGGCCAGGCGTGCCCTGGGTGAGCACTACACGACCGAGACGAACATCCTCAAGCTTATCCGTCCCCTGTTCCTCGACGAGCTCGAGGAACAGTTCACGAAGGCGTATGCGAAGAAGAGGGAGCTGGAGAAGCTGCTCGAGCACCTCGGGTCCCTGACGTTCCTTGATCCCGCGTGCGGGTGTGGGAACTTCCTGATCATCGCTTACCGGGAACTCCGGGCCTTGGAGCTGCGGATCCATGAGCGTCTGCAGCAGCTCGACCCGTCCCGGGCGCAGCTGTCGTTGGACGCGGGCGATCGTGTCCACGTGAAGCTGTCGCAGTTTTATGGGATCGAGCTCGAGGAGTGGCCGGCCACCATCGCTAGGACGGCGATGTTCCTCGTCGAGC
Source organism: Brachybacterium sp. AOP25-B2-12 (assembly GCF_052378625.1). Lineage (NCBI taxonomy): Bacteria > Bacillati > Actinomycetota > Actinomycetes > Micrococcales > Dermabacteraceae > Brachybacterium > Brachybacterium sp. AOP25-B2-12. The sequence continues at coordinate 2,613 of NZ_JBQSXW010000040.1, read as the reverse complement.
ACCAGGCCAACCAGGCCGTGAACCTCACCCTTGGCTACGCCGTCCCGATGCTGCCGCTACAGGACTCCGCACGGATCACCGTCGGTAACGCCCTGCGGACCAACTGGACCGACGTCCTCACGCCCGGCCGGGATGTCACTGTGATGGGGAATCCGCCATTTCTAGGCCACGCCACCCGCACACCCGAGCAGGCTCAGGAACTTCGAGACGTGTGGCAGCGCCAAGACATCGGCCGCTTGGACTACGTCACCGGCTGGTACAAGAAGGCGATCGACTTCTTCGGTCCCGAGGCAGGGCGCTTCGCCTTCGTTTCAACGAACTCGATCGCTCAAGGAGAACCTGTCCCGGCGCTCTTCGGGCCGATCTTCGATGCTGGCTGGCGGATCCGCTTTGCCCACCGCACCTTCGCCTGGTCAAGCGAAGCCCCGGGCGCCGCTGCCGTGCACTGCACCATCGTCGGCTTCGATCGAGAGAAGAAGCCGACACCGAGGCTATTCAGCTACGAGACGGTGAAGGGTGAACCTGTCGAGGTCTCCGCCCGAGCAGTGAATGGCTACCTTGTGGACGGACCGAACGTGCTGGTCGAGCAGGTTCGCGCGCCGTTGAGCTCCCAGCTGCCGCCAGCATCGATGGGAAGCATGCCGCGAGATGGCGGACACCTCATCATCGGGCCAGACGACTACCACGTCGTCATGGCTGATCCAGTCGCCGCGAAGTACGTCCGCCGGTTTGTCATGGGCAAGGAACTCATCCATGATCTCCCGCGCTGGTGCTTGTGGATGGAGGATCTCGATCCCGCCGATGTGAAGCGCTCTCAGGTGCTCCGTGAGCGTCTCGCTGACGTCAAAACGTTCCGTGAAGCCAGCTCGGCAGCATCGACCCGCGCCATGGCAGCCACCGCACACCTCTTCGGACAGAGGTCGCAGCCGGCGGACGAGTACTTAGGGATCCCGAAGATATTCAGTGAGTCGCGATTTTGGGTGACCGCAGCCCGCCTGCCCCCCGAAGTCATTGCTGGCGACAAGGTCTACAAGTGCGAGGACCCGGACGGTCTCGCGTTCGCCGCGATCAGCAGCTCCATGTTCATCACCTGGCAGAAGACCGTCGGCGGGCGTATCAAGAGCGATCCCGCGTTCTCGAACACGCTGACATGGAACAGCTTTCCTCTGCCGACTTTGTCCGAGAAGCAGAAGGAGAAGGTGATTGGTGGCGGGCAGGCCGTGCTCGAAGCCCGCGCACTCCACCCGGAGCGATCCCTTGCCCAGCACTACACCCCACTGGCAATGGATCCTGCCTTGCTCAAGGCGCACCGCGTCTTGGACACAGCGGTGGACAGGGCGTTCGGAGCCCAGCGCTTGTGCAGTTCTATACAAGAGCGCCAGCAGATCCTTTTCCAACGCTACGCCGACCTCGCCGGCAACAAGCAGTCCTGACCGTCGATCACTCCTGGAGGCCATCGTGATGCAGCACTACCTAGGACCAGGACGCCCTTTGACCGCCCTCGACACCTGGGACAAGGTTCTCGCCGCGGCCGAGGGTGGACTGCTCGGGGAGAACCAGTGGTGCGAACTCAAGGAGCAGATGTCGCCTTCTAACAAACAAACCAATCGGGAGTTGGCTCGAGACCTGGCCTCCCTGAGCGTCTACGGCGGCGTCCTGATCTATGGGGTCCGTGACCAGGACTATGAGGTCGTGGGGTGCGAGACCGAGAGTCTGCCGGACCGGATCTCTCAGGTCGCCGCGACGGGGATTACCCCTCCGCTGACCCCACTGGTCCTCGACCCCATCAAAGGGCCGGGCGAAAAGAACCTTCTGGTCGTGGCCGTGGCGCCATCCCCTCTTGCTCCCCACATGGTCGATGAGAGGTACTACGGACGCTCCTCCAATGGGAAACGTGTCTTGTCAGACCCAGAAGTGCGCGACCTCATGCGCAACCGGGACCAACGCATGCAGGGATTCGTCGAGCGTCTTCTGGAGCTCGCACTGTATGACCCCATCAACGAGCTCGTCGCGGGAGCCCCCACCGGAAATGGGCACGCTTTTTTCCGTGCGGAGCCCTGCACGCCGGTGCCCTTCGATGGCATCAGCGCGAACCCCCTCAGGCACTGGCTCCACAACCTACGGACGGGGCAAGATCGTGGGATTGGTCTCCTTGCAGACTGCAGCGTAGGCGGCAATGACCCCGAAGGAGTGAGTCTCCGCAACTTCGCTGGGAACAACGATGCTTCTCCTGACTACGAGCGGAATTTGGCTAGCTTGAGTGTCCACGATGGCTTCACGATCACGGCTGCCAGTGGTGGTGCAACCATGAAGGGCTCCCAAGAGCCCGGAGAACCTATCAGGGCGCTCACGGCCACAATGGGCATATTCGCGGGACAGTTCTTGGAGACCGTTCAGAAGCTCTCGCACGCCTACGGTTATCAAGGAGAGTGGCGCATCGGAATCCACATGATCAACCTCCGCGGGGCGACCATGCTGGACTCCTGGATCGGGAGTAGTTCCCAGGCTTTCCCCCAAGACACCGTGACTCACACCCTGACCGTCAGGCCTGCATCATGGGAAGACCCAGATCGGGAGATTCAGGAAACAACCATGAAGCTACTGACGAAGTAC
>NZ_JBQSXW010000039.1:0-4877 GCF_052378625.1 Brachybacterium sp. AOP25-B2-12 | reverse complement strand
CCTAGCCGCGTCCCGCCCCCTCACAGATCCGGAGCCCTCCCCATGTCGTCCTTCTCCGTCCCCGGGGCCGAGCTGGGCACGGAGCTCAGCGACGAGGGCGGCCGCGCCGTCGTCCAGCTGCATGGCCTCACGTCCAGTCGCGCCCGGGACCGCCTGCTCCACATGGATCTCGGCCGGGGCCTGTCGGGCACCCGCCTGCTGCGCTACGACGCCCGGGCGCACGGGCGCTCGACCGGTCGCGCGGTGCCGGAGGACTACCGCTGGGACAATCTGGCCGATGACCTGCTGCGCCTGCTGGACCATTTCTTCCCCGGCGAGCGCGTGCACGGCGTGGGGCCCTCGATGGGCGCGGGGACGATGCTGCACGCCGCTGTCCGGGACCCGCATCGCTTCAGCGGGCTCACCCTGATGCTCCCGGCGACCGCGTGGGAGACCCGCGAGCCGGTGGCCCGGGCGTACCGCCAGGCGGCGTCGGTGATCGAGACGCAGGGCATGGAGACGTACCTCGAGTCCGGCCGCGACGTGGTGCGCCCGCCCGCGACCGCGGGCGTGCCGGTGACCGTGCCCGAGGTGGCCGATGACCTGCTGCCCTCGGTGCTGCGCGGTGCGGGGATGAGCGATCTCCCGCCGCGTGCGGCGATCGCCGAGCTCGATGTGCCCGTGACGCTGCTCGCGTGGACCGACGACACGTCCCATCCGCTGTCGACGGCCCGCGCCCTGCACCACCTCATGCCGGGATCCTCGCTGTCGATCGCCGCGACCCCCGGCGAGCTCGAGCGCTGGCCCTCCAAGCTCGCGCTCGACGTGGCGCGGGACGACCGCCGGGAGGCGTGAGCCCGGGTCAGTCCGGCAGCGTCGCGTCCGCGCCGGCGGCGGCCAGCGCCTCGGAGACCTTCCGTCGGTGCGCGGCCTCCCAGTCGTCGAGGTCGTGGGTCGCCTCGTCGCGCTGACGGGTCCACGCGGCCTCGACGATCCTGTCGCCGCCCTCGGCGGGCAGCACGACCACGCCGTCGATGTCGGCGACCACCAGGTCCCCGGTGCGGGCCAGCACGCCGCCGACGACGGCGTCGCCCTGCGGGAGCACCTTCTTCTTGGCCGCGGGCTTGGGGCACAGCCCGCGCGCGAACACCGGGAAGCCTGCCGCACGCACCTCGTCGATGTCCCGGATGAAGCCGTCGACGACGAATCCGGCGATCCCGCGACGCTGGGCGATGGCGCAGACGTTGCCGCCGGCCACCGCGTAGCGACCCCGCTGGGACTCCACCAGGATCACCGAACCGGCGGGCGCCCGGTAGATCGCGGCGTGCAGCATGAGGTGGTCGTCCGGGGCGCACCGCACGGCGTGCACCGGGCCCGCGAGGCGCGGCATGCCGTCCCACAGGGGCCGGATCCCGGGATCCATGACGCGCTCGATGCCGACCTGCTCGGCGAGGGCGGTGGTCGCGACGTCGGACAGCGTGACGGTGGGCGCGGTGGTGGGCATGGGGACTCCTCGGGCGAGGGCGCGGCCGGGCCGCGCGGGAAGCGGGATACCTGCCATCTTGTCACTGCGGTGTCCCGCGCCGGCCCGTCGCCCTGCGCCGACCCGACGCCGACGGGCCCCCGCGGTCACGACGATCCGACGGCATGGACCTCCATCGTGGCGGTGCGCCGCTCCTGGCGTGCCCGGTCCCGCGGGTAGATGCGATAGAAGCCGATCCACAGGACGGCGTTGAGCAGGAAGGGCACGGTCATCAGCCACCAGAACATCCCCGCGAGCCCGATCCGCTCCGCCACCTCGCCGGCGAAGATCGCCAGGAACGCCGACACGGACCCCTGGACCAGCGACAGGAGCAGCGAGAAGGTCGTCGCCCCGAGCTGCAGGGGCACGACGGTGGTGATCATCGGCAGGACGCAGCCGGAGAAGCCGATCGAGAACACGAGGCCCATCACGAGCGTGGCGGGATAGACGAATCCGCGCCCGTCGAAGGGCAGCTGGGTCACCGCGGCGACGGTCACGGCGAACACGACGAGGTAGATCTGCATCAGCATGATCCGGCACCGAGGACCGAACCGGCGGTCCCAGCGGTCCCCGAGGCGACCGCCGATCACGGAGGACACGGCGATGCCCAGGGTGTTGACGCCCAGCAGGATCACGGACTCCCACGGTTCGTAGCCACGGACGTCCACGAGGAACGTCGAGTAGAACGGGAGCACGGCGACGGAGGTGACCAGCGGAAGCATCACGGCCATGAGCACGATCGTGGGGATCCTGAAGAGGGCGAGGGCGTCGAGGATCCGGAAGGCCGGACGTGGACGGTCCGGGTCGTTCCCACCTCCGACCGGTGCGGAGGCCGGCACCCAGCGCAGGATCATGAGCCCCGAGAGGATCGAGACCAGGCCCATCACCCACAGCGCGTACCGCCAGCCCTGGGGGTCGGCGCTCAGCATGCCGACCGTGGGCACGAGGACGATCCCGACGGCGGCGCCGATGCCGCGCACCAGGCCGAAGGCCCGTCCGCGCTCGGAGGCGCGGAAGACCTCGGGCAGGAGGCCGTTGAGGATCGGCTCGGACGCCACCGTCCCGATCGAGGAGATCGTGAACAGCACGAGCAGCGCCTCGTAGGTCGGGGCGCAGCCCGCGGCGATCGTGAACACGCCCCAGACCCCGGTGACGAGGATCAGGATCCGGCGGCGTCCGAAGCGATCCGCGATCGTCGCCCAGATCGGACCGCACACGGTGCGGCAGATCAGCGGGATCGCCGTGAGGATGCCGAGCGCTCCGAGGTCCAGGCCGAATGCTGCCCGGATCAGCGGGAAGAAGTACTTCACGAGCCCGGACTCGGTGGTGTCGACCGCCTGGGAGATGCCGAGGGCCGCGAGCATGCGTCCCCTCCCCCGCGGCGTCCCGTCACCGGCGTCGGCCCGGGGCATCGGGGGTCCCCCGATCGATGCGCCCATGCAGGTCTCTCCCCCTCCGGACGCGGTGCGTCCGTCCTCACGACGACGGCGCACTCCCTCCGATGCGCCGCTCCTGGAGCCCGCCGTGCCGTGCGGGACCCTCCTCGACGTGCCATCGGCTGCATCGAGCACGGGGCCGTGCACAGGTCGCCCGCGGGGTCCGCGGCAGGCGGACAGCGTCAGTGTGGCCGCGCCGACGCCCGAGGTCGACTCCGCGTTCACCAAGGTGAGCGAGTGCGCGCGATCAGCCGGGCGGTCGCGCAGGATTGCCCGGTCGGGCAGGGGGCGGCGAGATCGACGTCGAAAACCCGGGGGCTCCAAGGGCGCGGCAGTCCGCAGCCGACGTCCGCTCAGGGCGCAGGGTGCGCCTCGATGAGCATCCCCGGCGCAGAGCCGTCGAACGGGGCCCCAGAGTATCCCCGCAGACCCACAGGATCTCGAAGCCCGCCTCGGCGAGGTCACTCGTCAGACGCGCCAGGTCCCGGAACACGAAGGTCTCCTCCTGCACCACGTGCGCCCCCGACCGTTCGAACACGTTGTGGAAGCGGGCATGGACCAGGCCTTCGCCGCGCTCCTCGACCTCGGACCATTCCCGGAGCGGACCGTGGATCGTCTCGCGCGTTCTCGGGCGCTCCCGACGCCACTGCTCCCAGGCTCGCGCCGACGGGTTCCTGCTGTCGAACACCAGGCGGCTCCCGGGCACCAGGCGCGATCGAAGTGCACGCAGGGTGCCCTGCCAGGCGGGGTCGGCGATGTGCTGGACGACGTTCCCGGTCATGAGCACGAGGTCCACGGGATCGACCGGGACCCCATCGGCATCTCCCTGGATCCAGGTCACGGCCTCGGCACCGGGACGACGCCGTGCGTAGTCGATCATCGTGGCCGAGGGGTCCGCCCCGCACACGGTGCGCCCGGGTCCCGTGAGGCGGACCGTGAGCGCTCCCGTGCCCCAGCCCAGGTCCAGGATCCTGCGCGCGCCGAGCCGATCGGCGAACGCCAGGACGAAGCCCTCCCCCGCGCCTGCCGGGTTGTCCTCGTCGTAGAGGTCGACGATGCGGGCGTCGTAGTCCGGGGGCATGGGACGAGGTTACGGGGCCGGGTGCCCGGCCGCCGTGGGACGTCAGGCGCTTCCCCTAGGCTCGAGACCATGACCACGCCCCTCTCCCCGCCATCGACCACGAGCACCCCGGGCGACGTGATCCGCGTCGTCGGGGCCTCGACCAACAACCTCCGCGACGTCTCGGTGGACATCCCCAAGCACACCCTCACGGTGGTCACGGGCGTCTCGGGCTCCGGGAAGTCCTCGCTGGTCCTGGACACCGTCGCCGCCGAGGCCCAACGGCTGGTCAACGACTCCTACCCCACGTTCGTGCGCAACCGTCTGCCGCAGCTGCCGGCACCGGAGGTGCAGTCGATGGGCGGGCTCACCTTCACGGCGCTCATCGACCAGCGTCGTTTCACCGGCAACACGCGGTCGATCGTCGCGACGGCCTGCGACGTCGCCCCGCTGCTGCGGCTGGTGTTCTCCCGGATCGGCGAGCCCTCGGCCGGGTACTCCCCCGCCTATTCGTTCCACGACCCCACCGGCATGTGCCCACGCTGCGAGGGACTGGGCACGGTGGTCGACATCGACATCGACGAGCTCATCGACCTGGACCGGACGATCGACGAAGGACCCGTGCGGTTCAGCCAGTTCCGTCCCGGCGTGTACCGCTGGAAGCGCTTCGCGTACTGCGGCCTGTTCGACCGCTCGGTGCCGCTGCGCGACTACACGGCCGAGCAGATGCACCAGTTCCTCTACGCGGACCAGATGACGCTGCCGAACCCCGACCCCGAGTTCCCGCGCACCGCGAAGTTCGACGGGGTGGTGACCCGCATGCGCGACGTGTTCGTCAAGAACCGCCCCGCGAAGCTGTCCGCCCAGGTCAAGGACTAGC
>NZ_JBQSXW010000038.1:0-5603 GCF_052378625.1 Brachybacterium sp. AOP25-B2-12 | reverse complement strand
TTGGTTACACGTCGCGTGGCCTGTTTGGGCGGAGGCTTCGGATGTTCTGGAGTCGGAGGCTGTTGTGGACGACGAAGACGGAGGAGAGGGACATCGCTGCGGCTGCGATGAGGGGGTTCAGCAGCCCGGCGGCGGCGATCGGGATGGCTGCGATGTTGTAGGCGAAGGCCCAGATCAGGTTGGTGCGGATGGTGCGGTTGGTGGCGCGGGCGAGCGTGATGGCGTCCGCGATCGCGTAGAGATCATCCCGGACGAGGATGATGTCAGCAGTCTTGAGGGCGACGTCGGTTCCGGTGACGACTCCTAGCCCCAGATCGGCGGCCGCGAGGGCGGGGGCGTCGTTGATGCCGTCGCCGACCATGGCGACTCGGTGCCCCTCGGCTTGGAGCTGTTCGATCACGGCGACCTTCTCGGTGGGCAGGACACTTGCTCGAACCTGCGCGATCCCGAGGGAGTCGGCGACTCGCTCGGCAGCTGCCGGGGTGTCCCCTGTGAGCAGTACCGTCTGCAGACCGAGCTCGTGCAGTGCGGCGACGGCCTCCGCGGCGTCCTCCTTGATCACGTCGGAGAGCGTGATCACTCCGATGACCTCGGCGCCTCGTGCGACCAGAGCTGTGGAGCGACCTGCCTGCTCGGCGTCGTTGATGGCTTCCTCCATCGGCTCGCTGAGGTGGGCGCTCAGTTCGTGCATGAAGGTGGGGCTGCCGACGGCGATGTTCTCACCGTTGATCGTTGCGCTGATCCCGTGACCGGGGGAGACGGTGTGCTCGGTGGCGGCGGGAATGTCGGCGACCATGGTCGCGGCGTGGGTGCGGAGCGCTTCGGCGACGGCGTGCTCGGAGGACGACTCGACGCCTGCGGCCAGACGCATTAGCTGCTCGGCGGTGACTCCGTGGGGGTGGATGTCGACGACGCGTGGAGCGCCGATCGTGAGGGTTCCGGTCTTGTCCAGGACGACGGTGGTGACCTTGCCGCTGGCTTCGAGAGCGTCTTGTCCCTTGACCAGGACTCCGAGCAGTGCGCCGCGTCCCACGCCGACCATGAGCGCGGTGGGGGTGGCGAGACCGAGGGCGCAGGGGCAGGCGATGATCAGCACGCTGATCCCGTTGGTCACCGCCGTGGACAGGTCTGCCCCGGAGAGGAGCCAGGCGAGTGCGACGAGCACGGTGAGGATGAGGACGACGGGGACGAACACGCGCACCACGGCGTCGACGAGGTGCTGGACCTGGGCCTTGCGGATCTGCGCCTGCTCGGCGACGGCGGCCATCTGTGCGAGTTGCGTGTGGGCACCGACCCGGGTCGCCTCGAGGGCGAGGATCCCGTCCGCGGAGACGGAGCCGCCGATGACCTCGTCGCCCGGCCCGACCGTGCGATGGAGGGATTCCCCGGTCATCGCACCGGTGTCGAGGGAGGCGGTGCCCTCGATGATCCGGCCGTCGACGGCGATCGTCTCGCCGGGGCGCACGAGCACGACGTCTCCGGTGCGGAGTTCCTCGACCGGCACCATCGTCTCGACCCCGTCACGTCGACGGCGGGCCTCTCGTGCCCCGAGAGCGGACAGCGCGCCGAGCACGTCGCCGGCGCGGCGCCGGCTGCGGGTCTCGAAGTAGCGGCCCGCGAGCTGGAAGGTCGTCAGCCCCGCGGCGACATCGAGGTACAGGGCGTTGGCGCCCTCGGGGACCTCGCCGATGCCGAGCCACACGCCGTCGGCGGCGTCGATGCCCGCGAGCATCGAGACCAGGGCCCAGCCGAACGAGGTGAGGATGCCGATGGAGACGAGAGTGTCCATGCTGACGGAGCGGTTCTGCAGGTTCCTCCAGGCAGCCCGGTGGAAGGGCCATGCCGCCCACGTGATGACGGGGATCGCGAGGAGGACGCACAGCAGTTCCCAGCCGGGGAACCGCCATTGCTCGACGAGTGCGAGGGCGATGGTGAGGTCCATCAGGGGGACGGTGAGCAGTGCTGCGGTGATGAGTCTGCGCCGCAGGCTCACGATGCGATTCTCGTTGGCGCGGCGCGACCACTCGTCGTCCTGGTCGTCGTGCTCGGCGGCGTCGTACCCGGCGCCGCGGATGACATCGATCGCGTGCGCCGGTGAGGTGATGCCCGTGACGACGGCGCGCTCGGTGGCGTAGTTGACGGTGGCGCTGACGCCGTCGAGCTTGTTCAGCTTCCGCTCGATGCGATTCGCGCATGCCGCGCAGGTCATCCCGGAGACGTCGAAGGTGTACCGCTCCTCCAGGGAGAGGGCTGGTGGGGCGGCCTGTGCGGTGGGGGTGTGGTTCATCGGGTGCGCTCCCTGTCCGAGAGTCTCTTGAGCATGTCGTTGTAGGCGTCGAACTCGGTGTCCAGGCCGCGGTCGAGGTGCCGATCCCGTCGCCGGGCCTCCTTGTCATCCTGGCGCGCCCATTGGATGCACAGCGCGACGATCGCGATGATCAGCGGGATCTCCCCACCACCCCAAGCCACAGCACCGGCCATCTTCTGCGACTCCCAGAGATCCGCCCACGGCAGCGCGAGGTAGTCGTAGTAGGTCTGGGCGAACAGCGTGGGCGAGGAGTAGATGGCCACGCCGAAGAAGGCGTGGAAGGGCATCGCGGCGAAGGTGTAGCCGAGTTTCCCGATGTGGGGCAACGGGCGCGGCGGACGGTCCACGCCGATGATCAGGCTGTAGTACGCATATCCCGTGGCCAGGAAGTGGAGGTTCATCAGCTGGTGCGCCCAGTGGAAGCGCATCATCGTGCCGAACAGCGGGGTGAAGTACAGGCCGTAGTAGGAGCCGATGAAGATGATGAACACGACCGCCGGGTGGTAGAGGGTCCGCAGCAGCCGCCAGTGCAGGATCTGCGTCACCCACGAGTGCACGCTCGCCCGGCGTCGATCCGCGCGCGCGGTGCGCAGGATCAACGTGATCACCCCGCCCTGGACCAGGAGGATCGGAGCGAGCATGGACAGGCTCATGTGCACCACCATGTGCACGCCGAAGTCCGGGGCGGAGTACTTCCCGAACCCGGAGCTCGTGGCCGCGAGAACGACCAGCCAGCCGCCGCACCACAGCAGCACGCGGCTGATGGGCCATTTCGTGCCCCGCCGGCGCAGGGCGATCACCATCGCGAGATAGGACGCGATGCCGACGACCGCGAGGACGGCGAACAGCAGGTTGAGCCTCCCTGTGCTCATAAGCGTCGCGAATGTCGGCGCATCCGGCACCTCGAACCCCATGAACACCTGGGGGATGCTCGTGGGCACGAAGTACTGCGGCGGCGGAATCCGAGTCATCGCCGCACCGATCGCCACCCACACGATGATCAGCAGGGCCGGGACCGCCATCCGGTGAGAGCCCCTGCGCCGCATCATCACGAGAGAGACCACGAGCGCTGCCAGAAGGGCAAGACGCACCAGGGCGAGAACGCCGGTCACGCTCTCCCACGGATCGCTCCCGGCAAGTTTGAACCACGTCACCACGAGCTCCGCCGCGAGCACGACAGTCGCCCCGACCAGGCCGACGCGGAGGACGAGCCCCTCATCGAGAGGGCCCCGTTCCCCGGTGCGGATCAGCCGCACCGCGGCGGTGACCAGGACCGGTCCGAGGAGGACTCCTGCCGCGATGGTCTGGAGCGCGCCGGCATCCCCGCCGATGTCATGGTTCGGACCGACGAGGATCTGCCCCACCACCACCGGCGCTAGAGCGCCGATGATCCCCGCCCACAGCCCCGGCAGCAGCGTCGTCCAGCGCGTTCCCCAGTAGGAGCACAGCCACAAGACCAGTGCCCCGACCAGAGTCACGGTCCACGCCCGGGGCATGTAGCCGAACATGTAGAGCGGCCCGAACGCCCCCGGCTCCAGGAGGCGTCCCAGCTCGACACCGTTGGACTCGGGTGCAACGACGATCACGTTCGCCGCCGCCAGCACGGTCCAGGCGCCCGACGCCCACGTGAGGAGGCGCAGGTCCGGGCCGAATCGCAGTCGACCTGCCTCGCTCTTCCCGCGCGGATGCAGGAACAGCACCGCGACGACGGCGCCCAGGGAGACTACGGCCGCGAGGTCGGCGGCACCGCGGAGCGCCGCCGCGAACACCGCCGGCCCGAAGCCGGGGAACCCTCGGTGGATGTCCTCGTACAGGGAGGGGCCGCCGAGCAGGCTCGCCGCCACCGCGGGCAGCGCCGCGAGGAAGAGCGCGCCGAGCGCCAGGGCCGCTGCTCTCTGCTTCACCGCACCGACTCTACAAGATGTCGAATAAGGGTCTCGGGGCGACAGGTTGCGATGTCGCGGACGTCTCTCGTGCGCGACTCAGCGATGCCCGGGGCGCAGCTGTCGGCTCAGAGTGCGCGAAGACGGCAAGGCTTCCGGCGCGCAGCGCTGCGAATGGAGCGCGCTGACTCGAGCAGCGCGAACTCCTAACTCGCGGGAGGGGGAAATGTGGTTGAGAGCGGCCAGGGCATCCCGCATGTGGGCGGGGCCCACCTTGGAGGCTGCGGCGTCGTCCGCGGCCAGCTCGGTGAGCAGCGTGATCCGTGAGGAGATCTCCCGCCGCAGGCGGGAACGTTTGGGCAGACATGCCGTGTGCCAGTCTCCAAGCCTCCTCAGCAGTGCGTGGCGCTGGTTGAGGTGCGCTGCCTCATGGGCGAGAACAGCGGACAGGTAGGAGGGCGGCAGTGCGTGCCGGACAGCGCGCGAGACGAAGATCGTTGACGGCGTGCCCGGTATAGCCACGGCCACATAGCGCGGGTCCTCGATCTCGACGACGGTGATGGCACCCATCTGCCAGGAGTCTGTCCGCCGACGGGCGAGCAGTTCAGTGATGCTCGGCCTTTCGCCATCATCCTCGCCGAGATCGACCCGACCCAGCTGAGCAAGAGATCCCGCGATACCAAGACCTCCGAGCCCGGCCCAGGCGATGAGCGTCAGGGCCAACCCCTTGATCGGCGCGCCAGCAGAGCTCGTCGACAGCGACAGCGCCGCCGCGACGAGAACGGCCACGATCGTCACGACCAACCCCAGTGCACCGGCGAGAGCCCACACCATCAGCGCGCGACGTGGACGACGGATCTGCCACCCCCCACGAGTGAGAAGACACGCCGAGAGCGGGACGGCGGCGAGTCCTGCCACCATCAACCCGACGATCGCCCCGATCATCATCGTTCCCGGTGAGAGCGCCGTGAGGTGATCGCGTCCATCACCAGATCGAGGTCGGCCTCGGAGAGGTTGTCGGTGAAGGCCATCAGTGCATCTTCGCGATCCTGCGCGTCCTCGAGCGCCTCGACCATGTCTGCTGCGTGCGCCTGTGCACTGCTCACGGCTGCTTCGAATGTGACCCGCCGGGGGGAGAGGGCTCGTCGGGTGACCATCCCCTTCGTCTCGAGCCGGGACAGCACCGTCAACACCGTGGTCTGGGCGGGTGCGGGGTCATCGAAGGTCGCCTGGATCGCGCTGGCACTAAGCGGTGCGGCGGCGGTCCACAAGGCGCGCATCACCAGAGCTTCCAGTGCGCCGGCAGACCGAGATCTCACACCTGCCATCTGATCAACCACTCCTTGCTCCTGCGTGTCTGTACCGCGCCACACCGTATCTTGCCCGGTGTGATCATCGCGTCTCCGGGCGGC
>NZ_JBQSXW010000037.1:0-5994 GCF_052378625.1 Brachybacterium sp. AOP25-B2-12 | reverse complement strand
GACCGGATCCCTCGGGATCCGCCGGAGGATCCGGAGCATGTGCATCGCCAGGACGGGATGCGGGTGTGACGGGGAGCACGGGCCGCGGAGTTGCAGCGGGGTCGGGTTCACTGCTAGAGTAGTGACTCGCGCCGGGACGACGAAGCGGATAATCGCAGAAGTCGCAGCGAGGATCTTGGTCCTCACGGTGGCGAACCGAGCCTCTTGGCCGGACCGATGATATCGGGTCGGCGGGATGTGCGCGTGTTGTTTGAGATCTCAATAGCGTGTCTGTTTGTTGATGCCAAAGTATTATGTTTTGGCAGTTTTATGGACATCTAGCAATAGCTAGTTGTTCGTTTTCTGTCGGGATTGTTTTCATTTTTTAATGGAGAGTTTGATCCTGGCTCAGGACGAACGCTGGCGGCGTGCTTAACACATGCAAGTCGAACGATGATCCCGTGCTTGCACGGGTGATTAGTGGCGAACGGGTGAGTAACACGTGAGTAACCTGCCCCTCACTTCGGGATAACCTCGGGAAATCGTGGCTAATACCGGATATGAGTTCCCATCGCATGGTGGGGATTGGAAAGTTTTTCGGTGAGGGATGGACTCGCGGCCTATCAGTTTGTTGGTGAGGTAATGGCTCACCAAGGCGATGACGGGTAGCCGGCCTGAGAGGGCGACCGGCCACACTGGGACTGAGACACGGCCCAGACTCCTACGGGAGGCAGCAGTGGGGAATATTGCACAATGGGCGAAAGCCTGATGCAGCGACGCCGCGTGAGGGATGACGGCCTTCGGGTTGTAAACCTCTTTCAGCAGGGAAGAAGCGAAAGTGACGGTACCTGCAGAAGAAGCGCCGGCTAACTACGTGCCAGCAGCCGCGGTAATACGTAGGGCGCAAGCGTTGTCCGGAATTATTGGGCGTAAAGAGCTTGTAGGTGGCTTGTCGCGTCTGCCGTGAAAATCCAGGGCTCAACCCTGGACGTGCGGTGGGTACGGGCAAGCTAGAGTGTGGTAGGGGAGATTGGAACTCCTGGTGTAGCGGTGAAATGCGCAGATATCAGGAAGAACACCGATGGCGAAGGCAGGTCTCTGGGCCATTACTGACACTGAGAAGCGAAAGCATGGGGAGCGAACAGGATTAGATACCCTGGTAGTCCATGCCGTAAACGTTGGGCACTAGGTGTGGGGGACATTCCACGTTCTCCGCGCCGTAGCTAACGCATTAAGTGCCCCGCCTGGGGAGTACGGCCGCAAGGCTAAAACTCAAAGGAATTGACGGGGGCCCGCACAAGCGGCGGAGCATGCGGATTAATTCGATGCAACGCGAAGAACCTTACCAAGGCTTGACATGCACCGGACGACTCCAGAGATGGGGTTTTCTTCGGACTGGTGCACAGGTGGTGCATGGTTGTCGTCAGCTCGTGTCGTGAGATGTTGGGTTAAGTCCCGCAACGAGCGCAACCCTCGTTCCATGTTGCCAGCGCGTAATGGCGGGGACTCATGGGAGACTGCCGGGGTCAACTCGGAGGAAGGTGGGGACGACGTCAAATCATCATGCCCCTTATGTCTTGGGCTTCACGCATGCTACAATGGCCGGTACAAAGGGTTGCGATACTGTGAGGTGGAGCGAATCCCAAAAAGCCGGTCTCAGTTCGGATTGGGGTCTGCAACTCGACCCCATGAAGTCGGAGTCGCTAGTAATCGCAGATCAGCAACGCTGCGGTGAATACGTTCCCGGGCCTTGTACACACCGCCCGTCAAGTCACGAAAGTCGGTAACACCCGAAGCCAGTGGCCCATCCCTTGTGGAGGGAGCTGTCTAAGGTGGGATTGGTGATTGGGACTAAGTCGTAACAAGGTAGCCGTACCGGAAGGTGCGGCTGGATCACCTCCTTTCTAAGGAGCATCACCAGTTATGGTGGCCATCTGCACGACCGTTTGTGTCGTGGGTGGTTGCTCAAGGGTGGAACATCAACGGATGGGCACTTCATCGCCGGCTCGGCGGTCCTCAGTACAGCTCCTTGTGGGTGTGGAACGGGGCCTGGGGTCGGGGGTTCGAGGTGGAGACACGCTATTGGGTTTTGAGGCTGCACGCGCATCCTCGGGTCCTGTCCTTCGGGGTGGGGCCTGGGGTGTGTGTGGCTGGTCCTCCCTCCTGCATGGTCGATCGGATGGTCGGTGTGTGGGGGTGTGGGGTTGTTCTTTGAGAACTGCATAGTGGACGCGAGCATCTTTGTAAGCAATAAGTCTTTGTAGTGTTGCCTAAGTTTCTAAGGGCGCACGGTGAATGCCTTGGCACAAGGAGCCGATGAAGGACGTAGGAGTCTGCGATAAGCCCCGGGGAGGTGACAACCGACCTGTGATCCGGAGATGTCCGAATGGGGAAACCCACCAGGAGTCATGTCCTGGTACCCGCTGCTGAATGTATAGGCAGTGTGGAGGGAACGCGGGGAAGTGAAACATCTCAGTACCCGCAGGAAGAGAAAACAACAGTGATTCCGTGAGTAGTGGCGAGCGAAAGCGGATGAGGCTAAACCTGTTCTGTGTGATACCCGGCAGGGGTTGCAGGATGGGGGTTGTGGGACGTGTCTGATGGTTCTGCCGAATCGTCGACGTCAGCTCGTAGTGGTAGTCGAAGTCGTGGTGAGTGCGACGGCGTAGAGGGTGTGACCCCCGTAGACGAAACCGCTGCAGCGCGTGACGCTGTTCCCAAGTAGCACCGGACCCGTGAAATCTGGTGTGAATCTGCCAGGACCACCTGGTAAGCCTGAATACTTCCTTGTGACCGATAGCGGACAAGTACCGTGAGGGAAAGGTGAAAAGTACCCCGGGAGGGGAGTGAAATAGAACCTGAAACCGTGCGCTTACAATCCGTCGGAGCCTTGAGGGGTGACGGCGTGCCTTTTGAAGAATGAGCCTGCGAGTTAGTGGTCGGTGGCGAGGTTAACCCGTGTGGGGTAGCCGTAGCGAAAGCGAGTCTGAACGGGGCGTTCAGTCGCCGGCTCTAGACCCGAAGCGAAGTGATCTATCCATGGGCAGGGTGAAGCGCGGGTAAGACCGCGTGGAGGCCCGAACCCACTTCAGTTGAAAATGGAGGGGATGACCTGTGGATAGGGGTGAAAGGCCAATCAAACTTCGTGATAGCTGGTTCTCCCCGAAATGCATTTAGGTGCAGCGTTACGTGTTTCGTGCCGGAGGTAGAGCACTGGATAGGCGATGGGCCCCACCGGGTTACTGACCTTAGCCAAACTCCGAATGCCGGTACGTGAGAGCGTAGCAGTGAGACTGTGGGGGATAAGCTTCATAGTCGAGAGGGAAACAGCCCAGAACATCAGCTAAGGCCCCTAAGCGTGTGCTAAGTGGAAAAGGATGTAGAGTTGCTGAGACAACCAGGAGGTTGGCTTAGAAGCAGCCACCCTTGAAAGAGTGCGTAATAGCTCACTGGTCAAGTGATTCTGCGCCGACAATGTAGCGGGGCTCAAGTACACCGCCGAAGCTGTGTCATTCAGGTTTTCCTGGATGGGTAGGGGAGCGTCGTGCAGGCAGTGAAGCTGCGGGGTAACCCAGTGGTGGAGACTGCACGAGTGAGAATGCAGGCATGAGTAGCGAAAGACGGGTGAGAAACCCGTCCGCCGATTGATCAAGGGTTCCAGGGCCAGGTTAATCCGCCCTGGGTTAGTCGGGACCTAAGGCGAGGCCGACAGGCGTAGTCGATGGACATCGGGTTGATATTCCCGAACCGACAGTGTGAGGACCCATACCGAATCGCGTGATGCTAACCATCCGAATCCGACTCGTCTCCTTCGGGAGATGTGCTCGGGTGAGCGTGGGAACCGAGCGTGTAGTAGGTCAGCGTATGGAATGACGCAGAGAGGTAGCTTCCGCGGACTTAATGGAATAGTCCGTCCAAGCGAGCAGCCCGCGCACCGGTAATGCGGTGCCGTATGGGGTGAGACGTGATGGGGATCCCTTCAGGGAGTAGGTGAGTGATCCTGTACTGCCAAGAAAAGTTCCGGCGTGACGAACACTGTCGCCCGTACCCTAAACCGACTCAGGTGATCAGGTAGAGAATACCGAGGCGTTCGAGAGAATCGTGGTTAAGGAACTCGGCAAAATACCCCCGTAACTTCGGGAGAAGGGGGGCCTGAGAGGTGAGAGCCTCGAGGGCCGCAGAGACCAGGGAGAAGCGACTGTTTACTAAAAACACAGGTCCGTGCGAAGTCGAAAGACGCTGTATACGGACTGACGCCTGCCCGGTGCTGGAAGGTTAAGAGGACCGGTTAGCTCTTCGGAGCGAAGCTGAGAATTTAAGCCCCAGTAAACGGCGGTGGTAACTATAACCATCCTAAGGTAGCGAAATTCCTTGTCGGGTAAGTTCCGACCTGCACGAATGGCGTAACGACTTCTCCACTGTCTCAACCGCGAACTCGGCGAAATTGCATTACGAGTAAAGATGCTCGTTACGCGCAGCAGGACGGAAAGACCCCGGGACCTTTACTATAGTTTGGTATTGGTGTTCGGAACGGCTTGTGTAGGATAGGTGGGAGACTGTGAAGCATGGACGCTAGTTCGTGTGGAGTCATTGTTGAAATACCACTCTGGTCGTTCTGGATTCCTAACCTCGGTCCGTGATCCGGATCAGGGACAGTGCCTGATGGGTAGTTTAACTGGGGCGGTTGCCTCCTAAAGAGTAACGGAGGCGCTCAAAGGTTCCCTCAGCCTGGTTGGTAATCAGGTGTCGAGTGTAAGTGCACAAGGGAGCTTGACTGCGAGACTGACAAGTCGGGCAGGTGCGAAAGCAGGAACTAGTGATCCGGCACCTCATTGTGGAATGGGTGTCGCTCAACGGATAAAAGGTACCCCGGGGATAACAGGCTGATCTTGCCCAAGAGCTCATATCGACGGCATGGTTTGGCACCTCGATGTCGGCTCGTCGCATCCTGGGGCTGGAGTTGGTCCCAAGGGTTAGGCTGTTCGCCTATTAAAGCGGTACGCGAGCTGGGTTTAGAACGTCGTGAGACAGTTCGGTCCCTATCCGCTGCGCGCGTTGGATATTTGAGAAGACCTGTCCCTAGTACGAGAGGACCGGGATGGACTGACCTCTGGTGTGCCAGTTGTTCTGCCAAGAGCATGGCTGGTTGGCTACGTCGGGAAGGGATAACCGCTGAAAGCATCTAAGCGGGAAGCCTGCTTCAAGATGAGATATCCGTGCCCCTTGTGGGTGAGAGGCCCCCGGCAGACCACCGGGTTGATAGGCCAGATGTGGAAGCACAGCAATGTGTGGAGCTGACTGGTACTAATGGCTGATGACTTATCAACACTATTGTTGTTGCTCATTGTGTGTTCGCGTCCACTGTGTGGTTCTTGGAGAACAACTCCTGCCGCTGTGTCCCTGAGTGGGGTGTGGTGTGTTGGGGATTGGTTGTCTCGCCGTGTTACGGCGGTCATAGCGTCGAGGAAACGCCCGGTTCCATTCCGAACCCGGTAGCTAAGCTCGACTGCGCCGATGGTACTGCACTCGGTAGGGTGTGGGAGAGTAGGTCGCCGCCGGACATTCTTGCAGTGCTGTGGGGCCTGGTCCTGCTGCATGGTCTCTGTTGGGGCACGCCTGTTGTGGGTGGTGCCGGGCGGGGATTGTGTGGTGGTTGATCGGGCCCTGCAGTCCTTTGTGGGGTCTGTTCGGGGAGTGTGCTCGTGTGTGGGGGTCAGGGTTTCCTGACCCCCCTTTTTTTATGCCCGGACTCGGGCTTGGGGAGAGCCGGTGTGTGCTGTCTTCTTTTGTGGCGCGGTCGCGTTGTTCCGGTTCGTTGGCGGTATCGGTGGGCGGTGGTGTTCCGTGCCGGCAAGGGTGTGCGGGGCACCGTTCCGGCTGGCTGGCGTTCCCATTGGCCCATTGGCCCATTGGCCCATTGGCACGGTGGCCCCGTGTCCCTGCGGCTCTGAGCACCCGTGTCTCTGTGGCCCTGCGGCCCCGCGTCTCTGTGTCCCTGCTGCTCTTACCCCCCCC
>NZ_JBQSXW010000036.1:0-7132 GCF_052378625.1 Brachybacterium sp. AOP25-B2-12 | reverse complement strand
CAGCAAACCGCGCCTGACCAGGCACAACGGCATAAGCGCTTATCGCATGAGCAATTGGATAGATCATACCGATAGCGACGACTCTGGCTTTTGTATCGCAGTGAGTGAGGATGCCGAAGCGCCGAACTGCGATGAGATCGAGACGGCTCCGGCACTTGTCCAGGTGGCGTGCTGACGGGGATGCGGGCCGTCCTGCAATGTAGATTGGAACGTCGGACACACCGAGCGAGGTGGTGGTTTCGCCGAACGGTGCCACACTGCGAGATCGCCGAGCATTCGAGGAAGGAGGGGCATTGATGATCAGCAGCCCGTTCAACACGAGCGCGTCCAACTTCGGCAACGCGGCGATGCAGACGGCCGACGTCCCGTGGGACACTCCTGTGAAGATGCGGCTGGGAGCCGACGGGCCCGGTGAGACCGGCGCGTACATCGAGGTCAGCACCACTCGTGGATTCGCCAAGCGGATCCCGATCGACGAGGCACGCTTGTCCGAGTGCCGGCAAGAGCAGGACGGTGCGGCCGGGATCACGCTGTGCCAGCAGCTCGTCGACGACCTGGCCGCGCGGATCGAGACGGCCGTGGCCGAAGCGGTGCACGGTTGAACGGCCCGGCCGAGATGCTCGAACATGCCGCACCCTTGCGTGCCTGGCTGAATGCGCAGATTGTGGCGCGTGAGCGGCTGTGCCGCCAGCGCCCTTCGTGCTGACCTCAGTCCCCAGGCTCCCCACCCCCAGTGGCAAGTCCCCGGAACCGCTCGAAGAACCTGGAGAGCGCTTCGATGACCCGCTTCTTCTTGTCGCCATGGTTGGACTCGCGGTTGAACCGCGACACGGGTGGCAGGATGCGGGTGATCTCGGTGCCCGCTGTGCGCAGCTGGCCGTCCCGGAACGCGGCATCCACGAACGACCGCGTCTGCTCCAGCTTGAGCTTGTGCGTTTCGATGAGCTCTTGAAGCTCGGCCTCTCGCTTCGCGGCGATGTACGCCTGCCACTGCTCATCGACCGCGCCCTGCAGCGACACCGACTCGACGAAGTCCTCGACGAGGTCGCGCTTGCTGCGGAGGGTCGGGCTCGCGTCGACGGCGCGGGTGATCTCGGCGCGGATCTCCTTGTCGTCGCCGTCGCCTTTCTCGGTGCGGAGCTTCTCGACGAGCATGAGGATGTAGTCGACGTTGATCTCGACCTGCTTGACGAGCTCGATCTCGAACACGACGTCGTCGTTGATGACTTCTCTGTCGCCGTCACGATCGCGCGTGAACTCATCGCGTAGCCGCAGGTAGATGCTGGTGTAGTCCTGCCGCTGTCGCTCGGTGAGCGGATCGTTGCCGTCGAAGTCGTCGAAGGACGTGAGGATGTTCTGCAGCCGCAGGATCGCGCCGAACAGCTGAATGAAGTCCTTCTGCGCCTGCTCCCCCACGATCTGCTGACCGACCGGGAAACGCGAGAGCAGCTCGGTGACCTTGTCGACGTACTCGCCGTAGTAGTCGCCGTACGGTTTCAGCAGTACGACGCCGCGGGCGTCCTTGTTGCCGAACAGCTCCAGCGCGGCGTTCGTCTCTTCCTCGAGGTCGCGGAAGGCGACGATGTTGCCGTAGGTCTTCACGGAGTTGAGGATGCGGTTCGTGCGCGAGTATGCCTGGATCAGGCCGTGGGCGCGCAGGTTCTTGTCGACGAACAGTGTATTCAGCGTCGAAGCCGGTGAGGAACATGTTCACCACGATGACCAGGTCGATCTCGCGGTTTTTCATCCGCTGCGACAGGTCCTTGTAGTAGTTCTGGAACCGGTCGGCGCTCGTGTCGTAGCTGGTCCCGAACATGTCGTTGTAGTCCTGGATCGCGTCTTCCAGGAACGAGCGCGTGTCACGGTCGAGCGCATCGGTGTCGAACGCTTCATCATCGAGGATGCCGTCCGCCTCGGCCTCGTTCGCGCCGTAGCTGAAGATCAGCCCGATCTTCAGGCGCTTGTCCGGTGGAAGCTCCGCCATCTGCATCTGGAACTGGTTGTAGTAACGGCGGGCGGCATCGATCGACGCGGTCGCGAACAGCGCGTTGAATCCTCGAACTCGCTTCCGCTCCTTGAGTGCCTCCGCCTGACGCCGGCCCCGCACCGAGTCGGCGACGTTCGTCACGACTGCGTGTTCGTAGCTCGATGAGCGCTTCGTTTTCTGATCGAAGTGCTCCAGGGTGTATGCCACGACGTCCCGGATCCGGCGCACGTCCAGGAGAGCTCGCTCGCGGTCGATCGCTGACACCTGTGAGTCGTCGGGGTTTCCGACCTTGATGGTGTTGATGTAGTCGATCCGGAACGGCAGCACGTTCTTGTCCGTGATGGCGTCGACGATCGTGTACGTGTGCAGCTTGTCGCCGAACGCCTGCTCGGTCGTGCGCAACTGAGGGTTGCCACCGCTGCCGGCGTTCGCAGCGAAGATCGGCGTACCGGTGAACCCGAAAAGGTTGTACTTCTTGAACGCCCGCGTGATGTCAGTGTGCATGTCTCCGAACTGCGACCGGTGGCACTCATCGAAGATGATCACCGCGTGGCCCGAGAACACCGCGTGGCCCTTGTTCGCCTTGATGAACGTCGACAGCTTCTGGATCGTCGTGATGATGATCCGCGTACCCCGGTCCTCAAGCTGCTTCTTCAGCACAGCAGTGGACGTGTTCGAGTTCGCCGCGCCCTTCTCGAATCGGTCGTACTCGCGCATCGTCTGGTAGTCGAGGTCCTTGCGGTCCACGACGAACAGTACCTTGTCCACACTCGGCATCTTCGAGGCGAGCTGCGCTGCCTTGAACGAGGTGAGCGTTTTGCCCGAGCCGGTGGTGTGCCAGACGTACCCTCCGGCATCGAGTGTGCCGAGCGTCTTGTAGTTCGTCGAGATCTGGATCTTCTGCAGGATCCGCTCCGTCGCGACAATCTGGTACGGCCGCATCACCAATAAGTCGCGATCCGCGGTGAGCACGCAGTACTTCGTCAGGATGTTCAACAGCGCGTGCTTCGCGAAGAACGTCTTCACGAACGCCGTCAGCTCGGTGATCGGCTTATTGTTCGCGTCGGCCCACCAACTGGTGAACTCGAACGAGTTACTCGTCTTCCTGCCCTTGCCCGCACCGCCAGACTTCTTCTGCTCGGCCAAGTGCCGGTTGCGGGTGCTGTTGGAGTAGTACTTCGTCAACGTGCCGTTGCTGATCACGAACAGCTGCACGTACTCGAACAGGCCCGAACCGGCCCAAAAGCTATCCCGCTGGTACCGGTTGATCTGATTGAACGCTTCGCGGATGTCCACACCACGACGCTTCAGCTCGATGTGCACCATCGGCAGCCCGTTGACGAGCACAGTCACGTCGTAGCGGTTGGAATACTTCGCGCCGCCCCCGCCGGCGTCACCCTCGCCACGCCCGATCTCGTACTGGTTGATGACCTGCAGCCGATTGTTGTGGATGTTCGTCTTGTCGATCAGCGTGATGTTCTTCGTCGTCCCATCATCGCGCCTGAGGATCTGGACGTGATCCTCCTGCACGCGCACGGTCTTCTCGATGATGCCGTCGTTGGCACCTGCGATCTTCGTCGTGAAGAACTGCTCCCACTCGGCATCCGAGAAGGTCATCTTGTTGACCTTCTCGAGCTGCACACGCACGTTCGCGACCAACTCCGCCTCAGAGGTGAATGGCAGGAAGTCGTACGCCTGCTCCTCGAGGAGTCGGATCATCTCCTTCTCGAGTGCAGACTCCGACTGATACGCATCAGCCTGCAACGGATCGTGAACATACTCCGCGACAACCGTGCTCTCCGAAGAGATCGCGATCAGGTCGAACTTCCGTGCCGCTAACTCGCTCATGAGGCAGCCGCCCATCTGAAAGTCTTCAGAAACTCCTGAAACTCACTCCTAAAAGCTTCTTTGAAATCTTCGGCCACGTCGATGGTGTCGATATCAGCGAATCGGTCGTGACTGTACAGATTGAGAATCTTAGTCACCAGGGCGGCGTCCGGCCCGACCAGCAGGTCGCCCCAACCTCCTGTGTGGCCGAGGAAGTTGGCCGTCTTCTCGAGCAATGCTCGGAACTGGTTGAAATGGGCTCGCTCAATCGCATTCGCGGAGATGGCCTCTTGAATATCTTTAATAATCCCGAGGTGGTAACTGAAAGGCGAGTCCTTTGATTGCCCAGCAAGCGTCCACCCGGCAATGGGGTCTCGCGCAAGAATATACGCTCGGTCAGTCTTCCGCCGGAGCGAGTTGAACAGAACATTAAAGAAGAGCGCGTGGTGGGTGGCGATCACAAACTTCAAGTCCAACTCTGATGCTCGCTTAATAAGCGCCGCCAGTGTGAGAGCCACTGATACGATACGCACATCATCCATTGACGACACCGGGTCATCTATGACAGCGAGCGTTAACTGGTCATAATCAGTCGTTGAACGCAGGTCGGGGCTATCGCTTAGCGTCTCAATCACGTCGTTCAAGACAGAGTGATATACACTCCAAACAAATATGCTCTCCTCTGCTCGTGATATTTTGATGCCGTCCGTCGAACTATCATCCCCCTTGTGTATGCCAAAGCTAATCTCGCCACTTTCGAAGTCAAGCCTTGGTTCAATTTTTCCGCTTGTGAAGCTTTGAAAGTTATCACTAATCACACTATCAAGACCCTGCGTCACGATAGTTTCAAACAGCTCGGCCTCCGGATTCATCTTGAATACGACACGCTCGTTATCCCAGCTGAATACGTCCTCGACAAAGGAGTTGTAGACGACCACACCCTCTGGATTGTGCTCCTTGAGGCGCTGCGCCAGCCGAGTCTTGCCGACCGTATTCGGTGCGTAAATTAGAGCGGTACGCGAATCGGCAAGGCCCTGTAATACCTCCTCAGCCAAGCTCGCGACCGTCTCATGAAATCTTCTCATCTAGACAGCCTCCTTGAACGTCAGCAGGCGGTCGCGGTAGTACTCGTACTGCTTGCGACGCGCGTCGAGTTCAGCCGGGAGACCAATGCGGATGTCGTTGACGAGCGCGTCGAACCTATCGAGTATCTTCGTGATCCGATCCTGCTCTGCACGCGGAGGCACCAAGATTCGCGCCCGTAGTAGATTTGAATTGTACAACCGCCTAATGGTGCCGCCATCAGTAACCCACTCGATCACTTTGTACCAATGTCTCAAATAGGCGTTCGTTGCGATCGACTCGTCATGGTCAAGCCACACGATATTCGAATCCTGAAAGTAGGCTGCCTCTCCGTCATAGACAACAGTGCGACCGATCGTTCCGGCTGCAGAGATTAGAACATCACCACGTCTCGGGAATGAGAATTTCTCACGATAAGAGTCGAACAGTTCTCGTGAAATATATGCATCAGGTGTACCACCAAATGTGCCGATCTTAAAGAACGGCACATCTCCGCTGTCACTTGTCTCGCTCTTGAATACACGTTTACACATCGCGACTCGGCCAATGTCGCCAAGCGTGAGCTCCTTCGCTTCACCTGCGCGAAATGAAAGCAAGTTCCTGAAGAAGTAATCGTATTGGGTGCGCCGGGCGTCCAGCTCCGCTTCCAACTCGATTTCCAGCTGGGTGAACTTATCCAATACTCGCACGATCTCGCGCTGCACCTCGAGAGGCGGCACGGGGATCCGAATTCGCATGAGTGTCTGATTCGTGATCCCCTTGACAATCGTCCCGTTCCCAACGACGCTGAGCGTCTTGAAGTAATACGTCAAGAAGTACGGGTCGAGTTCATCATTCAGAAGAAGCCCACGTATGTCCTGGTTGATTGCGATGGGTTGCTCGACAACGCGCATTGCTCCAGGAACGATCTTCACAGCAACAACAACCCAGCCCTCAGGGACGAGATTGCTGGAACTCGACTGAAGCCCTTCTGCGGTGATTGTTTGCCGGGTGTCGCGAATCTTCAACGTTGTCGCGGTGATGTCACCGACAGAAGCCCAGTGCACGTCTCCGTCCCAGTACTGACGTTTTGAACGCGACGGTGTACCCCCGCCTACGTTCCGCGCCATACAGCTCCCAAGCTCTTTAAACTCCACTCCGGCCGGGCACAGTTCCTGAATCAGATCGTCGATGCGGCTCACTTGGAGCCCTCCAGATCCGCCACGATCTCGTCGATGGCCGTGCGGAGCTCGGCCTGGCGGGTGACGATGCGCGCGATATCGGCGTTCAACTCAGTGATGTCGACTTCTTCGCGGATGTCCTCTGCCTCAACGAAGGACGACACGGCGATGTTGTAGTCATTCGCCGCGATGTCCTCGTTGCTCACGACGGCGGTGAAGTAGTCCTCGAGCTCGCGCGTCGTGAACGCCTCGAGGATCCTCTCCTGATGCTTCTCGAGCAGCTTGTTCTTGTTGCCAACGCGCTTGAACTCGGCCGACGCATCGATGAACAGCACGTCACTGGTCTTCTTCGACTTCTTCAGCACGAGGATGCAGGTCGCGATCGTCGTGCCAAAGAACAGGTCCGGCGGAAGCTGGATGACAGCGTCGACGTAGTTGTTGTCGATGAGGTATTGGCGGATCTTCTTCTCCGCCCCGCTGCGGTACAGCACGCCAGGGAACTCAACGATCGCCGCTGTGCCGTTGACCGCCAGCCAGCTGAGCATGTGCATCGTGAAGGCAAGGTCGGCCTTCGACTTCGGCGCGAGGACTCCTGCCGGTGCGAACCGCTCGTCGTTGATCAGCAGCGGGTTGGCATCGCCCTCCCACTTGATCGAGTAGGGCGGGTTGGAGACGATCGCCTCGAACGGTTCGTCGTCCCAGTGCTGTGGATCGATCAGGGTGTCGCCGTGGGCGAGGTTGAAGTCGGCGTAGTTGACGTCGTGCAGGAACATGTTGATCCGCGCGAGGTTGTACGTGGTCAGGTTGATCTCCTGGCCGTAGAACCCCTGGCGGACGTTGTTCTTGCCGAGCACCTTGTCGAACTTCAGCAGCAGCGACCCCGATCCGACGGCCGGATCGTAGACCTTGTTGACCTGTGTCTTGCCGACCACCGTGATGCGCGCCAGCAGCTCGGAGACCTCCTGGGGCGTGTAGTACTCACCGCCGGACTTGCCGGCGTTGGCCGCGTACATCTGCATCAGGTACTCGTAGGCGTCACCGAACAGATCGATCGAGTTGTCCTCCCACCGCCCCA
>NZ_JBQSXW010000035.1:0-8411 GCF_052378625.1 Brachybacterium sp. AOP25-B2-12 | reverse complement strand
CGATTGCCTTCGACGACGGTTCGCGTCGACTCTTCGACGATGAGAGGCTCAAAGTCCAGCCATCCCGAGTTCCCGATCGACTGGATCAGCTCGCCCAAATCTGCCTGAACGTAGAGGTAGGCGATCGCCTCATCCTCGTCGGTGAACTCCGCGTCCGGCATCCGCGGGTTCGACAGATCGAGGGATAGCGTGTCGGGTGCCGCCTTTTCGAGCCGCGCCATCAGGACGCTCCTTCTATAGTGCCGCCCACACGCTGCACCAGATCAGCGTGGGCGGATTCGAGTTCTTCCGGGATCGCGAGGTGGGGTGAGAACACCATGACTTCGTTAGCCTTCATAACGCGGTGTGCGGAGTAGTTCAGGGCAAAGAGTCGTCGTCGGAGAGTCGAGTAGAGCTCTGCGACCTGGGGGACGTTGTCGTAGGTAAGAATCCACTTCGCTCGCTCGACACTCTTCAAACGTTCAGCAAGCGCCTTGTGGTCGGCTTCTTGGAACGCGTTGAGGTACAAGGACCCAGCCTTCTCGAAGTAGGGCGGGTCTGCGTAGATGAAGGCGTCCTCGCTGTCGGAGTAGCGTGAGATCACGTCTAGACCGTCTTCGTTGGTCACGGCGATACGGTCCGCGTGCAGCGCGATCAACCTGATCCGCTCCGCCAGACCCTCCCGATTGAAGCGAGCGTCGATCTTATAGTTTCCCGTCTGGTCCTTCCCGCCGATCGGCCCGCCGTTCAGCACACCGGAACGGTTAGTCCTGTTGAGGTAGAAGGTGGCGAACCCAAGGGGAAGGTGGTCCTCTCTCGGCGATGTCAGGTAGACCTCTCGCTGTCGCTCCCACTCATCCACGGTGAGTTCAACGTTGTTGACGAGCCGCGTGAACTCGCCAGGCTGCGTAACCACTGCGTTCCAGAACGCGAACACCGCCGGGTCGAGATCGTTGATTGCGATTCGCTCGACCTGACCGGATACCAGTAGCGCGAGAGCGGCCCCGGCTCCCCCGGCGTAGGGTTCGACGTAGACGCTTGAAGTGAGGTCGTTCTCGCGGATGATGGTCCGCAGTCGCGAGTAGAGCAGTCCCTTGCCACCGGGGTACCGAAGAGGTGAGATGGTCACTCTCTTCCTGGCAGATGTCGCTGTTCGCGTCATGGTTTGAGTACCGCTTTCATGACTCCTTCGATGGTCGCCCAGCATTCGCGAACGTCATCGGGTGTGGCAAAGATGTGATGGTTGTGGTTGGTTGCGTCGAGGTGGGCCTTCGACCCGACGAAGCCGTAGCGTCCACCGCGAATCTTCTGTACGGGCTGGATAAAGGCGGTCTGTCCGGTCGTCTTGAAGTGCTCTTCGAGCCAGACGAGGCAGTTCGAGAGATACACGAATCCCTGCTCATTGGAGCCCTTCTTGATGTCCTCCCCGAGCACCTCGGCATGGGCCTTGATCGTCTTCTCCAGGAAGGTGCGCAGTAGGTCGAGGGTCGCGTTTGGAAATCGCTGGATGTTGATTGCGGAGAGTTCCTTGACGATCTCGTGAATCGACGCGGGGAAGGTGGTCGGAACCGTGAGATTGTCTGTGTTGAGGTAGTTCCGCTTCCTCGGGAACGGCTTTGCCTTGTCACTACCTGCATCCGATTCCGTGTCAGATGACGTCTGGTCACCATCGCGGTGCTCGCCATTCGGTCCGCCCTCTTTGTGGTTGGACCCTGCCGAGCCTGCATTCGATGACGAGGATTCATGAGATGCGCTGTGGTCGGCAGTCGAGTCCTCGTTCTCGTTGAGCAAGTCGCGCAGTTCGTCCATGTAGGCGACGTACCGTTCGCCGGAGGTTCTGTTCAGGACACGCGTGTTGATAGCTCCGTCACGAATATCGGAGACGATCTTGGTCGCCAGACGTTCGAAGAGAACTCGCGGCGAACGAAGTTCTACATTCCCTGTGTCGCTATCGATTTCGATACCGGCGAGCTGCAGGAACTTGTCGTTCTCGTAGAGCCGTGCGAGAGTCGACACGGGAAAGCGGCGACGATTGACGTAGTCGCGGAGCGACGGGTCAGCGAAGCTGACGCCGCGAAAGAGTCCGAGAATCTTGCTTCGAGTGATGAACTTTCGGACATCGATGGTCGGGTACTGCGCGACGAGCTGCTCGGCGGTCTTGCCACCGTCAAGCTGTGCTTGGAAGAACGCCGCTTGCCGAGCCGGGCTCCAGGCAACACGCTGGTTTCCGGTGTGGAGCGCCGCGATCAGTTGGTCGGCATCGTCTTGCGTGGGCGCCTTCTTCACGGTGATTTGCCGGAGTTCATCACGGCTCTCGATGCTCTGCGCGAGCTTGCTGATTCGTGCTTGGTGGTCCGGCGCGAGATACGGGTTTTGAATCGCTTTGAGCGCCGCCACTCGACGGTTTCCTTCGACGACAACGAGAGTGCCGTCACGCTCAACGACGATGGGGACCTCGTGAGTCAGAAGACCGACTTTCGTGATGCCTTCAACAAGGTTTAGAGCCTTCTCGTTCGTGAAGAGGTCCTGAACAATGTCGGACTCAGGGACTCCGTCGGGGATGTCCAACCGGACGTTTCGGGGGTCGAGTCTGACACCGTTGACGATGTCAACGGTCAGCTCTTCCCATGTCGCCATGTTGATCACAGTCGCCTACCTCGCCATGCAGCGGGCATCCCGATCTCGGTCGTGTCGAAGCTCTGCACCTTACTCATCCACGATCCCCGCCTTAGGTTCGCTCGACCCTCGGACATAGTCCAGGACGTCGCGCTTCGGGAAGCGCCAAGCTCGTCCAACCTTCTCGCCTGGCAACTTGCCGGAACGCACAAGGGAGAGAACCGTCTTGGTGCTGACGCGAAGGAGTGCGGCAGCTTCCTCCGTAGTCAGGACTTCGTGATCTTCCGCCATCTTCCGGCTCTCTCCTCTTTTGGGACGTAAGTTCACGCTACCAGCGGTGCACCGCGCATGACCAGGCACACGCCGCTCCTCGATGCCGTACCGCGTGATCTGGACTCAAGGACGCCGTCTCGATCACGACCCCGCCCGAACGGCGCGCCACTCCTTTACCCTCGCGTGCAGCAGCCGGAGGACGCTGGCGGGTCCGTTCAGGGTCAACTTGACCGAGTTCCACGCGCACAGCAGCACTACGAGGTTGAGCCATCCGGGGCCGCCGGCTTCGATGGTCGTGACGCACCAGTAGGCGGCGAGCAGGTACGGGATCGCGAGGAGCATCGCGGGGATACCCCAGCGCAGGCCGCGGCGGGTGCGGGTGGCGGCGATGAGGAGGTTCGTGGGCGCGTAGCTGAGGATGTCGCGGGTGCGGACGCTGGCCGCCCAGATGAGCCGGAACACGGGCATAGTCCTTCCAGGGGTTCGGCGACAAGAACCTGAAAGGACCGCCCAGCGTGCGGGGTGGTCATACCGTCGCGGGGAGCGACAGCGCCAATATAGAGGCCGCCTCGTCCTCCACTGTAGAACGGTGGCCTGACATCGGGAAGGGCACCGGGCTCACAGCGCGCGGCGGACCGGCTCTCGTTCCGGCCTACGCTGCGGCTCCTCCCCTGCTCCCCGTGCGAGGCTGCGTGCCCGGTCGAGGGCGGCCTTGGCCCGGGCGGCGTCGATCTTCTCCGCGTCGTTCTCGGACGGGGTTCCGAGCGGAGTGGGATCGGTGATGCCGTAGCGGTCGCGGTAGGCGGCGACGGTGCGGGCAAGTCGCCGCCAGGTCGCCTCGGTCTTGGCATCCTTCGGCGGGGCGCCAAGCGCATTCGTCCAGGTCTGCTTCTCGGTGAGCGCGGTATCGAGGAGCGCGTCGGCGCGGGTCTCGATGAGGTCGCGTCGTTCGGTGAGCGCCTGCCGGAACTCGCTGCTCACGGTGCCGGTGGCTTCGGGGATGAGTCCAGCGATCAGGCGGGGTGCCTTGCGGGCGCGGCCGGACCCCGCTGGCCTCGCTGTGGCTCGGGAGACGCGGTAGTGGAGGACGGCGGCGATGTCGTCGGCGTCGGTGAACCCGTGCGCCCGCACGAGGCGCGGCAGCAGCGTTTCGATGTCGTGGTGGTTGGCCTCGGCGCGGCGGAGCTCGGCGGTCAGCGCCCCGAACGTTGGGGATGCGATCGCGTCCTCGGCCTCCTCCTCGGTGAGACCGGACGCGCGGACGAGGAGCGCCCACCTGTCGCGTTGCGCGGCTGCCGCCAGCGTCTCGTACTCGGCCGCGAGCTGGCCGATGTTCGCCCAAGCGTCCTGTTCGGCGGTGATGGTCTCGTGGGCGGAGAGCTCGGCACCGACGTGCTGGAGCACCCCGAACAGCACTGACCGGGCGGTGGCCTCGGTGTTGTCGCCAGGATGCGGGCCGTCGTGGGAGTCGTCGGGCTTGTCGGTCACGACGTAGGCGCGGTTCGTCTCCCGTCCGCGGGTGAGCGCCACGTACAGGTTCTCCCTGGTCATGCTCGCGTCCGCGAGCACATGCGAGGTGTCCACCGTGATGCCGTGGGCCCGGTAGGAGGTGACGGCGTAGCCGAGGTCGAGGTGTTCGGCCACATACGCGGCGGGGAGCACAACCGAGGCTCCCCACTTGCGGTCGGCGCGGCGGAGGGTGAGGGAGCCGTCGTCGCGGACCTCGGTGACCGTCCAGCGGTCGCCGTTGCGGACCCAGCCGCGGCCGGCGCGCAGGCGGCGGTCGTTGTGCCGGGTGATGACCGAATCCCCGACGGCGGCGCACGTGCCGTCCAGCAGCGCTACCTCGCGGCGAGCGTCCACGGTGCCGTCGAGGATCAGGTCCGTGCGAGCGCGCTGGTTAAGCGCCTGGACGGATTCGTTCGAGTCGGTGACCAGCACCGTCGCCCGTCCGGCCTGCCGGTCGGCTCGCCACGCAATGTAGGCGGCGTCGACCATCGTCTCCGTCTCGCCGCCCTGGATGCGGTCGTGCTCTATGTAGGTGTCGATGACCTCGGTACGCCCGTGCCGGAGCCCGAAGGACGCGGTCTTCTCCCATATGTTCGTGAAGCGGTGGATGTCGACCAGTTCGGGGGCGTCGCCGCGGTCGTGGACGAGGAGGGAGAAGGCGCCGCCGGCGTCGACGGACTGGAGCTGTGCGTAGTCCCCAACCAGCAGCACTTTCGCCCCGGCCTCGGAGGCGAGACGGGTGATGCGGTCGAGGGACAGGGTTCCCGCCAGCGACGCCTCGTCCACGATGACGAGCTGCCCCTTGCGGAATGTTTCTCCCTGGACGAGGTGGTTCTGCCACCACTTCGCGGTGTTCTCCGTCTGGATGCGGAGGTCATCGGCGAGCACCTGCGCTGCGACCGCAGATGGCGCCAGTCCGACCACGGACCCGCGGCCGTGCTCGTGCTCCCAGGCCCGCCGCAGAGCGTTCATGGCGGTGGTCTTGCCCGCCCCGGCGGGGCCGACCAGGACATCGACGATGCGCCCGGACACCGCGACGGATGCGAGCGCAGCGGTTTGCTCCTCGCCGAGCACCCGCCCCTGCCGGTCGGGGCGGGCCGCGATCCGCGATCCGCTCCACGGTTGCCAGCGGCACCGTGGGAGCGGTCGTCGTGCGGGCGCGCTCGAGGAGGCGGTCTTCGGCGGCGAGCAGGAGTTCGGAGGAGAACACCGTCGAGTGCTTCGGGCGGAACACGCTCGTGCCGTCCGGGCGGCGGAACGCCACCGGGCTTGACGTGAGCTCCGGTGGGGTCAGCCGCAGTGAGGCGGCTTCGGCGGCGTCCACCACCAGCCCGACGATCGCCTCCCGATCCGTGGTGGACGCGAAGCGGTAGCCCATCGTCTGCCGGGCCGCCTCGGCGGTGAGGTTCCACCGCCTCCAGGTGGACCGCTTCTCGCCGACCGTCTCGACCACGCTCTGCCCGAGGGAAGCAATCACATCCAGCGGGACGTCGTCGGCGCGTAGCAGCAACGGCGCCTCCTTCGTGGTGACGCGCCGCGCCCACGCGGTCGCATCCCGCCCGAGCAGGCGGCCGGCTCGCTGCCGCCATTCGGCGGTCAGGTCGGCGAGGGACCGGACCTGCTTCTCGGGCCTCGTGATGAGGGTGGCTTGGGCGCGGAGCTTGATGATCGTCGCCGTCGACGGCTGCCGGCCGTGCTTCTCGACGTACTCCGCGATGAGGCGGTTCTTCTCCGCGTCGATGTGCCGGGAGCGGGAGGAGAACTCCGCCACCAGCTGCTCCGGCACCGTCGTCACCGCCCAGGCGGGGTTGCGGTCACGCCCCATGTCGCGCGCCTCCCATTCCACACCGAAGGCGCGCGTGAGGTGGTCGGCGAACACCGCCTCGTGCAGCTCGGAGAGCGCGACGGTCGCGGCGTGCATCGGCCGCCCGTCGAGGGAGCGCCATTTGCCGTCGAGGACGGTCTGCACCTTGTTCGAGATGACGACATGGGTGTGCAAGTGAGGGTCGCCGACGCGGGAGTCGTAGTGGTCGAACGCCGTGGTGATCAGACCGCGGACATCGACCTGTGCAACGGCACCGTTGCGGGCGGTTGCGCCGGTGCGGGTGGCTGCGACCTCCCGCTCCATGAACGCAACCACCTCCGCAACCGCCGCATGATGCGCATCCGCGATCAACGCCTGCGTCCCCGCATCCGCAACCGCCCACAACACGCTCGCGGACTTCGGGATCGAGAACGTGAAGTCGTACCCGGCGACGGCGCGACGCGTCCCGCGCGCTCGTTCTTCTGCCTCGATCTGCGCTACCGCCTCGGCGCGACTGGCCGGTCCGAGCACCGGGTCGAGCGCGGCGGTACGCTCCTCGACACGCTCAGCCACAGTCTTGTAGGCAGGATACGCAAGGCCCAGTGGGTCGCCCGTGACCGGGTTCCGGCCCATACCGACGAGGAGCTGAAGCTGGGACTCAGAGACCTGATCGTCCACCTGGATCGCGCCGCCGAGCGCAGCGACGCCCGCGCCGAGCCAGTGACCCGGCGGACTGCCTTCCTCGGCGTAGTAGCGCGTGAGCGGTGTCGAAAGCGATCGGTCGCCGTCACCGGCCGCGACGGTGCGCAGCAGGTACCTGTATCCGTCGCCTGCCGACATGACGCGCATCGATACCGTCATGATGAGCAGGTGGGGCC
Source organism: Brachybacterium sp. AOP25-B2-12 (assembly GCF_052378625.1). Classification (NCBI taxonomy): domain Bacteria; kingdom Bacillati; phylum Actinomycetota; class Actinomycetes; order Micrococcales; family Dermabacteraceae; genus Brachybacterium; species Brachybacterium sp. AOP25-B2-12. The sequence goes on along the minus strand of NZ_JBQSXW010000035.1, from coordinate 1,352 downwards.
ATGTCTCCCGCAGCATCGATCTGCAGTCCGAAGGTCACCACTCGCGCGAGGGCCGGAGGGTGGTCACCTTGAGGCGGTTCGCTAATCTCCCCAGTGTTCGAGGTCATAGGTCAGGCACCACTGGTAGCTCTCATTGCTCAAAGCAGACTCGATCGCTTCATACAGGTCCGGCATCAGGTAGCCGAACACCTCGTCCATGGCATAGGCGGTGTCGTGGAACTCAACGAGTTGAACGTACGCTTTGTCCTCACTGTCCCAAGGCATCCCCGCGTTGTCTAGAGAAGTGAAAGTCATGTGGAATCGGTCGAGCATCTGCTCGATAGCGGCGTCCCAACTTCCGGTGAAGCCGCCCGCCCACTGAGGTCGACCACCATCAGGAGATACCCATGGCAGGCCGACGGAAACCTCATCCAGAATGGCTGTCGCTCCCGCTTCGCTAGACACGATCATGGAGACGTCGCTGAGCTCGAACTCCAGGTCGCCTCGCACACGCCATTCGCGTTCCCATCGCCAGTCGTTCGGACGCTTGCTCTGGCGGTTGCGGACGCCATCGATGTAGGGAGTCAGTTGCCAGATCGGCGCGTCTGGCATGTCTTCTGCGTCATCCATCGCGGCGCGAAGCGCTTGCCACTGCGGCGAGGGGTCGCTGAGATACCAGACAGGTTGAGCGTCCAACTTCATGCGCAACCTCTCCTTATCGAAGACGATTCCCCACGGACGCCGCGAAGTCATACGTCCAAGCTCGTGCAGCGGCGTCTCAGTGAGACAAACCGACTGGTGAAGGTGCTGGACGCCTGAGTAGTACCTCCCGGCGCCGAAAGGTGCACGGGCCTCGATCGTGCCCGTTGTCAGTATCGAGATCAGGTCGTCCTCCGAGCGCGTGAGATGCACCAACCAGCGCGACAGATCGGAGGCTTCGCCATGTTGCGCTGTCCCCTGCCATTCGGGCTTGACGTACATTGGCCCCTCCTCTTGAAGCCCCAGGGTACCCGCGCGCTTCCTCCGCGCTCTGGTGCCTCGCTTACATACAGCATCGTCTTCTTGCGGACGACGAGGGCCGTGAGACCTCGACCTGCAAGACGCGTGGCAACTCTGAGACAAGGTCGGAGACCACGGCTCTGGTAGAGGCCGGGACGGCTCGTCCGACTCCCGGCGCGGAAGACGCAAGCACCTGGCAGGTGACCAGTCCGGCTAGGAGCCGCAGCGACGACGACCGGAGTTCACCGATCTGCCGGGGGCCTATGCGCGCACCGAACGCTTGTGGGTTTTCATACGAGGCGGTGAATGTCGTAGAAGCGAGCGTCCGGACCGCAATCGGCTACTTGCCAACCTTGAGGGCATGCACGAGCCCG
>NZ_JBQSXW010000034.1:0-8780 GCF_052378625.1 Brachybacterium sp. AOP25-B2-12 | reverse complement strand
GCTAGAGCCGTTGCATCAACGGTCGAGCACGAGAACAAAGTTCGAACTTCCGGGGCTCACTCTGCTAGAGTTGGCGGCATGACTACCCCTCTGCGCATGCCTGCCACGGTCGCGACGAAGAAGGGTGCTGGGTTCTTGGCAGAGAAGGCTGCTGAGCGCACTGTCGTCCTGACCAATCACGGCAAGCCGACCGCGGTCGTGATGAGTCCTGAGCACTTCGACGAGCTGGAGAGGTCTTTGCGGCACGCCGCGGACCGTCTCGTCCAGGGAGTTACCGACCTGGTCGCTGAGAGGTCTGAGTTCTCTCGCGTGGACGAGGTGCGCGAGCGGCTGCATGCGCGCCGGTGAACACTTCCCGGATGATCAGGCTGAGCTGGTGCTATCTAGCCACGTGGAGGAGTGGATCGCGGAGCATGTCGAGCAGTCGCAGTGGGACGAGGTGCTCGATGACCTCACTGCTCTCTTCGCGAAGCCCTGGGGGAAGCATCCGCTGTCCAACGCCCTCGCGGGACTGAACACGGCCTCGACGCTGCGCGGGGATCACCGGATCGTCTTTCGCTCCACCATCTCCCCGGAGGGCACGGGACTGATCGAGGTCGTCGCGATCGGGCCGCGCAGCAACAACCGCGTCTACGACGCCGTGAACGCGCTCGTGGCCAGCGGAACGCTCGACCAGGACGTCGTCCAGAGCATCTGGGACATGCTCGAGGTATACGAGGCGACCGCGCAGAAGCACGGCTTGGAACTGTGGGACTACCGCCCCGAGCCCCCACCCGCGGGGCTCGTGAAGTCCGTTGTCGCCGTCGGTGCGCTCGACCAGGACGTTGCCGATCTCCTCTCGGCTGATGAGCTGAACGCGGCACTGGCGCACGCCTGGGACCCCGCCAGCGGCGCACTGGACCCCGGACGGGCACTCAGAGCCGCACTGGATCGAGTGGCGGGCAGCTCCGACCCAGAGCGGATCCTGGCCCAGCGCGAGCAACCGCGCTGCAACGCCTTCATGCCCCGCGCCAAAGCGCCATGCATCCGCCGCCGCCACCACCCCGGCGCCCACCGCGCCGCCCCCTAACTCCTCTCCCCGCGCCCCGACGGCTCTCCGGCGCCTTCTGCGAGCGGCGGGGACATCACAGGAGGGGGCAGCTCGGCCGCCCCCTCCTGTGCACTCATCGCCGGTGCCGTCCGCCTCGGTCCCGACGACCCCTACCCCGCTCAGTCTCGAGCAGCCGCAGCACAGCCGCGCCGAGGTTGAGCATCGCCGTCACCAGTGCCACCACCATGACCAGCGCCTCTGCGATCGCCCGACCACCTCCTCCCGCCGCGTGGGTACGCCACCCTAGCGCCGGACAACCACGCCCGAGCGGCCGCCTAACCCCTCTATACCCCTGCAGTTTCGACCATGACCAGGACGCTCATCCCACTCCCTCGCGGGACCACAGACCTGGTCCGGGCTGGAACCGCCGGTCGGTCCTCCGAAGTCGGGGACGCTCCTGTCGGGTACGGCTCCCGGCGCGCCCCTCTTCCCTCGGCCTCGAAGCCGACTACGCCGCCCTGTCTCACCCGTCGTGCTCCTCGCTCAGCGTCGACCGGGGTTCGCGCGGCGGATCGCCTCGTGCCAGTACGGCTCCACGCGTCCGCGTCGGGCGCGGTCTTTCGCGCCCTCGAGGTGTACCCGGGCGGATACCCAGGACATCACGTGGGGCTTGGCGAGTTCGATGCGGTCCAGCCACTCGTCGACGGTGAGGAGCAGCCGCTCCCCGCCCACGATGACCTGCACAGACTCGTCCGGAACGTTGGGGTCTCGCCAGCTGTGGTTCATGGTCACCGTGGTGCCGCCTGCGACGGCGCGCTGGTAGTCGGCGACGACCGACTCGGCCGCGCCGAGCAGGTCCTTTTGCGCGTAGTAGCGCGGGTATCTCGCGCGCATCTCGCTCGACCGCCCGGAGGGCGGAGCGGGATAGGGAGTGAAGGGCTGGGGGCTCACGGGGCTCAGTGTGCGCTCGGGGCCGGACAGCCAGGCGCCGGCGGGCTCAGTCGGCGTCGAGCGGTGCGATGAGCGAGGGGTCCGTGCGGTCGAGGGTGCGGACGTTGTTGACCTGGCGGTCTACCGGCACGGTCACCAGCTCGGCGGCCATGGTGGTGGAGACCTGGTCGAGCTGCGCGAGGAGAGGGTCCTTCTGCGCGGGCTCGAGCTTCCCGGGGACGAGCCACTCGGCGACAGCGTCCTCAGTGAGGAAGACGGGCATGCGGTCGTGGACCTCGCCGCTGGCGTCCCTCGCCTCGCGCGTGACGATGGTGAAGGTGACGTCCCAGCCGTCGCCGTCCTCGGCCTTGCGACCGGCGGTGAGGCCGGCGGCGTGCAGCAGCTGCCCGTCGGGGTGGTGGATGAAGTACGGGTCCTTGCCGCCGTCGTCGGCCTCGACCCACTCGTAGTAGCCGGTCATGGGCACGATGGTGCGACTGCTCGAGAACGGTCCGCGGAACATGCCGTTGGTCGCGATCGTCTCTAGGCGCGCGTTGATCGGGCGGGGCCCCTTGTCCTTCGCCCACGCGGGGTGCAGACCCCAGCGCGCCAGCTCGAGGCTCCGCTGCATCTCGCCGTCGTCGTCAACGAACTCGCGCACCACCGGCGCCTTGGTGCGCGGAGCGATGCTGTAGACGGCCTCCCACTGCGCTGCGCGGTCCTGACCTGTGGCCGCATAACCGTGCAGCAGCCCGTCTCCATTGCCGGGGGAGAGATTCATTCGGCTGAGCATTGTTCTCAGGGTTCTGCGTCAGTGCCGGATGAGGCGCGGGCCCGGGACGCACCTCACGGTCGATGCCTACTACGTGAGTCCGTGGCGCGCCGAAGCCTCGAGTTCTATATAGCTAAGTTGAAGCTTCGAGGCTATCGTCGTGCCATGTCCGTCGATGAGCTGTCTGCGAGTGCCCAGAACTATCTGAAGGCGATCTGGGGGTTGTCCGAGTGGAGTGACGAGCCAGTGACGTTGAAGCTCATCGCGCAGCGGACCGGTGTTGCCCTGTCGTCCGCTTCGGATGCGGTGCGGAAACTGACTGAGCAGGGTCTTCTGTCTCACGCGAGGTATGGCTCGGTCGAGTTGACGGAGGTCGGTCGTTCGTACGCGCTGGTGATGGTGCGGCGGCATCGCTTGATCGAGACGTTTCTGGTGGAGACCCTCGGGTATCGGTGGGACGAGGTCCACGAGGAGGCCGAGCAGCTCGAGCACGCCGTCTCGGACTTGATGGTGGAGAGGATCGATGACGTTCTGGGTCGCCCCCGGCGTGACCCGCACGGTGATCCAATCCCTGCAGCGGACGGAACAGTGACCGTGCCTGATGCGCGGCGTCTCACCGACGTCGGAGCGGAGGGCAGGTTTGTGGTCGAGCGGATCTCGGACACGGACCCGGCGATGTTGCAGTTCTTCGAGTCCCAGGGCATCGGAGTCGGGGCCACGCTTGTGGTCGCGGCGGGAGCGCCGTTCTCCGATGCGCTGGAAGTTCGTTCTGGAGAAGTGGGCTCGCCAACGTTGCTGGGACGCTCTGCGACAGATGCCCTCTACGTCTCTGCGGGGCCTACCTGATCCTCACGCCGGCGAGCCGTATCGCGTCGATACCGGCGAGCTCCGACCTTCTTGCTGAGCAGGCCGTGCTTGGGACTGATGAGGTAGACGAGTGCGAAGGCGCATCCCTGGGTGAGGACGACGAGGCCGCCGGGTGAGGCGTCGACCCAGTAGCTGATGTAGATCCCGACCACGGAACAGAGTGACGAGAGGGCCGGCGCGATCACGAGCATCCGCCCGAAGCGGTCGGTGAGCAGATAGGCCGTCGCTCCGGGAATGATGAGCATCGCGACGACGAGCACCACTCCCACGACCTGGAGAGCGGCAACTGCGGTCAGCGCCAGAAGACCCAGCAGCAGCGCGCCGAGGAATCGGGGAGACAGGCCGATCGCGTGGGCGTGTGTCGGGTCGAAGGCGTAGAGCGTGAGGTCGCGGCGTTTGAACACCAGGGTGACAAGAGCCACGGTAGCCAGGATCGCGATCTGGACGAGGTCTGCGCGGGAGACGCCGAGGATGTTGCCGAAGATGATGTGGTTGAGGTCGGTCTGGCTGGGTGTGACCGAGATCAGAACCAGCCCGAGGGCGAAGAGAGTGGTGAAGACGATGCCGATGGCGGCGTCCTCCTTCACGCGGCTCGTCCCGCGGACGAGCCCGATCATGCCGACCGCCAGGAACCCGAAGACGACCGCGCCGATGGCGAACGGGACACCGAGGATGTAGGCAATGACGACTCCGGGGAGGACGGCGTGAGAGACGGCGTCCCCCATGAGCGACCAGCCGATGAGCACCAGCCAGCACGACAGCAGTGCGCACACCACGGCAGCGATCACGGTCGTGACGAGCGCACGGGTCATGAAGTCGTAGGAGAGCGGCTCGAGGAGCCAGTCGAGCGGGGTCATGCGGCACCCTCCTGCTGCAGAACGTCCAGGCCGAAGGCGAGAGCGAGCCTCTCGGGTGTGAGGGCCTCTTTCACCGGGCCGTGGAAGAGGATGGTTCGCAGCAGCAGCACGGCGTCGTCGGCGAGCTGCGGCAGAGCATGGAGGTCGTGGGTGGAGACCAGGACGGTACGGCCGTCGTCAGCGAGTGCGCGGAGAAGATCGACGATGGTGGCTTCGCTGCGCTTGTCCACGCCGGCGAAGGGCTCATCCAGCAGCATGATCCGTGCGTCCTGGGCGATCCCGCGGGCGACGAAGGCGCGCTTCTTCTGCCCGCCGGAGAGCTGGCCGATCTGTCGATCGGCGTACTCCGTGAGCTCCACCCTCTCCAAGGCTTCGTCCACAGCGATGCGGTCAGCGGGCCGAACTCGGCGCGTGGCGCCCTGGTGGCCGTACCTTCCCATCATCACGACGTCTCGGACAGAGACGGGGAAAGCCCAGTCGACGTCCTCGCTCTGGGGGACGTAGCCGACGAGTCCTCGCCGCCTGGCCGGCGCCGGCTGCGCGCCATTCAGCAGGACGCTGCCTGCGTCAGGCCGGACCATGCCGGTGATCGCCTTGAACAAGGTGGACTTCCCGGAGCCGTTCATTCCGATCAACCCCGTCACCGCACCCGCCCGCACCGCAACAGATACGTCGTCGAGGGCGAGTACATCGCCGTAGCGGACGGTGACACCTTTGACATCGATCGCCGCTGTCGTCATGAGTCCTCTCCGGTGAGTCCCGCAGTGATGGTGTCCGCATCGTGGCGGATCAGATCCAGGTACGTGGGCACCGGGCCGCCTTCCTCGGAGAGCGAGTCCACGAACAGCGTTCCTCCGAAGCGTGCATTCGTAGCACCCACAACCTGCTGCATGGGGTCGTCGGAGACCGTCGACTCGCAGAACACGGCGGGGACCTCGTTCTCGTCGACGAACTCGATCGCGGAGGTGATCTGCTGCGGGGTCGCCTGCTGCTCGGCGTTGACGGGCCAGATGTACTTCTCGGTCAGCCCGGCATCTCGGGCGAGGTAGGAGAATGCGCCCTCGCAGGTCACCAGCGCTCTCTGGCTGGTCGGAAGACTTTCGAGCTCGCCCGTCAGGTCATCTTGGACCTGCTGGAGCTGCTGCTTGTAGGTCTCCCCGTTCCTCTCGTAGTCCTCAGCGTGTTCCGGGTCGAGATCGCTGAACGCCGCGACCATGTTGTCGACGTACACCTGCACGTTCTTCGGGCTCATCCAGGCGTGCGGGTTGGGCTTGCCCGCGTAGGCGTCCCCCGCGATGTCGATGGGATCGATCCCCTCCGAGACCACGACATGAGGCACATCGACTTCCTCGACGAACTGGCCGAACCACACCTCCAGGTTCAAGCCGTTGTCCAGGATCAGGTCGGCATCCGAGGCCTTCCGGATGTCTCCCGGCGTCGGCTCGTACCCGTGGATCTCCGCGCCAGGCTTCGTGATCGACTCGACCACGAGGTGGTCGCCCGCAACATTCTCCGCGATGTCCTCCAGCACGGTGAACGTCGTCAACACCACCGGCTTCTCTCCGTCGTCGGCAGCATCCGGCCTGGCTCCAGCGGAGCAGCCGGTGAGCACCAGCGCCGCACTCGCAACGACTGCGCCGAGCGCAGCCTTCCATCGTCCTCGCATGTGCATCGGCGACCTCTCTTCGTTCACGGCCACAGGCGTGGCCACTTCCGGACCCTCAAATCGTATGGTTCGGTATGCCGAAGTTACAAACCCGGCGTGGCGTATGCTTGAGGGCTGCCAGGACTGATATCACTACATGTGTCACCCCCGCGGAGTGCAGACCCAACATCTAGTAGTTCGAGGTCAGTCGGATGGGACGACGACGAAGGAGGGATCGATGACGGCAGGCATCGAGCGCGCAGCACCGGGACTCGGAACACGTGACCTGACGCCACAGGAGTCAGCAGATCTCGTGTTCTTCTCCAGCGTCTCCGAGAACACGCTGCGCTTCGTGGAGAGGCTGGGGCGGCCTGCGGTGCGGATCCCGCTCCGCCCCCGTGTCGAGGGGATGGTCCGCGTGTGCCGCCCCTTCGTTCTGGTGGTCCCCACCTACGGCGGCGGCGAGCAGGCCGGGGCCGTGCCGAAGCAGGTCATCGCCTTCCTCAACGATCCCGCCAACCGTGCGCTGCTGCGCGGGGTGATCACCGCAGGCAACACCAACTTCGGCGAGCACTACTGCCTCGCCGGCCCAGTCATCTCCCGAAAGTGCGGTGTCCCAGAGCTCTATCGCTTCGAACTCCTGGGCACCCAGCGCGATATTGAGTGCGTGAACGAAGGGCTCGACCTGTTCTGGCAACGGACAGCCACGACGAACGACAAGAACAACGAACAGAGGAGAACAGCATGACCGCCACAACAGCCGTAGAAGGCTCCATCACCCCTCCGGCATACCGACACGACCCCAGCGCACCGCTGCGTCCGATCAACTGGAACCGCGTGAGCGACGAGAAGGACCTCGAGATCTGGAACCGCCTGACCGCGAACTTCTGGCTGCCCGAGAAGGTGCCCCTGTCCAACGACCACCAGGCCTGGCAAGCACTCGCGCCCCATGAACGAACCCTCACCATGCGAGTCTTCACCGGCCTTACCATGCTCGACACCGTGCAGGCCACCGTCGGGGAGATCTGCCAGATCCAGGACGCCCGCACAGAGCACGAGGAAGCCGTCTACACCAACATCGCCTTCATGCAGTCCGTCCACGCCCGCTCGTACTCCTCGGTGTTCTCGACCCTGACCAGTACCCGAGAGATCGATGAGGCCTACCGCTGGGCGATCGGAAACGACCTGCTTCAAGCGCGATGCAAGAAGGTGCTCCAGTACTACTACGGGCCCGACCCGTTAAAGCGGAAGGTGTCCTCCACCCTGCTCTCCAGCCTTCTGCTCTACGCCGGCTTCTACCTGCCGCTGCACTTCTCCGTGCACGCCACCCTGACCAACACCGCCGACATGATCCGACTCATCCTGCGCGACAAGGCCGTGCACGGCTACTACTCGGGCTACAAGTACCAGCGCGGCCTCGAGGCTCACCCCAACCGCCGCGACGAGATGAAGGAGTTCACGTACACCCTGCTCGAAGAGCTCTACGACCTCGAGCTCGACTACTCAGGCGAGCTCTACGAACCCCTCGGCCTGATGGGCGACGTCGCCGCCTTCGTGCGCTACAACGCGAACAAATCCCTCATGAACCTCGGCTACCCGGCACGGTTCACCGCCGAGGAGACGTCAGTCAGCCCAGAGATCCTCGCCGCCCTCGCCCCCAGCGCCGACGAGAACCACGACTTCTTCAGCGGAAGCGGATCGTCGTACATCATCGGCAAGGCCGAGCACACCAGCGACGACGACTGGGACTTCTAGGCACGCAGACTCACCTGTCGGACGCGAAGCGGTACCGCGCATGCCCCGGATCGCTACGACCCGGGGCAAGCACTCAGCGCAGACCGTGCTGCGACAGACCTGAACCCGTCCGCAGGTCTGCCGCAACGGCTCGCCTGGCCACTCGCACTCAGATCGAATTCCAATGTGAACCGGCCGCACATAACGTCTCTCCTTTGGTGGTTCAGGCCCTGGCGGTGTCTCTTCTGTCGACCGCGGCACGGGCCCCCTCGGGGAGTTGAGCGTAGGCCTCAGCGGTCCGTTCCGGTAGAGCGATGAATCGCTCTACAAGCAGGTTGATGAAGGTGAACATCAGTTCTGCCCGTCGGCCGGCTTCGCCATCAGCGTCATCCACCTGCCCGGGATGCACCGCGCCGTTCCCAGTGATGCGGAGGTAGTCAGCCATCTGTTGCTCTAGCGGTCCGAGCTTTTCGTCGCGGACCAGGGTGCCAATGCTGTCGTTCAACGACGCCTTGGAATCAGCAAACTGCCTCACCAGGGTTTCGGTCAGCAGTCGTAGTAAAGCTGCTGCTGCGCGTGGAGAGAACACCGCAACCGCGCGCGCCTCCTCGTACAGGTCTCGTAAGTTCTCCGGCAGGCTCTCGTGGGGCGGTGCACCAGCTGTGCTCGGAGGCCAGATCATGGTCCACGATTCGTCCGGTGCCTGTGCGGCTGGGTTTAGCCCTCCTGTAGCGGCGGGTGCCCTGGACTCGGTTCTGAGCCAGATCGCTTCGTTCTCGCAGACGTGACACTCCGAGCGATCGATGGTGTCCCACCCGGTGGTGCCGTTGTGGTTCCCAATGTTGATCCACACAGACTCAGTCCAGATCTGTTGAGCCTGTGTCTGACAGTGCGGACAGGTGAACGAAGTTGAGCCATGTGAGGGGTCGGTGCGGGTCATAAACA
>NZ_JBQSXW010000033.1:0-9863 GCF_052378625.1 Brachybacterium sp. AOP25-B2-12 | reverse complement strand
CCCCCCCCGGGGGGGGGCGGGGGCGCCCCCGCGGCTCTCGGACGGCGGGCCGGATCAGCCGGTGTTCTTCAGGCCTGCCGCGACGCCGTTGATCGTGGTGAGCAGAGCCCGCTGCAGTTCCTCGGATGGCTCCTCGCCACGCTCGGCCTGGGCACGCACCTGCTGGAGCATCGCGACCTGCATGTAGCTGATCGGGTCGAGGTAGCGGTCGCGCACCGACAGGGTGCGCTTGAGGATCGGCTGGTTGTCCAGGAGGTTCAGCACCCCGGTCAGCCGCTCGATCTCGGCGACGGTCAGCTCGTACTCCTCGCGGATCCGGTCGAACAGCGGCCACAGACGCTCGGGCACGAGCGAGTGGACGTAGTGCGCGGCGATCGACATGTCGGTCTTGGCCAGCGTCATCTCGATGTTGCTGACCACGGTGCGGAAGAAGTGCCAGTGCCGCATCATGTCCTGCAGGTCGCCCTCGAGGCCGGCCTCCCGTGCGGCCTTCAGCCCGGAGCCCGCGCCGAACCAGCCGGGCACGATCTGCCGCGACTGGGTCCAGCCGAACACCCACGGGATCGCCCGCAGGCCGTCCAGGCCCTTCTCCGAGGTGGTGCGCTTGGAAGGACGCGAGCCGATCTTCAGGTCGCCCAGCTGCTCGACGGGGGTCGAGGTCACGAAGTACTCGGGCAGGTCCGGGTCGTCGGCCAGGGTCCGGTACCGCGCGAAGGCGGCGTCGGACACCTGCTGCATGACGTCCCCGAAGCGGTCCAGCTGCTCGGGCGTGGTGCGGGGCTCGGTGTGCAGGGCCGTGCCGCGCATGACCGCCGCGAGCGACAGGTCCAGGTTCTCGCGGGCGAGCACCGGGAGCATGTACTTGTCGGAGATGACCTCGCCCTGCTCGGTGAACTTGATCGAGCCCTCGAGCACGCCGTAGGGCTGGGCCAGGATCGCGTCGTAGGTGGGGCCGCCGCCACGGCCGACCGACCCGCCGCGACCGTGGAACAGGCGCAGCGTCACGCCGTGGCGGGCGGCGACGTCGCGCAGTCGGCGCTGGGCCTGGTGGATCTCCCACTGGCTGGTGACGACACCGGACTCCTTGTTGGAGTCGGAGTAGCCGAGCATGACCTCGTGGCGGTCGCCGCGCAGGCGGACGATCTCGCGGTAGGCGGGGTCCGAGAGCAGCTCGTCGAGGATCTCGCCGGCGTGGCGGAGCTCCTCGACGGTCTCCAGCAGGGGGACGAAGCCGATGTCGGCGCGCTTGTCGTCCTTGCTGGCGAGGTCCACGAGGCCGGCCTCGCGGGCCAGCAGCGCCACGGCGAGGATGTCGTCGGCACCGCGGGTCATCGAGACGATGTACGACTCGATGGAGTCGGGCCCGTAGGTGCGGTGGGCCTCGCGGATCTCGCGGAACACGTTGTAGGTGATGCGGGTGGCGTCGTCGAGGATCTTGTCGTCGTCGGCCGCGAGGGCGGCACCGGCCATCGGGCGGCGCGAGGCGAGCTCGGTCGACAGGACCTGGTGGCGCTCGGCGCGGCTGAGCTCGGCGTAGGGCTTGTCGAGCTCGCCGAGGCGGTCGAAGAGCCGGGCCAGGAGCTCGTGGTGCTTCTCGGCGTGCTCGCGCACGTCGAGCGTCGCGAGGGTGAGGCCGATGCCGGCGAGGACGTGCTCCATCACGGCGAGGGAGCCGTCGGCGGTGCGGGCGCCGCCGTGGCGTCGCAGGGCGTCACGGACCAGCTCGATGTCGGCCAGCAGCTCGTCGGTGCGGTGGTAGTCCTCGCCCGGCGTGTGCGCGGATCCGGTGCGGATGCGCGTGCGGGTGTTCTCGAGCTTGGCGCGGATCGAACCGAGCTTGAGACGATACGGCTCCTGCTCGTAGAGGGCGCGCTGCTCCTCGTCGACCTGGGCGCGGTGCTCGAAGTCGTGCTCGAGGGAGGCGCGCAGGTCTTCGTCCTCGCCGGTCAGGACGCTGGAGACCGACAGCTCGGCGATCGCGCGGGTGATGAAGTCGATCGAGAGGTCCAGGGCCGTCTCCGCCTGGAGCTGGAGCACCTCGCGAGTGACCTCTGCGGTCACGAACGGGTTGCCGTCGCGGTCCCCGCCGATCCAGGACCCGAAGCGCAGCGGCACCGCGCGGTCGGGGAGGTCCGCGCCGTGCTGGCGCAGCTCGTCGCGGAAGTCGTCGAGCAGCGGCGGCATGGTGTGGAGGTAGAGCTGGCGCAGGTAGTAGAGGGCGTTGCGTGCCTCGTCCTGCGGGGTGGGGCGCTGGCGGCGCAGCTCGTCGGTCTGCCAGAGCGCCTCGATGACCTCGGCGAGATCGCGCTCCTGGCGGCGACGCTCGGCGGTGCCCTCCTCGGTGTCGTTCTCCAGCAGCGAGGAGAGGCGACGCAGCTTGGTGAGCACGGCACGGCGCGAGGCCTCGGTGGGGTGGGCCGTGAAGACGAGACGCACGTCGAGGGCGTCGACGGTGCGCTGCAGACCCTCGGGGCCCAGGTCATCGGCGATGTCAGAGATCGCCTGGGGGATCCAGGAGTCCTCCGCGCCCTTCTCCGACACCGCGCGGACCCGGTAGACCTGCTCGGCGGCGTTGGCCAGCAGGAAGTACTCGGTGAAGGCGCGGGTCAGGGCGGTGGCCTGCTCGACGGGCAGGGCGGCCAGGCGCTGCTGGACGCGCAGGGCGTCCTCGGGGTCCGCGGAGGACTTCGCCTCCTTGGTCTGACGACGGACGTCCTCGACGAGCTCGAGCAGGTCGGTGCCGTGCTGGTCGGCGAGCGCGCCGCCCAGCAGGGTCGACAGGCGTCGGACCACCGCTCGCAGCGGGGCATCGATGTGGGGATCGTCCCCCACGACGGGGAACTCGGACGTGAGCGTGGGGACGCTGGGGATGTCGTCGTCGCGCACTGGGCCTCCTGGATCGGGACGCGACGCGCGGCAGGCGCCGGAATGCGGTGCCGTGCCGCGTCGGCGCTGAACGGGCGAGGTCACCATACAGCCAGGGCCCTGGGTGGTCGCGACGGGTTCTGTCCGCGGACGGGTGGGGCGCGACCGGTGATCCGACGGGCGAGCTGGTGGGCCTGCGCGGTTCCGGCATGGCCGTGGCGCGGGCATGGCCGGGGCACTCGCACGCCGTGCAGCGGACGACCGTCAGGCGACCCCGAGGTCGACGTCCCGGGCGCGGGCCTCGTCCTCGGCGAGGAACAGCAGGACGGCGCGCGACACCGGGCGACCGGTCGTGACCTCCACGAGCCGGGCATACTCGCGCAGCTGGGGGGCGTAGAAGGTCGTGCGCGTGCCGAGGGCGTCGAGGGGCACGTGGTCCGTCTTGTAGTCCAGGACGACGAGCTCGCTCTCGGAGTCCTCGTACAGCAGGTCGATGATGCCGTCACGCACCGTGCCCGCCGACCCAGGTGCGGTCTCCGGTGCCGGCGCGCCCACGTAGGCCTCCTTCCAATGGCGTCCGGCACGGGCCTGCGCAAGGAGAGGATGAGCCAGCGCGCTGCGGACGAGCGCCGCGACGTGGCCGGCGAGATCCGGGATGCCGAGCCTCTCGCACTGGGCCCGCACCGCACCGGCGACATCGACCCCGGGGTCCAGGGGCACCAAGTGCAGGGCGGCGTGCACCGCGTCGCCGATGGCCGCGCCGCGGCCGGGCGTGCCGGGCGCGAGATGCGCGGTCAGAGAGGACGGCGCTTCATCGACGCCCTCCTCGGCGACCACGGTCCCCGCGTCAGGGCCATCGATGCGCGGGTCCTGGAGGCGTGCGAGTGCGGCATCGGAACCGACGAAGCGGGGTCGGTCCCGTCGTACGGCGTCGAGATCGGGACCCCCACCGCGGCGATCCTCGAGATGCACGGAGCACTCGTCCACGACGTCTGACCCCTCGAGCGTGGAGGCGCTGCTGGACCACACCCGCTGGGCGTTCCGGCGGACGATGGCGGCGCGCTCGGCCCAGTCCTCCCACGGCACAGGCGGCGCGACCCGACCGGTCACGGCACCGGGCAGCGACCGCGGCGCGCCGTCGAGAGGTGTCAGGGGCACCGCACCGTGCTCGGCCCCGCCCGCGCGGTGGATCGCCTCGGCGCTGGAGGGCGCGCTGTGGGAGGAGGCGCCGAGCAGCGGGCGGTGCAGCGAGACGACCAGGTGGTCGCGGGCGCGGGTGGCGGCGACGTAGAGCAGCCGCATCCGTTCGGCGTCGGCCATGACCTTCTCGCGCTCGACGGCCTCCGCGGCGCCGCGGGTCGCGAGGGCGGCGGTCACGGAGACCTCGAAGCCCTCCTCCCCCCAGCGGACGTCGACGCCGCCGCGGCGCCCGCCCGAGGAGCCGAGCCCAGCGAGGATCACCATGGGGAAGTCCAGGCCCTTGGAGGCGTGGATGGTGGTGATGCGGATGCCGTCGGTGTCGGTCTCGGGCAGCACGGACTCGGCGGCCTGCTCGGCGCCGCCGTCGGACTGGGCGCGCACCCAGTCCAGGTAGCCGCGGAGGCTGCCGTGCTCGGTCTCGGTCCAGGCGCGGGCCTGCTCGATCACGTACCGGATCCTGCGCCAGGCGTCGCGGGCGCGAGGACCGTTCTCGGCGGCGATCTCGAAGGACCGTCGACGCTCGGCGATCATGCCGAGCAGCTCGCTCGGGGAGCGCCGGGGCAGCTCATCGGCGAGGGCGCGGAGCGCTGCGAGGGCGTGGTCGACGGGACCGCGTTCCGCCGCGTCCACCAGGGGTGCCCGGAGGTCCAGGGTCCTGCCCGCGCGGCGGTGCTCGTACAGCTCGCCGTCGTCGATGCCGAACAGCGGCGATCGCAGTGCCGTGACCAGCGCGAGGCGGTCGGACGGGTCCGCGACCGCCCGGGCGGTGGTCAGCAGGGCACGGACCTCCGGGGCGGCGTGGACCAGCGAGGTGGCCTCGGTGCGGTAGGCGATGCCGGCGGCGTCGAGGGCGTCCTCGATCGTGCCCAGCGAGGTGCGGGTGGGGACGAGCAGGGTGATGTCGCCCAGGCGCAGGGGACGCGTCCGCTCACCCTGCGGGGTGCGCTCGGCGATGGTCCATGCCTCGTCGAGGGTGGTGAGGATCGTGGCGGCGACGTCACGGGCCTCGGCGGCACGGACCTGGGTGGCCGTGGCCCTCTTGCCGTCCTCGCCCTCATGGGCCTCCTCGCCCAGGACGGCGACCTCAGGGCCGACGACCCGCTGGTCGCGGTGCGGGGAGAGGTCCTCGTACGGCGGCTGGACGTGGTCCTCGGCCTCGATGAGGGAGCCGAAGACGGCGTTGACCCAGTCGATGACAGGGGTGAGGCTGCGGAAGTTGGTGGTCAGCGAGGTGTGGCCGCCCAGGACCCGCTGCGCCTCGAGGTAGAGGGAGATGTCGGCGCGGCGGAAGCGGTAGATCGACTGCTTGGGATCCCCGACGACGAACAGGGAGCCCGGCGGGATCTCGACGTCCTGCCAGCGCTCCTGCCCGGCGGCGGCGCCCCCGGCGATCCGGGCGGCGATCTCGATCTGCAGGGGGTCGGTGTCCTGGAACTCGTCCAGCAGGATCCGGGGATAGCGGGCCTGCAGCTCGGCGCGCACCTCGGGGCGGTCCCGCAGCAGGTTCCGGGCCAGGACCAGGAGGTCCGAGAAGGTCAGCTCCCCGTCGGCGCGTCGTGCCGCGGCGGCCTCGAGCATGGCGCGACCCAGCCACGCGGTGAGCCGACGCAGCACGGCGTCCAGCACGTCCAGCCGCGCCGCGACGGCGTCCTCGTGCAGCTCCACGGCCCGTTCCCGGGTCCCGGCGAGGTCGAAGCCGCGGGGCCAGCGCGCCTTGGCACCGGCGTTGCGGGCGACCTTGGGTGCCGCCGACAGCCAGGCGAGCACGGGACGGATCGCCTGGGCGTCCTCCCCGGTCGGCGCATCGGCGACCCAGGTCGCGAGGGCCTCGAGGTGCAGGGCGTACCGGTCGGTGCCGTCGAGGCACTCGGGGAGGTCACCGGTGAGCTCGTGGGCACGCCGGAGGAACGTGCTCACCTCGGCGACGGGCATCGGGGCGTCAGGGACCTCGCGGATGTGCTCGGCGACGAGGTCCGGGTGGGCGTCCAGGCGCGCGGCGATCTCCCGCAGGTGCCGCGAGGTGATCCCCAGGTCCAGGGCGAGGTCGAGGGCCTCGGAGACCTGCTCGTCCGCGACGAGCCGCGACCACAGGAGGGACCACTGCTGCTGCCCGGCGACGGAGGCGCCGAGCGCGTCCAGCACCCGCACGGCCGGCGGGATGCCTGCCTCGATGGCGTGGCGGGTCAGGATCCGCTGCGCGAAGGAGTGGAGGGTCCCGATCGCGGCGAGGTCCAGGGCGTCCAGGGCGGCTCGGGCCCGGTCCAGGCGCCGGGCGTCCCCGCCCTCCCGGACCACGGCCTCGAGGTCGAGGCGGACCCGGTCGCGGAGATCCGCGGCCGCACGCTCGGTGAAGGTCACGGCGGCGATCTGCTCGATGGCGAAGCCGTCGACGAGGATCAGGGTCAGGATGCGCCGCACGAGGGCGGTGGTCTTGCCGGACCCGGCCCCGGCGGCGACGAAGAGCGTCCGGGCGGTGTCCGCGCTGATCGCCTCGCGGGCGGCGAGGTCGCGCAGGGCGGGCGCCTGCGGGGCGGGCGTGGTGGTGGTGCTCATCGGGGGTCTCCTGCCGCGGTGGGTGAGGCGGGGGCGGCCTCGGGGTCGATGAGCGCCGCGAGGTCCCGCACCTCGGGGGTCTCGCGGAGCTGTGCCCAGCGGTCCCGGTCCGTGGAGTACCCCGCGCCGTCGGGGTTGCAGGCGATGCACTGCACCCAGGACCGGTCGTCCTCGGTGGGCGGTCTGCGGGGGAAGACGCCCTGGGCGATGCCGTGGGCCAGCGTCGACAGCGCCGCGCGATACTGCGCGTCGACCGCCTCGGTCAGGGGCAGGTCGATCTCCTCGCCGTCGCCGCGCGGGAACCAGTAGCGGGCACGGACGGGGGTGTCCTCATCGCCGTAGCGGGCCCGGACGGCGCGCGCGTAGGTGGGCAGCTGGAGCTTGGTGCCTCCGGCGACCGGATCCTCCTCGCCGATGTCCTGGAAGCCGGCAGAGCTGCCGGTCTTGAGGTCGGTGACGACGAGGGATCCGTCGGCGGCGTGGTCGACGAGGTCCGCCGCTCCGCGCAGACGCAGCACGCCGCCCTCGACGCGGACGTAGACGGGAGGGGCGAGGGGATCCTCGTCGAAGCCGAAGCGTGCCTCGCTGGTCAGCACCGCCAGGCCCTCGGCGGCCCGCCAGGTGGAGTCCTGGTCGAGCATGGCGCCGAGCTGGTCCTGCAGGTCGGCCAGGGTGCGGGCCCACAGCCGGGCCGGCCCGGTGAGCCCCCGCGCGACGTAGTCGCGGGCCCGGACCTCGGCGATCCCCCGCAGTCGGCGGTGGTGCTCCTGCGTCCACGGCTCGCCGGTCCCGGGCAGCTCCCCTGCGGACTCGAGGCCGCTGACCAGCTCGTCGAAGCACTCGTGGAGAAAGGACCCGCGGTGCAGCGGACTGATGGTCTCGATGTCGTCGGGGTCCTCGATCTCGCCGACGCCCAGCACGTAGCGCAGGAAGTAGGCGTGGGGGCAGGACGCGTAGGTCTCCAGAGCGGTCGCGGACAGCGGGCGGTCGGCCTCGAAGGGGCTGAGGCCGGCGCGGGGCCCGATCACGCCATCGAAGGCGGTGGGGCGGCGCCCGCGGCGTGCCGCGAGCGACCTCCGGGCGCGGTCGAGCACCGGATCGCCGAGCGCCTGACCTGCGAGCAGGGCACGTAGCCGCCAGGCGGTCGCGGCCGCGGGGTCGGTGGTGGCCAGGGTCGCCGCGAAGGACCGCTCGTGGTCGACGGCGGCGACAAGCAGGTGATCGGTGGCGGCCAGCGTCGCGTCCTCGGCGAGCGCCCTCAGCGAGGGCAGCAGCCAGCGGCTGGGCAGACGGGAGGTGGCGGAGCGGAGGTCTCCCCGGGCGTAGCTGACGGTGACGTGGGGCGCGAGCTGCAGGGCGGCCAGGAACTCGCGCTCGGTGCGGGCGGTGCGCTCGGCGACGGTGGGCAGGGCCCCGTCGGTGACGGCGCGGACGGCGTCGGGCAGCAGGGCGTCCTCGGAGGTGCCTCCTGGCAGGAGGTCCTCGGAGGCGCCGAGCACGTGGACGTGCTCGGGGGCGAACCCGGTCGCCGAGCCGAGAGGGCCCACGTGCACGCCCTCACCGAAGCGACCGAGGCGTGGTGCGCGGGCCGTGAGGGCCGTGGTCAGGGCCTCGGTGACGGCACCGGGATCCGGGCGGCCACCCAGGGCGTCGAGCACCGCGAGCTCGTCGACGGCGGCCAGGGCGGTCGCGTGGGCGGACTGCTCGGCACGGGTGGCCGGGTCCCCGGGAGGCCCGAGGTTCTCCGGCGGCAGCAGGGTCTCCAGCAGGTCGCGGAGCGAGGCAGCGGACTCCGACCAGGTGGCCGCACGCCCGGCCCGTTCGACCCGGCCGTGCAGGAACGCGATCACCGCCGCGAGGTCCTCGGCGCGCCGGCGGCCCTTCGCGGCGCGCTCCCCGCCGGCGGCGGCGAGCGCCTGGGCGTGGGCCGCGAGGCGGACGGTCCAGTCCTCCCCGCGGACCACCCCGGCGTCCCGGGAGACCTGCTCCCAGGCGGGGACGGGCGCGCGGGTGCCGGAGAGGTCCGCGAGCGGCAGGCCCCCGAGCACCTCGAACACCGCGCGGCGCGGGAGGTCCTGGTCGACGAGCCGGAGGGCGCCGAGCAGGAGGCGCCCTGCCGCGAGCTCCGCGACGGGCCTGCTGCCCGGCCCGCTCACCGCGATCCCCGCGGCGGCGAGCTGCTCATGGAGGATCCGCGCGTAGGGCCGGGCCGTCGAGTACAGGACGGCGATGCGATGCCCGGGGGTGGATCGGAGCTCCTGCGCGACGTCGCGGACGGTGGCGGCAACCTCGGCCTCGGGATCCGAGGCATGGCGGACTCGCCGGGCGAGCGCGGGATCCGGCTCCTCGATCCGCGGCGGGAGGTCCGCCAGGGCCGAGCGCACGCCAACGAGGACGGGTCCGTCCGCCCGCGGTGACCCGGTGAGTCCGAGCACGACGTGGACGTCGGCGACGGAGTCGAGGGAGGCCACGAGGCGCGACTGCGGAGAATTCAGCGGGCGAGGGAGGTACAGGACGACGTGCCGGGCGCCGAGCAGCGCCGCAGACCCGTCACCGATGGCGACCCGGTCCAGAACGGAGGCCGCGGCGCGCAGCGTGTCCGAGGAGGTCGCCCAGGACGGGCCCAGCTCCGCCCGGACGGCATCGGCCGTGGTCAGGACATCCGGCAGGACCCCGGCGGAGCGGCCCGCTCCCCCGAGAGCCCCGGGCTCCAGGAGCGCCTCGACCGCCGCCCGCTCCGCCTCCCCCAGGTGGTCCAGGGCCTCGACGGCCCGGGCGAGCGCCGCGGCCGTCGCAGGGTGCTGGGCGACGGCGGCGAAGCGCCCGGGTGCCCGACGCAGGTGGGCGGCGACGGCGCCGAGCACGACGGTGCGCGGCACGGGCCGACGCCCGGCGGCGCCGAGCACGGGGCCGGCGAGGCGGTCGGCGAGGTCGGCGAGGGTGAGGACGTCCAGGGCCGCCACCCCGGTGGGGCGGCGCTCGGCGAGATGACGACGGATCGCGGTGCCGGTGAGGGCGTCCGGCACGAGCACCATGACGGGCTCGAGGGGATCTGCCCCCTTGAGGGTGTCCACGAGGTGCGAGAGCGCGGCCAGGGCGGCGGCGCCGTAGGGCACCGCGACCAAGCGTGCGGCCTCCGAAATCCGCTCTGACCTGCTGTCCATCGCTCCCCCATCGCAGAACCGACCGTCTGCGGCGAGTGTATCGGCGGGGTCCGACGGACGAGGCGCACGTCGCCGCGGCCC
>NZ_JBQSXW010000032.1:0-10172 GCF_052378625.1 Brachybacterium sp. AOP25-B2-12 | reverse complement strand
TGACCGTTGTCCCGGGGCCCCTCAGTCGTTCACCGCGCTCCCTATCTGGCCTCGAGGATCTGCGAGCCAGCGGCGCTAGGCACCGCCCGGACCGCAGCGGCCAACTCAGCGAACAACGGCGCGGCGCGCGCCTGGGTCATGTCGAGGCCGGACGCCGCCACCCGCGCCTCGACGTCGAGGGCGCGCGCGACCAGCGATCGCAGGTCAGCCGGGATGAGGTCCACGGTCGGCTCCGGGGTGCGTGTCAGCGCCTCGCCCGCTCGCCACAGCTCGTGGACCACCTCAGCCCGGTCAGCATGGCAATGCGGGCCGCTGTAGGCACGCCACGCTGCCGTCTCCGGTCCTCCCAGCGCAATGTCCTGGGTCGCCTCAGCCAAGCCCGCCGCCAGCAGGCACCGCTCATCTCGGGTCAGCACTCGTGTCATCTCAGGGCTCTCTCTCCGGCCTCGGCGTCCAGCGCAGCCAATCCCGCGCGGACAAGCGGCACAACATCGCCGCTGAACACCGTCATATCGACATTCCCGTCGACGTATCGCAACACTTCCGCGATGACGTGCACCTCGTCAATAGTTGTTTGCGGGATACCGGCCCGCTCGCTGACATTCCAGAGCGCCGGGGATTCATTGTCGAACTCTTCGGCCACCATATCGAGGGCCCGCACCAGTAGCTCTGCTGAAACCGAACGAACCGCAGGCGCTACATCGCGCGCCTGCGGTTGCTCTGACTCCTCTTCGATTCCCGCCATGCGTCAGCGGACCTCCGTCACGACGGTCTGATAGGACCCGATGCGAAGCTGCTTGCTCGTGGTCACGTCCACGGGGAGCGTCCCGGCCTCGCCCGTGGTGGCCGTCCAGTCGACGGTCCAGTGCGCGGTGATGTTGACCGTGTACACCTGCCCGGGCTGCTTGTCGCTCATCTTCTCGTAGACGTGGCCGCAGTCCGGGGACGGCTCGATCCCCGTCCCCGGGTACTCGGTGCCGGGGCCGTCGCACTCGATCGTCTCCCCGTCGCCAGTCTCGATCGTCAAGCCCGTGAACTGCGCGTCTGCCGTGACGGTGACAGGGCCAGCGGTCGCGGACGTGGACTGAGGACCCGTCGTCGTCGCACCCGGGTTGTCGACCCAGAACCACACGGGCAGGCCCACCGCGCCCAGCACGTCGGGGTTGTCCGGCGTCGACCCAATCTCCGGAGCCACGATCCCCAGCTGAGACACCGCGGTCTGCGCAAGCGCCTGCACATCGATCACCGGCGCCGGTGCCGCAGGATCCGCAGGAGCCGGAGCCGGGGCAGGATCAGCGGGAGCCGCAGGGCCGCTGTTGACCGCTCGACGCCCCCCAGGACCCGAAAGGAAGCCCACCGTGCCACCGTCGTCCGTGCTGCCCACACCGAAGGCCAGGTCGAACGGGCTGTAGGACGGCCCCGGCGCGACACCAGAGCCCCGCGAGCTCGCACCCGATACCGAGGCCGATCCCCCGTCGTAGTTGTCGACTCTCGACGTCGACGACCGCGACGGCGACTTCCCCGACCCGTTCCGGCGCGTCACCTGAGAACTTCCGGACCCCGGAGACGTCGCATCCACCGTGATCGTGGAGGTCCGCCGATCATCCGACGACGAGTCAGACGCATTTCCAGCGGCCAGGGCAGGAGCTGCGATGCACACGGCCACTGTGGCAACGATGGCCGCAGTGCTCAACTGCCGTACTGAGCGAAGTGATCCGCGCATGTCGTCCCCTCGGGGTAATAGCCCATCTCGCTGATGAGATATGGCTGAGTTGTGTCAGCACGGGTGAGAGTGAAGCGTCCAACCGCTTCAGTCGCCACATCCCGCACATCAACAGGCTGGCCGTCCTTCGTCGCCTTCCTGTCGGCGGTGTTGTTGCAGAACTCAACAACTGCGCTCGTGTCGGACTCATCGAGCACGGTCCACTCGCTGAGGTGCCGCTCTCCGGTGATGGTCTCCCCGGTGGCCGCATTGGCCTGATCATCCGTGTCTGCCTTCGCGGCCAGATCCGGTGTCAGGTACTCGGCGTTATAGCCGGTATCCGGCCAGCCCTTTGCTGCTGCCGCATCAAATGCCGCGAAGTACCCCGTTACACGTGTCTCTGGCGATTGCGTCTCAGGTGCTGCCGGTGGTGCGCTTACCGGGGCCGTGGCTGTCTTCGCGCCGTCGGTCGTGGTCTCCGTCGGGGTCGACGTGCCGGTGCAGCCTGCCAGCGCGGCGACCATGAGCGCGGCGACGGCTGCGGTCCTGCGGGTGGTCTTCATCATCAGCGGTGCCTCCTGGCATTCATTGTGCCCGGGGGCCCAGGTGAATCCCAGGCCCGGTTTCTTGCCCTAGCGGATCTGCGCGAGATTTTCGGTCTCGGTCGAGAGCGTGTAGTCCTCGCTGTGAGCGATCGCGTGCATGAGGCGCGAGAGGTGCCGGTGCAGCTGCACATCGCCCCGCGCTGCCATGAGGCGATCCCTCCACAGCTGCTCCGGGATCGGGTCTGCGACCAGGCCCCGCTCCGTGGCCCACAGGGCGGTCTCGGTGTCCCCCGCGTCCAGCGCCCGCTCCGCGAGCTCGTGGGCCACGTCCACGACGTCCTGGACCATCTGCTCGTGGATGACGCTGGTCCAGCTGTAGCGGTCCCTCGGCACGCCCTCGAACGGCTTGCCCCGCACGAGCTTGAGCGCGGCCGCGAGCTGCTGCACAGTCATGTCCTTTCGGGACGCGGCCACACGACGGATCAAGGACCAGTCTGAGCGGACCTCATCCCGCAGCGTGTACCCGCCCGTCATGCCATCCGCACGGGGCAGGTAATGCACCTCGCGGTGATCCACCCCCAGCCACCGCCGCGCCTTGGACGCTGCCGTCAGGCGAGTGCTCGCCGCGACCCGACGCCCCGGCCACAGATCCGCGCAGAAGTCCGTGTCCCGGGCTCCGGGGCGCAGGTGCATGTACGCGAGCATCTCCGTCAGGCTGGCGCGCTTCGACTGCTCCACCGGGCCATGCGCCCCCACGACCTCCACCGGACCGAACAGGCGGATCAGGGGGTCCCGGTCCGACACCCGCACCGGCGCACTGCGCTCGTCGACGGTCAGCACCAGGCCGCGCGGCGCGCTGCTAGCAGGGTTGCTAGCAGGGTTGCTAGCCACCTTGCTAGCACGCTCGCTAGCACCGGCACGGCGCTGACCTTCACCCTTGACATCGCGTGATAGGCTGAGGCTCTGCCGGGCTTGCGAGTGCATGAGACTCAGCCTCTCCCGCTCCGTCCAGGCCTCAAACTCCCCCCGGGTCGCTCCCCGGTCCTCGTGATTGATCCCCATGTCACTCGGCCTGCTCCCTCAGTGTCTCGGTGGCCTTCCTCCACTCCCTGCGCCCCGTCACCACGGACTCGGGGTAGGTCCTCGCGGCGATCGCCGCTGCGGACTTCGACAGGCCTGCCAGCTCTCCGGCGGTCTCGTAGGAGACGCCCCAGCCGTAGATCTCCGCGACCAGCTGGTCGCGCTCACGGATGCGGTCCTGCCGCTCCCGGTCGACGCGTTCGACCTGCTCAGTGGCCTCCCGTACCCGGGTGCACAGGTCATCGAACCCGGGATCGCGGGGGCGCTGCTTGCGGACCACCCGTCCCGGTGTCTGCGTGGCCTCATCTGGGCTCTCGGTCATCGCGTCTCGTCTCCGTCCTGGTCCTGTGCTGCGTAGTACGCGACCAGCGCGTCGGTCACGATGTCCTGCCGGGTCCGGCGATACCCCTGGTCCTCATACGCCCGGACCTCCGCTGTCATGCGCGCGATGAGGTCCGCCGGCAGGCGCGTGTTGAACTGCGAGAGCGACCGTGACCGCGGGGACCCGGATTGCGGCTTGACCTGCGGGGGCAAGGTGGCCGCGGGCGGGGTCAGCGGCGGCTCATCGCCACCTTGCCCAGTCCCCGGCGTCGCCGTGTCGAGGTCCGGCAGCATCGGCCCCAGGTTCTCGGCGGGCGTGTCCTCGGGCGGCGGGGCCACCAGGGACTCCCACGGCGCCCTCTGGCGCTTCTTGGCGCTCATGCCTGGCCCTCTCGTGCGATCACTTCGGTGAGCACGTCGGCGTACTCGCCGACGTCGTCCGGGACGGTGCCCGGGGCGTCCTGGTAGCGGTCCAGCAGAGCGACCTCGGACACGAGGACCGGCAGGCCCATGTCCTCGAGGTGCTCACGTGCCTCGCGGCGATGCACCGACCGTGCGCGGATCTTCGTCAGCAGCACATGCAGGCGCACGTCGTGGGCCTGGGCCGCGTGGGCGGCGACTTCGAGGGTGGGGCGCAGGCTCATCACCTCGGCGGGGGAGGCCAACACGGGGCAGATCAGATCGCGGCCGACCGTGAGGACGTCTGCGAGGATCGCGCGGCCCCCCGGGCCGGTGTCGACCACGAGATGCCGGTGCGATCGGGCCAGGCGCGCGGCGGCAGCAGCAGCTGACTCCGCGGACCCGTCGCGCCACCGCTCGACGGTCACGGTCGCGGGCCACTCGTCCCCGGCGACATGGGCCCACAGGGTGGCCGTCTCATTGGCCTGGTCGGTGTCCAGGAGCGCCACCGAATCGCCGCCGGCTGCGAGGGCCAGCGCGATCAGGACGGCGGTCGTGGTCTTGCCGGTCCCACCCTTGAGGTAGCCGACGACGATGCGCTGCGGCGGGTAGCTCTGCGTGCTCATACGTCTACCGTACAGCACGCTAGACGTAGGGGGAAGGGGTTACCTCGATGTCTTTCTGTCCAAGATCGACGGGCGGCGGCGGGTTCGCTTCCCTTCCTCATTCTTTGTGTCCATGCCCGACAGGCGGATATGCGTCTCCGTCCCGTCCTCTTTACCGGCCACCGAGTCATAGCTCGTGAGACTGATATTGACGACCTGTGTCCGCGCGAGCCATTCCTCGTACTCGGTCCGCTTTTTATGCCGCTGAATCTCGCCATTGATCCACGATCGCGCATCACCATCATGCGCGTGCAACCCTTTGAGAATCGTGGACGCATACGATCCACCCTTCTCGTACACCTCGATCTGCTTCCCGTCACTCATGGTCGCCGTGATGCGAATAGTTTTCTTGCCGCGCTGCTTCCCGGTCGCGGGATCTATGCGCCTCCACTGGCTTTGTGACCGGGCGATGCTCCGGACCTCTTTCATCAGCGCCTCCCGGGCGCGACCCCACCCCTTGGCCCCGGCCCCTTTCGGTGTCGAGACGTCATAGCGCCGGACCCCTCCGGGCAGCACCGTTCTCTGCTCACTGAACCGATGCCGGGTCCGCGGCGATCCCTTAGTGCGGGCTGGATCGACCGGGACGACCGATGGGCGGTGTTCTCCCTGCTCAGAGGGGGTCCAGTCGGTACCGACCTTCGCACGCACGCGGGCGATCTTCCCGTCCTTGCGTCGTCGCCGTGGGGGAAGCTGATCGGGTGTGATCGTGCCCGAGGTCCGCAGCGTGATCAGGGCGTCGCGGATGTTGTTCCCGGGTCGCTTTCCGGTCCTGACCAGGCGGATCAAGTCGGGTGATCGGCCGACGTGCCGTGCGATCTCGCTCTGCGTCATCCCCAGATCCCCCATAAGGGAGCCGATCACGTCCGCGGAGTTGCCGTAGTCACTCATCACAGGTCCTCTCCCTGGGCCTCAGCCTTGATCCGCAGGTCATTGCGCTCGGACTCATCCAGCGGCGTCGCCACGCCGTGCAGCACGCCCTTGACGCGCAGTCGTCCGTTCTTGCCGTCGTCCCCGCCTCCCGCGTTGGTGGGCAGTGCCCACTGCGGGACGACCGATGAGTACACGGCATCGCCCCGGACGCCCAGGATCGTCCCGGGGTCCATAGCCAGCAGTCCACCCTTGCCGGGGTAGCCCGGGCCTGTAGGAGCGGACAGCATCCGGGCCCGCGCACGGCCCCAGATCTGGACCGCGAGCTCCGGGTGGTAATAGCCCAGCTCGCGATCGGTGAACTCACGCCCTGGCCGGGTGTAGACCCACGCGTCCCCGAACCGGCGGGCGGTGTGGGCGTACTCCCCGGGGATCCTCATGGGGCTGTCGACCGTCACGTCCTCATCGCGGAACCGCTTGGCGAACGTTCCGATGCCGTGGATGAGCATGGCCCGCAGCGCGCCCGCCACGGCGCGCTTCACGATCGGCTCGAGGTCCGCTCGACCCTGGACCGCGGTCCGCATCTGGGCGAGGCGATCGGCCCACTTGTTCAGCACGTCGCCCTTGGCCTCGAACTCGACGCCCTCGATCGGTTCGATCGACCAGCCCTGGTCCATCGCGATCATGACCTCCGCACCATCGGCCCACGTCTCGAACGTCACGCCCGGGCGGTTGGGGTACAGCCAGCCGTCGTCGACCGTCTCTCCCTGCATCGGCAGCAGGCCGACGTGCGCCCAGCCCTTGGGGACGGTCGCGCGCACCAGGTAGCGGGCGCGGGTGTACCGCAGCTTGGGGTCCCACAGGTAGTAGGCGCAGTCATCCCGGGTCAGGCGCTTGGCTCCCAGGCCCAGGCCCCACCCGAGCGCGGAGTACATGAACCTGCCGTCGACGTAGGCGAACGTGTCCAGGCGCGGGGTCGCGGCCGCGTCGAAGTGCCGCACCTCGTGCGCGTTCTCCCCGGCGCCGCCGCCCGTCGTCGTCAGGTGCTCGATCCGGTGCTGACCGCTGGTCGCGTGCAGTTCCTCCGCGATATCCGCGTCCAGCGTCGGCAGCTGCCGCACCTTCTGGGGCAGCAGCATGCCCCAGAGGTTCAGCGCCGTTGAGGCGGGCGTGTAGAGCATCGACCCGTGGATCTCGCGCCCGTGGTGGTCCCAGCCCTGGACCTTCCCCACCTCCGCCGTCAGCACCTCCCACGCCTCGCGGGCCTGCTCTGCGGTCACCGGCACCGAGTCGAACCACTCCGCGGCGGAGTGCAGCTCCACCGGCTTGCCGGACGCATCGTGCCGGTACCGGCCCACGCGGGGCTCTCGGCTCAGCTGGTGACGCTCATGCGTCCATCCGGGCGTGTCCCCGAGCATCCAGTGGGGGCGGTCCTCCCGCAGCGGGGGCAGATCCCCAGTGAGGATCACCCGCGTCGCGTCGACCGACAGGGCGAATGCCAGCAGGTCCGCGAGGTTCGGATACTTCCGCCGGCCTCCCGCCGGGACCGGGACCGCCCGCCCGTCGCGCAGCACCGCACGTCCCGCCTTGAAGTCCACGAACACGTGCGCTGGCGGGGGGGCCTTCCACACCATCGGCCTACCGATCGTCGCCATGCCGCCACTCCCTAGATTTCGTCGCCACCAGCGTCTCCTACGTACAGTAGACTATCCGTTTGTTGGTGTCAGTACAACCTCTAGAGATCCTTCGTGTCATCGCCACCGGCATCAGGGTTGGCTCGGAACACGGACGCGATCGTGTCGTAGGACCTCCCCAGTCCCACCGCGATCTGACCGGCAGTCACACCCTCGGCGCGCAGGTCATAGACGAGCTGCCGCTCCGCCTCGCGATCCCGCCTGAGCAGGCGTTCCGCTTCCTCGCGGCGTGCGCGCAGCTCCGCCATGCGCAGCCGGGCAGAGACGGACAGCTGGTCCATCGACTGCTCCGCGAGCCGCATCCTCTCGGCGCGCGGCGCACTGCCACGCTGCTTTCTGGGATCTACCATCACGGGTTCCTCTCCGGGCGTTCTCGGGTTGCCCAGAGCTTACCGGATGTTGTTGCACACCCAACAACTTTCCTGCGTGTCGTGGACCGTGTATCCTGCGTCACGAGGCAAAGAAGTGGCCCGAATCGCTTCAACGATCCGGGCCACGGCTGGTCGGCATATGTCGATTGGGTGGCTCCACACCAGCTAGCCGCCTCATCCACCCCATGAACGAAACAAGGAAAATACCCATGGACGAGACATCGCCAGCTGGCTCGGTAGAACCGACCAGCGATCACCATGATGCCAGCCCCACCCTCAACCTGGAAGCGCCACGGCCTACCGACGCGCCCGTGCTCGACGGGGAGGTGCTGCCGCCGACCGTCGACCCGGACCTCGGGTTCAGCTCGGAGCTGCTGCTGACGGGGATCTTCCCGTACCGGCGCTCGGACCGACACATCGTCACGCGGCAGAGCGGCCCCTACGAGGTCACGATCAGCAGCTCCTACGGCCTGCCGTACGGCAAGTACCCGCGACTGATGATGGTCTACATCATCACTGAGGCCAATAAGCGAAAGCACCTCAAGGATTCCGAGGCGCGGCGCATTCCGCTCAGCGCGTCGATGAATACGTTTTTCGCTGAGCTGGGAATCGCCGCCCGATCGACCGGGGGTCAGAATGGTTCGATCCGGCAGCTTCGCGAGCAGCTGGGCCGGATCACGACGACGACCATCACAATGGAACGCCTGTTTGGACCAGAGTCCACGAAGCGTTCCATCAAGAATCTCGGGGTGGTGGATTCGCTCGAGTTCTGGGTTACGCGCGATGAGGATCAGCTGACGCTCATGGAACCGTATATCGAGCTGTCCTCGCGGTTCTACGCGCACATCACGGAACGCCCCATCCCGGTGGACCTCAATGTCCTCAAGCGCCTGAGCAAGCCCCGGGCGATTGATATCTACATGTGGGCCACCGCCCGCAAGTTCTCGCTGACGTCACGGTCGTACACGCTTCCGTGGTCCCAGGTCCAGGCGCAGTTCGGCCCGGACACGCCGGACACGGCCAGGGCACGGGCCGACTTCCGCAAGGACGTCCGGAAGGCGGTCGGTGAGGTGAACCGGGCGTGGCCTGGTGCCGGTCTCCTGCCCACGGGCGAGGGCCTGGTGCTGCCCCCCGGGGAGCCCTCGATCCCACGCCGGTACAAGGCCAAGGGGCAGCAGCTCGACTGACGCCGCGCGGCGAGCTTGATGCGCCCCTCGACGGTTGTCCACAGCCGTCGAGGGGCGCATTTGTGCTGGTCATAGTCTCGCGACGACTGGGCTGCGCATAAGTACCCTCAGCGCGAGGGACGTCCGAGGGGGCAAAAACTGTTTGCGCAGGTCAGGCTGCGCATAAGTACCCTCACGCCCTTGGGGGCTGCGCATAAGTACCCTCAGATCTGCGCATAAGTACCCTCACGTTTGCGCATAAGTACCCTCAGATCTGCGCATAAGTACCCTCAGATCTGTACTTATCCACAGTGCTACAGACTTCCGGTAGCTACGCACTTCAATGTCTGACCCCATGGGACGATGAGTTCGACTATTCAGTACTCCAGTAGCTCAATAGGCGCGCGTGGCGCGCGGATGGCGCACGGGCGATCGCGTGCCCATCGGCGGGCAGGTGGTCGCAGGGTGGGGTCTCGTGCTGCCGCGGGCCTGCGGCCCTTGCCCTCGGGGGAGGGCGTGGCCGGTGTCCGTGGTGTGGGGTTCCGGTCGCGGGTGCGTGGGGCCGGCTGGGTCCCGTCTGGGGCGCGTAGCGGTCCCGGGATCAACGGCGGCACAGACGATGATGTGCCTCAGAAGCCCCCAGAGCCTCCCTGAGAGCCGTTCGGATGCCTAGTGGCACATGGGGGCACCGATGCCCTGAGAGCGCGTCAGCGGGGCGCACAGCGCGTCGGAGATGGCTGTGAGCGCGGTGGCGGGCGTAACTCGGGCAGGCTGCTACTTGTGTGCCTCTACGCGCATCTCTCGTGCTAGGTAGTTCGTAAGTCGCGTCAGAGCGGCAATGTATTGAGCGGTCTTTGGCTTTTCCGCATATCCAGCGGAAGTGCGTGCGAGCTCGCTGCGTGCCTCATGGCTAAGACGGTTGATGTCACTAACGAGGGCGCTTGTTTCGGTCACCACGGGAGCAGGTGCGACCGCCAGAAACACACTCAACGCCACGTCGTAAGACTGCTCAACGGTGGGGAAGTTTTCAAGCGCCCGTTTCCGCCGCGTCTCACTGACCGAGGAAGCGAGACGAGTCATGTTTTCACGGAACACGTTAGCGGCCTGTACGAGATCTTTGTAAGCGGAAAGCCGAAGCGTAGACAGCCGTTCAACGCGAGCTCGGTTGAGTGCGAATCGTGAGGTGAGCCAGCTGGCGAAGACCGCAACCCCGATCGTCACGGCATAGGGCAGCAGTGGGCCCAGAAACTCGAGGACGGCGTCCGTATCCATGGGGTGACTGTAAGGGCGTCACCGGAGGCACCCCGGCACGCGCGAGGTCCCCGGGCCAGTAGGCCCGGGGACCTCGCACCGCGCTCAGCG
>NZ_JBQSXW010000031.1:0-20077 GCF_052378625.1 Brachybacterium sp. AOP25-B2-12 | reverse complement strand
ATTTCGGCTTAGACGGAGAGGTGGGAGCTGGGCGGACATCGAATTCAACCCGTGAAGTCGTCCGACGGGGAACTGGGCCAACCATAGGGGTAGCGGAACGTGTTCGTCCCGTGCGACCGTGGTCAAAGCGCCACTCTTTGTGACGGCCGTGGCCCATTCCCGGATCGCTGCCCGGGTGACCGCAACGTCATGACCCGCAACGCTTCCCGGTCGAGCCCCTGCGCCTCCGCAACGATCCGTGGATGCCCATCAGGTATATGGACGACAACTTCGGGATTCCCGGGGGGGGGCAACCCGTCTCCTGGTGACGATCCCGTGGGTGCTCCACCGGACCGCCATCGCTTCGCCGTGTCCGAAGGGGGTCAGGAGCAGCGGACTCACCTCGTCCTCGGTGCGACGTACGGGTACGCATCGGTCAGCGCCCGTTAGGACGATTGTTGCAGCGCCCGCGCCAGCGCGAGCCCGTTAGCCATACCGCGGGCGGGGAACACCGGATATGCACGTGGGGGCGGTTCGTGGTGCCGGGGATCGAGATAGCCTCGAACGCCTCGTCGATGTCAGACTGACGAAAGACGCGGTGGCGCGATCGAACACCGCGGGCGTCCGGCTTGCGCCAGATCCTGCCGGGTCGCCAGTTCGGCATCGGGCAGATCGTCCGCATGAGCGCCGAGCTCCGGCCGGCGAGCATGCGGCTCGACCCTGCAGCAGATCCCGGCGATCACCTAGAATCCCCGCCGACCCATCCTCCCGACTGCGTATGAGCCGCTTGCTCCCGAAGCACTCGCTCCGCATACCCCAACTCGATCCTCTCCTGCTCGAGTCTGTCCCCCGAGACGCTAAGTTCGTCGTGCAGGGCTCGCTCGGCATCGGTGAGTTGCCCGAGCTCGACGAGCGCACGAGACCCGCCTGTGACTGCCAGCGCACTGTGCTCTTCGAACGTCGCACGGTCCATGAGCACGCTGCGCACCCGAAGGTGATGGTGCCGGGCGCGCGCGAGGATCCGGAAGCCGTCGGCATCGAGGTCACCCCAGTAGAGCACCGGCGCACTCTGCACCCACGGCACCTCCAGGAGTCCGGGCACGTTCATGCCGGCTCCGCTGAGCGCGACCGCACCAGGGATGTCGGGCAGGACCTGCACGGTCTCCGCGTTCTCGCACACGATCACTACCTCAGGAACCAGCCCGAGGCTCCCAAGATCACGCCGGTCGATCCGCGATGCACGGGGGAACGCCGGCCCGGGTAACGCCCCACCGTCACCGGATGGTGCGCCCCTCAAGACAGGGTCCAGGACCAGCACGTCGTGGAAGTCCGGGGCGGGTGCGAGCCCGAGCTCGCGAGAGCCGTCGGCACGTGCGGCCGCCACGAGGCGTTCGACCACGGCGCGGTGCGCCTGCAACCACTTCGTGTGTATCCCGGGCAGGGGAACCTGACGGATGCGGAGGCCCGACCTGGAATGTGCGAGGAACCAGCTCGCGGCCTGCATCGCGAGCTCCGCGTCGACCTCGGGCATCTCCACCCACCGCGTCCGCAGAGAGGCGACCGCCACGGCGATCGCGGATCGCAGGGCGACAGGCTGGTCTGCCACTGTCGGCGTGCCCCGCTCGACGAGGCTGGATCCATCCAGGAGCTCCGTCGCCCGCTCGACGCGGGAAAGGAGCACACGCCAGGCCTGTGACGTCGAGTTCCCGGCACCTGCGACCAGGGCATCCGCGCCGGTCGCCGACCATCGCACTGGGATCCGCTGGGTACCGAGGTGCGCCCATCGGCGCTCCTCCCACTGGACGTGTTCCGACAGCGGTGGCGGAGCCTGACGCCATGCGTCGATCCAGGCAGAGACGGTCGACGGTTCCGCAAGGGCCTGCGCCGCCGTCGGCGGTTGCAAGGGACAGGAGACGGTTGCTTCGTCCGGCGCGGCGAGCCAAGTTGCCAGAGATCGCTCGGTCCGTGTGCCCAGCAGCTCCCGGACCTCGCGCGGATCTCTCATCGCGTCGTCCCGGTCTGGCCGCCCCCGGCGTCGGCTTCGGCGATGAAGGTCGCCGCCGCGACGGTGGACGTGTTGCCCGCGGACTTCGAGACGACGGCGGCGCCACCCACGTACTCCTCGATCGTCTGGAGCATCTTCAGTGGTGTCGCCAGCAGCAGCTGGAACCCGAAGGAGCGAAAGACCTCGAGGCCGGCGCGGGTGAAATGAATGTCGGTCTTGTCGAACGCCTCGTCGAGGACCACGAGCCCGTACGGCGGGACACCCTCGGCGGCATCGGTGAGCTGGTAGCGCAGGGCCGCCGCCAGGCAGAACGTGACCAGACGTTGCCGCTGCCCGCCCGACCGACCGTCGGAGCCGCGGTAGATGTCCAGGACCTCACCGGCGGCGTCCACCTCCTCCGCGACGAACTCCACGTGCAGGCGGGTGTCCAGCACACGCCGCCGCCAGCTCAGGTCGGCGGGCTCCGTGGAACCGAGACGGCGGAGCAGCGCGTCCATACGGGCGAAGCGCGCCTCGGCGTCGGTGATGGTCTCCTCGGTCTGTCCGAAAGCGCCCTGGGTGATTGCGAGCAGCTCCCCGAGAAAGTCCTTCACCTCGCCGCTGTGACGTTGCTGCTCCTTCAGACGCAGCCGTGTGCGTCGCTCGGTGTCGAACCAGGTGGCGCGGAGCGAGTCGTTGACCGGGAGCAGCCTGCGGTGCACGTTTCGGATCGCCTGGCCGATGACCGCCCGCAGCTGACCCATGTTGTTCTGCGACTGGGTGCGCAGCAGCTCACGGAACCGGTTCTCGAACTCGGGAAGGCGGTCCGCTTCCAGGCGCGAGAGGATCGTCAGGAAGTCCTCCGTGGCGTCGATCGCGTCCACCAGGTTTACGGAGCGCTCCCGCCAGCGCGCCAGATACTGGGCGCGGGCGGACGCGAGATCGGCCTCGCTGGTGCGGATGGTGCGCTCGGCCTCGTTGAACTCGGTGTTCAGGTCGTTGCCGAGCGACAGGATCGCGTCGGGCAGATTCGCCCGCGTGACGCGACGCTGACCCCGCATACGTGCTTCCAGGGCGGAGCGATGCGTCGCGGGCAGAGGTTCGCGGCCGTCGCGGGCGCGTGAGGCCAGTTGCTGCCGCGCTTCTGCGAGGTCGGTCTCGACAGTGGCCGACGCCGATGCGGCATCGCGATACGCGTCCCGGGTGCGCTCGCGCTCGGACCGTGCTGCGTGCACCGAGGCGGTCGCGGCATCGTGGTGTGCTCGTCTTTGGGCGAGATCCGCATTGGCCAGCAGACGTTCCGTGCGCTCTTGGATCGACTGCAGCTCGCCCCGCGGGGACTCGAGATCGAGGGCACCCCACGCCGTATCGAGGAGGGCCTCGAGGTCTCGCGATCGCTCCTCGAGCTCCTGCTGCTGCTTCTTCACGGCCGCGAGCGCCCGCTCATGTGTCTGGGCATCTGCCCGCGCGCGCTGGATCTGCACGCGGGTCCACTCGACGAGCGGTGCGTTGTCCGTGCCGATCACCCACCGACTGCGGTCCCCGATCCGGAACCGGTCGTCCTTGATGTGACTGTCACGATTCTTGATCTGCCCTTCCCGGGTGAGGGCGCGCTCGTGGCGCGCCAGGTCCGTGGCGTCGTCGACCAGGACATGGGGGAAGGACTGCGCGAGCCGACGGCGCAGCCACGGACGCAGGGGCGATTCCGCGAGCTGGAGCACGGAGGACACGGTGTGCTCGGAGCGTGCGTTCGGGCCCTCGTTGAGGTCGTCGATCCGACGTACCCGCTCGTAGGAGACTCGTGTGCCCCAGTGGCGCGATTCGACCGCGCGCGAGACGACGCCGTAGAGCCGGTCCGGGACGAGGATGCTGATCGCGAGTCCGTGCAGCAGCCGTTCGGCGGCCCCTTGCCACGCGGGGTCCCGCACGTCCATCAGCTCGCCGGCGAAGGGCAGCGAGGCGGGTGGTTCCCCGCTGGCCGTGGCCAGCTGATCGCGCACCTCGATGAGCCCCGCGGGGAGGTTGGAGCGGCGCGTGCTCAGGGAGCGGATCTCCGCCTCGAGCGCGGCGATGCGGTCACGAGCGGCGAGGTACGCCGCGTGCGTGGGCCCGGAGGCCGTGAACTGGTCCTCCTTCGCCTGGGCGATGCCCTCCTGCTCTCGGCGGGCGAGCACGTGCGCGGCAGCGAGCTCGCCGGCGTTCACAGGCATGGGCGCATCGAGGCGCTCCAGCACGGGACGGATCCTGGAACGCTCGCGTTCGATCCGCTCGATCCGTTCCTCGGCCTCGCGGCGGTCGCGGTCGAGGAGGTGGAGGTCAGCGCCGCCCTGGGTGTGGAGAGCGCGGGCGCTCTCCTGCTGGGCGTCCATCGCTTCCGCCTCGGCGCGTTCGGCGCGCTCTGCCATGTGGCGGGCAGCCTCTGCCTCGACCTGCATCCTTTCGAGATCCTGCTCCGCGAGGTCGGCGAGGAGTGTGTAGCGGAACGTGTCGATTGAGTCCTTGAGCTGCACGGCCTGGTCCCGCTGAGCGCTGGCTGTGAGGTGGACGCGCCAGATCTCGCGCTGCGGCCGGAGAGTCTCCACCTGCTCGCGCGCATCGACGACAGTCGCGTGCGCATCCTGCAGCGCCCGGAAGTGCTCGACCGCCTGATCGGCGAGAGCAAACGTGGGAGGGACATCGAGCATGAAGTCCCGCAGCAGGGCGTCGAGTGAGGTGAGGGACTTCGCGGACTGGGTGCGATGGAGCAGGCGCTGGGCTGCCTCGCTCCCCATCCCGGTGTCGCGGCGCAGGCGCACCCCGAACTTCGTGTAGGTGTCCTCGGCGACCTGCGGGTCCAGTGCACGCTTGAGGCGTCGGCGATCGATGCCTTTCAGGCACAGCTTCAGCACGTCGGCCAGGGCGATGTCCCGGTCGAACAGGAGGTAGGCCGTGCGCAGGTCCGCAGCCGAGGTCGAGGCCCCGGCGACGTGGGAGACGCGGATCGCGGTCACCCGCGTTCCCAGGCCGTCCCCGAAGGTGAGGGCTATCCCGGACACGGTTGCGGCCGGACGCAGATACCCGGGTCGAACCTCCCCGGTCTCGTCGTCGGTGTGCTTACGGTACGCGCCGCGCACGTAGGTCATGGGGGTGCGGTCGCGGTCGCCGGCGGGTCCGTCCTGCGCGGCGGCGTTGAACCGGGTCTCGCCCGGCTTCATCAGCACCGCGCTGATCGCGTCGAGGATCGAGGACTTCCCGGAGCCGGATTCCCCGGTGAGCAGCAGGCCGTCCCGGGGGACCGGCAGGTCGTGGCCTCCGTCGAAGGTTCCCCAGTTGTGCACCTGGATCCGGGCCAGTCGCATCTGACCGGGATGGGTCGGGGGTGGCTCCACCCAGGGTGATCCGGGGTCGTCGGAGGTGCGGTCGACCGTCCCGAGTGCTGTGGGTTCTATGGGGTCGGTACGCGGGACCCGCTGGGCAGTGTCGAGGTCGAGCGGATGTGGGGTCATGCCTTCTCCTCCGATGGAGCATCCTCTTCCGCGGCCTGGGCCCCGGGCTGATCGCGCAGTCGTGCGTACTCGGCCTCGATGCCTCCGATGTCCTCGGCCGTGAGGATGAGTCCGAGGACCGTGGAGATCTCCCAACGCTCGTCGGTGTCGGTCGTCAGCAGGATCGACCAATTGACCATCTTGTTGATGCTCGCGAGCAGCCGCTTGGTGAACTGGGCCGCGTCGTTCCCGCTCGAGACGGCGTAGGAGCGCATGTGTGCCTCCAAGGCGTCTCGTCCCACGACGATGCGTTCTTGGCGTGCCGCCCCCTGGAGCAGGAGCTGGCGCAGGTGCAGCAGCAGCGCGGAGTCGATGAACGTGAGCGTCACGCCTCGGAGGACGGTGGGGATCGGCCGCTCGAATTCCGGGTCCGGTGTGAGGTTGCGGGTGAATGCGACCTCGGTATTGGCGTCGAGGGTGAGCTCGAGCAGCAGGTCTCCCAGACGGCTGCGGATTTCGTGCTCGTGGGCGAGCAGGACGGACCAGAGGTCGGGGGCGTGGTGCTGGGAGAGGTACGGGCCGCGCAACAGGGCCACAAGAGTTCGGCGCACGTCGAGATCCAGCGTCCCCGGGTCCCCGGGCCACAGCTGGATCCGGTCGTAGGACGGAGAGGCGACATCATCGGCCTCGAAGGCCGTCTCTCGGAGTTCGAGGTCATCCATGGGTGTCCCTCCCGACGGCACGGGTGAAGCGATAGGCGGTGATCTGCGCACGGCGAGCGTGGGGCGAGGCGCCTCCGGTGGTCCAGGAGATGGCTTCCGTTCTCGTGCCGCCGTCGTCGCCGACCACCGGTTCGCCGTGTCGTTGCGCGAGCACGAGGAGGCCGATCACCGAGGCGAGGCCCTGCGTGGCGGCGTGATCGGCGAGGACGTCGGCGACCGTGACAGTGCCGTGGCGACCAAACGCATCGTCGACGGCGTCCGCGAGCTCGGCCATGTCGATCTCGGATTCGCGGATCGTAGCCCGCAGGGCGTCCAGGTCGAGCGGCGCCGGTTCCGCGAGACCGAGAGCGTCGTCCGCGGTGCTGAGCGAGGGCGAGTACAGGCGCAGCTGGCCCACCGAATGCGGTATCAGACCCGACGGTGTCAGCTCGACGTCGAGCTTGGTGAGGGGGCGGACGTGCGGCGCGATGGTCAGCGCGAGCCGCTGCGGTCGCCGCAACCTGTCCGCCAGGGCCCGGAACTCCTCGAACTGTCGTGAGCGCACGAACTCACGCAGGGACCGAGAGAGGTCGATCATGGCGTGGCGCACCTGGTGGGACTCCGTCTGGAGTCGCGTGAGATAGCCCTGGAGGTACGCGATGCGATCGCGACCGAAACGCGCCGCGACATCGCGGGTCGCGAGCGCGTCGACCGCCTCGTGGAAGCGCGCCTCCTGCACCGGATCGATGAGCAGCGCGTGGAAGGCCGCGAAGGACTGCCCGGCCTCGGAGCCCTCGATCGCATCGACCCCCAGGAAGAGCTGTTCGAGGATCTCGCCCTGCGAACCATCGTGCTCGACCAGGTCGAGTCGCAGACGCCGGTGCAGACGCTCCAGCTCCCCGCGCACGCGCACGAAATCTGACGGGACGTCGAGGGCCAGCTCGTACAGCTCCTCGATCATCTCGAGCGCCTGCGCGACGGGCATCGGCTCGGCACCCAGCTCGAGCACCGCGCTGATCTGCGCGTCGAGCCTCTCCTGCTCGGCGCGCAGCGCGTCGATGCGCCGCGCGGAGTCCCGATCCGTCTCCCGGGCGAGTGTGCGCAGGCGTTCGGTCAGCAGGGTGAGCCGGGAGCGGGTCACCGTCGCCTGCGGTGCGTTCACCTGGTCGAGGATCCGCAGCGCTGCGAAGGCGTGCTCGGTCAGGGAGAACTCCTCGGTGCGCTCCTCGCGCGCGGCCCGCCGGGACAGGTAGCCCTGCTTCACCCAGGTCGCGCAGTACTGCTGTGCGCTGCGGGGCAGGTCGGCGACCCCGAGGAGCCGTAGTTCGTCGAGATCCCCGCCGAGGAGGTCGTAGAGGTCCGCGGCGGTGCGGGTGCGGGTGTCGGCGCCCAGGTGCTCGGCCAGAAGCCCTAGGACGTACGGCGCGTTGTCGGTGCGCAACAGTGCCAGGACACTGCCGTCTTCGAAAAGGCTGCGGTTCTCGAGAGCTCGGGTGACGGCGGCCATGGCATCTCCTCCCTGATTGCATGCGGCAGGTTCTGTGCGGATTCAGGATCAGCGTAGGAGGTGCGACTGACGAACGGGCGATGCGGGCTCCCAAGGCGGGAACTCGGTCTCACGGTCTTCCGACCCACCCCAGGAAGTCCTCCGCCGCGATCACCGGCTTCCCCCACTCCGCCGCCTTCTTCGCCTTCCCGGACTGCGAACCCCGCTGCGCGACGACCAGAACATCGGTCCTCGTCTTGGTCACCGACGCGACCGGCACGAGTCCTCGGGAGGCGGCCAGCGTCTCCATCCGGTCGCGATCGACGGTGCCATGGAGCTCGCTCTCGACGGTCCCCGTGAAGCAGATGCGTGCGCCGGGCAGGAGCACGTCCTCGATCCCGAGCGCGGGGGCGAGCTCGAACCCGGACGGGATCACCGAGATCCCGAAGTGCCTCTCGACCTCTCGGACCCTGGTCACGAGGGGTTCGTCGAGGTCGACGACCCGGCCCCACGCGACGCCGAGGCATTCGGCGAGGACCTGTGCGGCATCGTCCTCGGCAGAGAGATTGCCGCCGACCACGAAACCGGTCGGTGAGGCCTGGCCGCTCTCACCCGTGGACCGCGCCAAGAGGTAGCCGCGACCTCGCGGCGTCGCCGGGAACGGCCTCCCGTTCTCCCACTCCAGTCCTCGACCGTGTGAGGTCTCCAGCAGCGAACGATGGAGGTCCGCCAACGCGCGGGCACGGTCCAGGGATCGTCGGCTCGCGAGGGCCGTGGTGGCGGCTGGCGGGTCGGGGGCCGCATCGAGGTCGATGCCGAGCGGCATCGGCTCGACCCGGTCGTGCCGCTTGAGCTCGAAGTCGATCCAGCCCAGCAGCTCGTCGATCCGTCGACCCACGGGGATGCGGCCGGCCAGCAGGGGCGAAAGCGCCGCCCATGCCTGCGTGAGCACGGGTGCCAGCTGCACGTCTCGCGCGGTGATCCCGTAGTCGGACTGCGCGGTGTAGAGGTCCGAGGTGGGGTTGACGACGGTCGTCGCGGCATCCCCGTCGTCGGTGACCACCGCGATCTCGACGGGGCGAGGCCGATACCTGTCACCGGCGTGCCCCACGGTGAGCGCGGAGATGTAGGCGTACCCGAGGGCCGCATCCGTCCGGGTGCCCGTCGTCAGGAATCTGCGCACGCGGGGGTCGGCCTTGAGGTCTCGCGGCAGCACGTCGCGGCGCAGCACCAGGCCGTCCAGGCTCGTGCAGCGCGACAGCGCCACGTACAGCTGTCCGTTGGCGAAGGTGCCGCCGGTGAGGTCCACGACCACGTTGTCGAGGGTCTGGCCCTGGGACTTGTGGATGGTGATGGCCCAGGCGAGCTTGAGCGGCAGCTGTGTGAAGGTGCCGATCACCTCATGGGTGAGCGAGCCTGCGGTGACGACGGGGCGCGTGATGTCCCACGTGTGGCGCCGCACCCTGACGTGAGCACCGCCGCGGATCTCCACGTCGATCCACGGCCCGTCGCCGTCGGTGCCGATGCCCGTGACCTTGCCGATGGTGCCGTTGACCCAACGGCCCGCGGGGTCGTTGTTCAGCAGCATCACCTGGGCGCCGACGGCAAGGCGCAGGGTGTCCTCCACCGGGTGCTCGAACCCGTCGGTGCTGCCCGAGAGGGTTGCGGCGAAGACCTGCGGGGCATCGGGCAGGCGCTCCAGCAGGGTGCGATTGCGGGCCGTGACGATCCTGTTGGTCGTCGCGAGCGTCAGCCAGAACTCGTCGACGGGCGGCTCGAAATCCGTGCGCGTGCGGGCGTTGAGCTCGGCGCGGGCGTCGTCCAGCAGCGCGCCGTCGCGGACGGCGTTGAGGAGGTGCACCAGGCGGTCGTCACCGAGTTGGCGGAAGACGGTGGTCAGCTCGACCACCGGGAACTGTTCGCGGTCATAGGCGTGCGCGGAGAAGAAGTACGGGGTGCCGAACTTCTGATCGATGTAGGGGGCCTCGGCGTCGGTCACCACCGGTGGCAGCTGATAGAGGTCCCCGACGAGCACCAGCTGCACACCGCCGAAGGGCTCACCCGGCTGCGGCCCGAAGCGTTCGAGCGCCGCGACCAGGGCGTCGAACAGATCCGCCCGGACCATCGAGACCTCGTCGATCACGAGGGTGTCCAGGGATGCCAGGGTCTTGGCGAACCGCCCGGGGTAGTAGTCGGGCCCGCGCACCGCCTGCTCGGAGACGCCGGTGGAGAAGGAGAAGAGCCGATGGATCGTGTACCCGTCCACGTTCAGCGCCGCGATGCCCGTGGGCGCGACCGTGACCACGGTGCGGTCGGTGATCTCGAGGAAGCGACGGATCAGCGTCGACTTGCCGGTGCCCGCCTTCCCGGTGAGGAACAGGTGATGCCCGGACTCCAGGTGGTCGAGCGCCGCGCGGAACTCGGGGGTGAGGGTGAGGGTCACGGGATCAGTCGCCGATGGCGAGAGAGGGCAAGGAGTCGGTGATCTCGACCGTGCGGACGGACACGCTGACC
Source organism: Brachybacterium sp. AOP25-B2-12 (assembly GCF_052378625.1). Classification (NCBI taxonomy): domain Bacteria; kingdom Bacillati; phylum Actinomycetota; class Actinomycetes; order Micrococcales; family Dermabacteraceae; genus Brachybacterium; species Brachybacterium sp. AOP25-B2-12. The sequence continues at coordinate 9,949 of NZ_JBQSXW010000031.1, read as the reverse complement.
ACCTTCTGCACCAGGTCGAGGATATAGCGCGGGTTGCCGTGCTCGATGCCCCAGAAGTTGGGGTCGTTGACGATCCGGGATGCCTTGTCGGTGCTCACCTGGTACTGGCGCATGACCCACTCGATCGCGCTGCGCGAACCCAGCTGGTACCGGTACGCGGCCTCGGGGATGCCGGTGACCGTGAGGTGCGGGTTCAGGACCACGGAGTCCGGGGTGTCCGCGGCTCGCTTGCCGGAGGGGAAACGGATCTTCTCGACCCGGTAGTACCCCTCCTCGTCGCCGAGCGGCGGCTGCTCCCCGCCGATGACCTCCAGCGGGTACAGCTCCGCGTCCTCGTAGTCGGCGTGGAGGCCGAACAGCTCGCGGCCGGCCGATGTGAAGGCGGTGAACGCGGCGGGTGACACGTCGGGGATGCGGGGGAGCATCTGCTTGAGCTCCCCGGCGTAGCGCTCGCGGTACTCGGGGGAGTGGAGCAAGCCGTAGATGAAGGAGAAGACGTCATCCTTGGTGACGTCGGCGCCGTAGCGCTCGCGCATCAGGGTGTGGAATCCGTCGGTGATGTTGTCGATGCGCCGGTAGCCGTCGAGAACGTCGGTGCCCAATTCCAGTGCGAGGGTTCCGGCGTCGGTGGCTTCCCATCGGTAGCGGGGGAAGAACTGGCCGGTGTCGAGTGCATGGAGATCGGGTACTAGCCGCGTGCCTATCGAGGAGAACTCTTGATGAGACGCGATGCCAGTAAGGTAGAACCCAAAGTTCTCGTGCTTGGCCGTCGGGAAGTAGCGGCGAGCGACGGCGGGTCGATGGATGAGCCCGTCGGTGAGGTCGACGTTCTGGACCATGAACGGTCGATAGAGGCTGTGGCTGACGTTGGCGTCGGATCGCTTGAGGTCACGATTCTTGGCGGCCCGGTCACGCAGCCCGCTGGTCCACTTGATCCGAGTTTCGTCCGTGGAGACGACCCCGACAGTGTCGGCACCCTTGGGTGCACTGAGCTTCTGGGCTTCCGCCCACCCGGCGAAGCGGGCGCGCTCTTCGCTGTACGTCCCGATGAAGCGGGCGAGGTTGGCGTCCAGGGCGCTTCGAGAGGAGTTGTACACCCAGGCGTCGCGGTTGGTCTGCAAACCCGCGCTGTACCCCCCGAACACGACCGGCCTGCCCCCGGTATCGCCACCGAGGATCGGGTACGTCAAGTACTCCTCATCGCGCTGGTTGATCCAGTCACCATGAGCGTTGGCGGTGATCGGGCGCCACGGCACCGTGCCGAGACTCGCGTCCTCGAGGGACTGATGCGAAGATCGCTGTCACCCTCGGCGTCGCTGAGCCCGCACCAAACTGGGGCACCCCAGCAGGACAGTTACTAGATCGTCAGTTACGGTTCCCATTAGGGTCCGATATCGCAGTTTTGCGACACATCTGTCGCACGGGGTATACCCCAAAGAGACACGCTAGTGGATCGGGAAGCTTGCCTCGCTGGCAACTGATCGCGAAGGAGTTGCGTCGCCGCGGTGTGAGTTCGGAGATTCGACGGGCACAAGACTGCACCTTGGGGAGCGCTCGAGAGGTCCGTGTGTGAGGAGGTCCGTAAGGGATTACCCGATCACCGTATGCGTTCCGTTAGGAAGCGCCTTCTGTCCCTGCGGTGGCGGTTAGATCGGCTTGTGCGTCCAACGTGGACGCTCAGCACCTCCAGGTGCTGGCTTCCTCCGAATGGAGTCCCCCGTGCTTGATCTGCTCTATGTGGCCGGCGTCATCGCCCTCTTCGTGGCCATTGGCTTCGTGGGTAAGGCGGTGGAGAAGCTTTGATCGCATTCGGGGTCATCGCGGCTGGGCTCGGGGTCCTCGCAGTCTTCTACCTGGTCGTCGCTCTCGTGAAGCCGGAGCGATTCTGATGACGTGGATACTTGCGCTGGCACCTCTTGCGGCGGTGGCTCTTGTGCTGGCGATGGTGCACCGCCCGTTCGGGGACTACATGGCTCGCGTCTACACCTCATCGAAAGATCTTGCGTTGGAGAGGGGCGCCTACCGGTTGATGGGGGTGGATGAGAGCTCCGGTCAGAGCTGGCAGGCCTATCTCCGATCAGTGCTGGCATTCTCAGCGGTAGGCGTCCTGTTCGTCTACGGTCTGCAGCGCCTCCAGCCCTTCCTGCCGTATTCGTTGGGGCTGCCCTCGCCGAGTGAGCACCTCTCCTTCAACACCGCGAGCTCTTTCGTGGGGAACACGAATTGGCAGTCCTACTCTCCCGAGGTCACTCTGGGTTATTCGGTGCAGCTGGCCGGGCTGGCCGTCCAGAACTTCGCGTCCGCGGCGGTCGGGATGGCCGTGGCTGTGGCTCTCGTGCGGGGTTTTGCCTCCCGCGGCTCGGCCACGATCGGTAACTTCTGGGTCGATCTCACGCGCGGAACCTTGAGGATCCTGCTGCCGTTCTCCTTCGTCGCTGCCGTTGTCCTCATCATTGGCGGTGTCGTACAGAACTTCAACGGCTTCACACAGATCGAGACCATCGCCGGCGCCACGCAGTCAATCCCGGGCGGTCCAGTCGCCTCGCAGGAGGCCATCAAGCTTCTCGGCACCAACGGTGGCGGGTTCTTCAATGTGAATTCTTCTCACCCCTTCGAGAACCCGAGCGCCTGGACGAACCTCCTGGAGATCGTCCTCATGCTCGTCATCCCGTTCAGCCTGCCGCGCACGTTCGGCACCATCATCGGTGACCGTCGCCAAGGCACCGCGATCCTCGCAGCCATGGCCGCCTTGTTCCTCGCCTCCTACACCATCCTCTCCGCACTGGAATCGGCGGGTCTGGGCTCCGCGCCGGAAGCAGCCGGCGCAGCCATGGAAGGTAAAGAGCAGCGCTTCGGGATCTTCGGATCGACGCTGTTCGCGACGACCAGCACTGGCACCTCAACCGGTGCCGTGAACTCGATGCACGACTCCTTCACCGCGCTCGGAGGAATGATGCCGATGCTCAACATGATGCTCGGTGAAGTCGCCCCCGGCGGAGTCGGATCCGGTCTCTACGGCATGCTCATCCTCGCAATGATCGCCGTGTTCGTCTCCGGGCTGCTGATCGGTCGCACCCCCGAGTACCTCGGCAAGAAGATCGGCCCGCGCGAGATCAAGCTCGCGGCGCTGTACATCTTGGTGAGCCCTACTCTCGTGCTCGCTGGCACCGCCCTGAGCTTCGCTCTGCCCGGGGTCCGTGACGACGTCGTGTCCACGTCCATCTGGAATCCCGGAACGCACGGGCTCTCCGAAGTGCTGTACGCGTTCACCTCGGCAGCGAACAACAACGGGTCCGCCTTTGCTGGGCTCACTGCCAACACGCCCTGGATGAACACGGCCTTGGGCGTCGCGATCCTGCTGGGTCGCTTCCTTCCCATCATGCTCGTGCTCGCCCTGGCCGGTTCCCTCGCTGCACAAGACAAGGTCCCCGCGACCGCCGGCACTCTGCCGACCCACCGGCCGTTGTTCATCGGCCTGCTCGTCGTCATGACCATCCTCATCACGGCTCTCACCTACTTCCCCGTACTCGCGCTAGGTCCCCTGGCGGAAGGGTTGATGTAAGACATGTCCACCACTACCTCTGTCCGAACTCCTGCATCGGCCGCTTTCACCGGTCGCCCGCAGCGGGCCTCCACCTGGACGACGCTGTGCACCGCGGTTCCTGGCGCGCTGCGCAAGCTCGATCCGCGCCAGCAATGGCGCAACCCCGTAATGTTCATCGTCTGGGTCGGGGCCGCCCTCACGACGCTGATCGCCATCGCGGAGCCTTTTCTCGGCGGTCCCTCCCCCTCGGGTGGCACCGCGGTACCCGCGGCCTTCTCCTCGGCTATCGCCGTGTGGTTGTGGCTCACGGTGATCTTCGCGAACCTTGCCGAGTCGGTGGCTGAGGGCCGGGGCAAGGCCCAGGCGGAGTCACTGCGCAGGACCCGCACCAGCACCACGGCGCAGCGCATCGAGAACTACGACGACACGAACGACCCCGCCGCAGAGCGCGCCGATGTCCGCGAGATCGCCTCGTCAGACCTCGCTCTGGGTGACGTTGTCGTGATCTCAGCCGGGCAGCTTATCCCTGGAGACGGCGACATCGTTCAGGGAATCGCGTCGGTCGACGAGTCCGCGATCACCGGAGAGTCCGCGCCCGTTCTCCGTGAGGCGGGTGGCGACCGATCCGCCGTCACCGGCGGCACCCGGGTGCTGTCGGATCGGATCGTCGTGCGGATCACCTCGAAGCCCGGTGAGACCTTTGTTGATCGGATGATCTCTCTCGTCGAGGGCGCCTCTCGACAGAAGACTCCCAACGAGATCGCCCTGGGAGTCCTGTTGGCGAGCTTGTCCATCGTCTTCGTCGTGGTCGCCCTGACGCTGAACCCGATAGCGTCCTATACCGCCGCCCCGGTGAGCGTCCCGGTGCTGGTCGCCCTGCTCGTGTGCCTGATACCGACCACGATCGGTGCGCTGCTCTCCGCGATCGGTATTGCGGGTATGGACCGGCTGGTTCAGCACAACGTGCTGGCCATGTCCGGTCGTGCCGTGGAGGCGGCGGGGGACGTGACCACTCTGCTGCTCGATAAGACGGGCACCATCACGTACGGCAACCGGCGCGCCAGTGAGTTCGTGCCCGCCCCCGGGGTCGACCTACCCGAGATGATCCAAACGGCTGCTGTCTGCTCCTTGGCGGATCCCACGCCGGAAGGCGCCTCGATCGTGGAGCTTGCACGGACTCATGGCATCGACGTCGACCCCCACGCCGAGGGGGACATCGTTCCCTTCACCGCGCAGACCCGCATGTCGGGTCTCGACACGCCAGATGGCCTGCAGATCCGCAAGGGCGCCACCACGGCGATCATCGCCTGGCTCGAAGCAGACGGCAGTGACGTCGACGACGACGCGCGACAGAGCGTCGACTCCGCGGTCCAGCAGATCTCCCGTAGCGGCGGGACCCCTCTGGTCGTCGCCTCCCGCACCAGTGAGGGCCATAGCCGGTTGTTGGGCGTCGTGCATCTGAAGGACGTGGTCAAAGAGGGTTTGGCGGCAAAGTTCACGCAGATGCGATCCATGGGCATCCGCACCGTGATGATCACCGGCGATAACGCACTCACAGCGGCCGCGATCGCCAACGAGGCCGGTGTCGACGACTTCCTTGCCGAGGCGACCCCGGAGGACAAGCTCGCCTACATCCGCAAGGAGCAGGCCGGCGGCAAGCTCGTCGCGATGACAGGCGACGGGACGAACGACGCCCCAGCGCTCGCTCAGGCCGATGTCGGCGTGGCGATGAACTCCGGCACCTCGGCGGCAAAGGAGGCGGGGAACATGATCGACCTCGACTCCGACCCATCGAAGCTGATCGACGTCGTGCGCATCGGGAAGCAGCTCCTCATGACCCGCGGCGCGCTGACCACCTTCTCCATCGCCAACGATCTCGCCAAATACTTCGCGATCATCCCCGCCATGTTCATGGGCGTCTTCCCGCAACTCGGAGTCCTCAACATCATGGGCCTCAGCTCCCCGGCGTCCGCGGTGCTCTCCGCGATCATCTTCAACGCGATCGTGATCGTCTTCCTGATCCCGCTGGCTCTGCGAGGTGTGCCCTACCGGCCCGGCGACGCCTCTCAGGTGCTGGGCCGCAACCTGCTGATCTACGGCGTGGGCGGCGTCATCACGCCGTTCATCGGGATATGGCTGATCGACCTCGCCGTCCGATTGCTGCCGGGGTTCTGAGGTGTCGACACTCAAGCGCGGCCGCCCGCGGAGCGGATGGGAAGCACTGCACATCGCCGGTGTCGCCGTCGGCCTTTACGTGGCCGTCCTCGCCCTGCTCTATCTCCTCACGGGGGCGGTCTACGTACTGCTCACTCTTTTCAGTGGCTCGTGAAAGGTCTCACCCATGCATACCTCCACCCGTTCCACCGCCCGCTCCGTCCAGGTTGCGGTGCGTTCCATGGTGCTGTTCACAGTCGTGCTGGGGGTCCTCTACACCCTCGCCCTGACCGGTGTCGGACAGCTACTCATTCCCGCCCGAGCCAACGGCTCGATCGTCTACGACGCCGAGGGGGCGCCCGCCGGATCCTCTCTCCTCGGCCAGAACTTCACCGACGCCGAAGGAGAACCGATCGCCGCCTACTTCCAATCCCGGCCCTCCGCGGCAGGAGACGGATATGACGGTGGAGCCTCATCGGGTTCGAACTTGGGCCCTGAGAACGAGGACCTTACGGCGTCGATCCAGGAGCGACGGATGCAGATCGCGCAGTTCAACGGCGTCGACGCCTCGGAGATCCCTGCCGACGCCCTCACGGCATCCGCATCAGGCTTGGACCCTCACATCAGTCCCCAGTACGCCACCCTCCAGATCGACAGAGTCGCCCGGGAGCGTGGAGTCTCCCCAGGGGAGGTTCGAGACCTCGTTCAAGCCCACACTGAGCGGCCCGATCTCGGTGCCATGGGGATGCCCCGCGTGAACGTGCTGGAGCTTAACCTGGCCCTTGACGAGGAGGAGGACTGAGCATGGGCAGACGGGGGAGGCTTCGAGTGCTGCTCGGTGCCGCTCCCGGTGTCGGAAAGACCTACGACATGCTCGCAGAGGGCCACCGTCTGCTCGGTGAGGGCAAGGACGTGGTCATCGCGATCGTCGAGACTCATGGACGAAGCGCCACCACGCGCATGACCGAAGGCCTGCCGATACTGCCCCGCCGGAGCGTGGAACATCTCGGCGTCGTCCTCGAGGAGATGGACCTCGAGGGCGCGCTGGCACGCGCACCCGAGATCGCACTCGTCGACGAGCTCGCGCACACGAACGCACCCGGCTCCCGACACCAGAAGCGCTGGCAGGATGTCGAGGACCTTCTCGATGCTGGGATCGATGTCATCTCGACGCTGAACATCCAGCACATCGAGTCCCTGAACGACGTGGTCGAGCAGATCACCGGGGTCCCTCAGCAGGAGACCGTTCCCGATCGCTTCCTGCGCAGGGCCACGAACGTGGAGGTTGTCGACCTCGCACCTCAGGCGCTCCGCGACCGTCTGACCGGGGGCTATGTCTATCCTGCCGAACGGGTCGATGCGGCGCTGTCGAACTACTTCCGTCTCGGCAACCTCACGGCTCTGCGGGAGCTCGCGCTGCTGTGGCTGGCCGATGAGGTCGATCACGCTCTGAGGGACTACCGCGCCGAGCACGGGATCGCATCGACCTGGGAAGCACGCGAGCGCGTAGTCGTTGCCCTCACTGGTGGCCCCGAAGGAATGACCCTGATGCGACGCGGTGCCCGCATCGCAGCTCGCTCCGGCGGGGGCGAGATCATCGCGGTACATGTCAGCAGCCACGACGGCCTGCGAGTGGCCGACCCCGCTTCCCTGGCACAACAGCGCGCCCTGGTCGAGGAACTCGGCGGGACGTTCGCTCAGGTGGTCGGTGAGGACATCCCCTCGGCACTGGTGGAGTACGCGCGATCGGTCAACGCCACCCAGCTCGTACTCGGCGCAAGTCGGCGTGGTCGACTTTCCGCTGCCCTTACCGGGCCCGGCATCGGGGCGACAGTGATCCGCGAGTCCGGAGACATAGACGTCCACATCGTCAACCACCCAGCAGCCGGTGGCAGGTACACCCTTCCCCGACTCGGTGGAGCGCTCACGATGCGCCGTCGTGTCCTGGGGGCGGTCACCGCCCTACTGGGCGGACCCGCGTTGACCTGGCTACTGATTAGCGCACGTAACGAACAGTCCATCACGACTGAGGTCCTGGCGTATCAGCTTCTCGTTGTCGTGGTCGCACTCATCGGAGGGCTGTGGCCGGCTCTCTTCGCTGCCGTTCTCTCCGGCATCACGCTGGACTTCTTCTTCATCGAACCGTTCCTGACGATCACCATCGACGAGGCATCGCACGCTCAGGCGCTTATCCTCTACGTGATCGTTGCCGTCCTGGTCTCCGTCGTCGTCGACCTCGCCGCGCGCCGCACCAGAGCCGCGCGGCGCGCCGCCGCCGAATCCGAGCTGATCCAGGCCATCGCGGGCAGTGTCCTACAAGGCAGCAATGCGATCCAAGCGTTGGTCGACCGCACCCGCGAAGCATTCCGACTGCGCGCCACCGTTGTGCGCTCCACGACGGCCATCATCGCTGCCGCGGGCGACACCGACGGCGCGCTCCCCTCGACCACTCTCGACCTCGGCGAGGGTGCCACCCTTGAGCTGTATGGCCCTGACTTGCGGGCCTCAGACCGTCGCCTTCTCTCGGTCGTCACCGCACAAATCTCCGCGGTCCTCGAGCATCAACGGTTGCAAGAAGCCGCTGAGAAGATCGAACCGATAGCCGCCTCGGACCGTGTCCGCGGTGCTCTGCTGTCAGCCCTGAGCCACGACCTGCGGCGTCCCCTGGCAGCCGCCACCGCGGCAGTGGGCGGTCTGCGCGCGTCGGGGCCCGCGCTCTCCCCCACCGACCGGCAAGAACTCCTCGAGACGGCGGGCGAGAGCCTGACCGCCCTGTCCTCCCTGCTGACCGACCTCCTCGACGTCAGCCGGCTGCAGGCGAAGGCTCTGCGCATCACGACCCAGCCCACGGACCCGGCCGACGCAATCGCCCCCGCCCTCGATGAACTCCAACTCGGCCCGCTCGACGTCGAACTGGCGCTCGACCACCAGGGAGCCCACGTCGCTATCGATGTGGTGCTTCTTCAGCGCGTCCTCGTCAACGTCCTGCTCAATGCGCAGCGCTTCAGTCCACCGAATGCTCCTGTGCGCGTTGCCACCAGCACCTTCGCGCACCGCGTCGAGATCCGGATCGCCGATCATGGCATCGGAGTGGATGATGAGCGCAAGGACGCGATCTTCACTCCCTTCCAACGTCTTGGCGACACAGACAACTCCGCCGGACTGGGCCTCGGCCTCGCGCTCTCCAAAGGCTTCATCGAATCGATGCACGGCACACTGACCCCGGAGGACACCCCCGGCGGCGGGCTCACCATGGTCATCTCCCTCCCCATGGTCGAGCCTCCCACCACGAGCACAGAAGCCGAGTCATGAAGATCCTCATCGCCGACGACGATTCCCAGGTGCTGCGAGCACTACGTATCACCCTCACCGCCCGCGGCTACACCGTCATCACCGCCAGCAACGGGGCCCAAGCACTCTCCGCCGCCATCGACCACCACCCAGACCTCACGCTCCTGGACCTCGGAATGCCCAAGCTCGACGGGATCGACGTCATCCATGCGATTCGCGGCTGGTCACAAACTCCAATCCTCGTCATCTCCGGACGCACCGGCTCCTACGACAAAGTCGAGGCCCTCGACGCTGGCGCGGACGACTTCGTCACCAAGCCCTTCTCCATCGACGAACTGCTGGCCCGCATCCGAGCACTCACCCGCAGAGCTTCCCCCGACGAACACGAGCCGAGCATCCATCTGGGAACCATCACCGTCGACCTCGCCGCACGCAGCATCACCCGATCGACCGACACAGGATCGCACCACATCAAGCTGACCCCGACCGAGTGGCAAGTCCTGGACCTCCTCGCACGCAACCCGGGGAAGCTCGTTACCCGACAAACACTGCTGAGTAGCATCTGGGGAACCGACCACATCGAGGACACCGGATACCTCCGTCTCTACATCTCCCAGCTCCGCAAGAAAATCGAACCCGAACCTTCTGCCCCCCAGTTCCTCCTCACCGAACCAGGCATGGGATACCGCCTAGAGCTGGCCGACGAATAATCGGAACTGTGGCGCAGGGAGGTCGTCACTCGCGGCGGAGAGTGCTTGCCCTCCGGGGGCGGTGATCTCAACACTGTCGTTTGGCTGCAGGCGATCGGACTGCAGAGCCGGCATTGGCGCAAACCGCTCGATCCGCAGGCGTACGATTCCGCGCGTGCCGTTACACAGTCGCCCTCGGGCGCGCGTCGTCGATCGGCGACCTCGCCCCGCACGAACCGTCTTCCTAGCGTTCGCTGCCGCCGCTCTCGTT
>NZ_JBQSXW010000030.1:0-22152 GCF_052378625.1 Brachybacterium sp. AOP25-B2-12 | reverse complement strand
ATTCGCGGCCGATCGGCCGGCTACGCCGGCCGTAGCTGGAGCAAAAACAACTCCCCGAGTGCGGCTCGCTGAATAGGCCACGGCCTGCACTGATGGGTGGACCGCGCCTCTGGTTGGTGCCTCGAGGCTGGCTGCGCCGTGTGGGTGATTCGTAGTTTCGTACCCTCGTATTTCCGTATGCTCGTATGTTCGGGATTCGCTAGAAATCGAGTGCTCTCGCCCGTAGTATTGACGTAACTGTTACCCGGAAACGAGGGCGCTGTGAAGGTCTACTCCGTGCAAGAGATCGCCGATCATCTCGGGGTGAAGGCTGAGACGGTCCGGTGGTGGAAGAGCCAGGACCCGGCCTTCCCTCCCGTGACCCAGGTGGGGCGTAGCTGGGGGCTCACCGCGGACCGCCTCGCGGCGTGGGAGGCCGTCAGGAGCTCCGATGGTGGCAGCGGCCACGGTGTTGCTGCCGACCGGGCTGGTGCGGCTCCAGGAGCTCGTCCTGTGTGGACTCCAGCGAGAGTCGAGGCCCTGCTGCGCCTGGTGTGCCTGCGAAGGGACGTCCTGGCGCGGACTCGGCGTGACCTCGCGGCCGGCATGGGGGTCCATCCCTCAACCGTGCGCCGATGGTTGCGGCGCCGCGGCAGCTGGAAGGGGGCGCCGGCTGCTATCCCCCAGGGGCGCCTCGAGGAGCTGCTGCGGGAGGTTGCGGTGACGCCGGCCGATGCCGAGCGGGAGGCCTTCCAGGAGAGCAATGCACACAAGGCGCTGGCGCGCCTGAGGGCCGGGCGCGTGCCGCTGGCCCCGTGGCGTGAGCAGCAGTGGTTGGTTGAGCATCGTGTGTGGGTCGAGGACCGCCCCGAGGGCAGCTCGGCAGTGCGGCTGACCCGTGTGGGAACCCGCCGAGATCGCGCGGAGCCGGGGGCCGAGAACGTGCGATCGCTCATCGTGGCCAATAGGTTCGAGGCTCAGCTGGTGAAGGCGGCCGTGTTGCGGGAGGTCTCGCCGTGGAGGGTGAGGCTGCCTGGGCTCCCTGGTGGTGCCGAGCGCTGGATCAGTGGCGCGAAGGTGCGCCCGTTGGAGGTTCTGCACGAGGACGCGGCGCGCAGCGGGCGTGGCCGGGGTAGAGCGTGAGGAGAAGGTGATGGCAACGACCGGACCGAACCTGTACGAGGTGCTAGGGATCAGCCCTGGGGCCTCGGCTGCCGAGATCAAGGCCGGGTACCGGAAGCAGGCTCGCAAGACCCATCCGGACGTTGTTGGCGCCGGCATGAACGGCCTGTACCTCATGGTCCAGCACGCCCACGAGGTGCTAGCGGATCCCGCGCGGAGGCGCGAGTACGACCGATCGATGGACGGAGCTTTCTCGGAGCCCGCCGAACCGCCACCCTCGCGACCCTCGGGCGCTCGAGAGCACCGGGAGGAGTCGGCGCCACGGCGTGACTGGGTTGCTGGGGAACAGGTGCCTGAGAGCCAGTACAGGGGCCCTCTGCCGCGCGAGGGGCACAACCTGGGCAAGATGCCCTGGATCGAGGCGTTCGACGGCGTGGAACGCTCCAGTGTCACGATCGCCCGGCCGGGGCTGCGCCGGTGGCAGATCGCCACGATCGTAGGGATCGCGGCCCTCGGCGCCTTCGCGCTCATCGCAGTGAACCCCTTCGTCCTGTTCCTGCTGGGGCTCGGCGTGTTCGGGGTCGCGCTCATCTGGGTCTTCCGGAGGTTCCCTCGCTGGCTGACGCTGGTGATCGGCGTCCTGGCGGCACTAGCTGCGGTCGTGAGCGTCCTTGATGCCGTCCTGGAAGCCAGGAACTGGGGCCTCTCGATCGCCGGCCTCGTGGGGTCACTGGTGATGATCGGCGTGATGTGGTGGTCCGTCTACGCGATCAGAGTCCGCGAGCGGCAACTCGTCTCGCAAAAAGACATCGCCCAGTTCTTCTCCTGGGGTGAGCCCGGAGGAGGCCTCGCAGGTGCCGAGCATGCTTTCGGACTGGACAACACGATCGACGGGATCGAGGGAGAGCGCCTTACCGCTGCTGAGATCGGCTACTTCCTCGGATCGATCCCTGGGGTGCGGCTCGTCAACGGTCTCGCGTTCCCTGGCAGCGATAGCGCGGACGTGGATCACGCGATCATCTGCGGATCTCGGATCGCTCTGGTGGACTCCAAGGCCTGGAAGCCGGCGACCTACGCCACGGTCGCCGGCCAGGATGCGATCCGCGTGCAGGGACGAGACGGGTGGACCTACTTCCCATCCCACATGACCACAGCGGTCTCCTCGTTCCGCACGAAGCTAGGGCGTAGGCACCGGGACGTAGAGATTCGCGGATTCGTAGTGGTCCACCCGAAGAGCACCACGCCGCAGCTGCATCTCCTCAACGACGATGCCGAGGGAGTGCAGCTCGTGACCGCCTCTGAACTGATCGAACAACTCGGCCTATGGTTCACTGCCGATGAGGCCGGAAAGACCGTGGACCGCAAGGTGCTCTCGGAAATGGTCTGCCAGATCAAGGCGCGATAGCTGACGAGAGGATCGAAGTCGATGAGCGTTCAGCGAGAGGTCAGGCCCGTGAGGGGTGAGGGGGGTGGCTCCGTCCACTCGAGCGGCGCTATGCCCCGCAGTATCCGGGCATTCAAGGTGGTTGCCGCATTATGCCTCTTTTTCGGTGGGGTGCTCTCTGTGGCACTTCCGTTCAGCTTTCTGGTTCCGGAGCGCTTCTGGGACGCGAACGCTATCGCACCATCTGGGGTCACGCGGGGCGCTGCGGCAACAGCGCTAGTCCCGGCCGTCATTATTAGTGTCACCGCCCTCCATCAGTGGAGGGCTAATACAGCAGATGGGTTTGCGTCCACGCAGAAGATCGCGCTCTGGAGCGGGGCCGTTGGGGCTCTTTTAATGTTCTCGGGTTGGACTCAGTTGACGAGGGATGCGCAGGAAGGTTTTGTTGGCTCGATCTTCCTGCTGTTGTTCGCGGGTGGCGGTGTTCTTCTGGAGCCTGTGGTCCGGTGGAGTAAGGGCCGGGAGGACCGGGAGCGGCAGGTTGAAAGCCAGCGAGTGCTTTGTGAAGCCGTCAAGGAAGCCCTAGGGCCAAATTGCTTGGATACCGAGGCGCCGGCGCGGTGCGGGGCTCGCAGGGATGGTTGGCGGCGGCGACTTTCGCGTTGGCGGAGTGGCAGCTAATTCGAGCGGGGCTTCACTGGTCTTGCCACTGGCGACAGGTTAGATGTTTATCGAAAAGGGGAGCGCGAGAGAATGAAATCATTGGGCGAGAACTTTGAGTGTTCGGATCGATTGACGGAGGAACCGTGAAGATTAAAGCTATTGGGCAAGAGATCTGCAAGCAATACAAGGAAATGCCCAACGTTACCAGAACGTTTCGCGCAGGCGTAGACTTGGTCTACTTCGTCAACGCTTTAATGTCTGGTTACATGATCGCGATCGTGTTTGGTCTAAAGGTGATAAAAGAAGAGGAGGTTCATGTAGCGGCCGATACAGTTAGTCGCATTCTCTGTGGAATCGCCGCGTCTGTTACATTAATCATAATGGTGATAGCGCTGAATCTAAGGGTTCAAGCGGATTCTGATTCCTGGAAAGCTGAACAGAAAGTTTTGGCCGCGGGAGGTGCGGCAGGCGTGTTCATCATCTTCACTATTGCGGCGAATGAGGAAGCGGAAACGGCTTTCGGTGCGGCTGGCTCCGTCTTCCTGCTCTTGTTCTTGGCGAGCGCTCTACTGCTTGAGGTTCCGATTCGGTGGGCGCGCGAAAACGAAGAGGAAGAAAAGAAAAACGTTGAGGACGAGGTGGTTAAAGAAATAACACAGGCCCTCAAGGAAGGGACGGAGACACTCAGAGAAGTGCGGGACATAATGGCAAACATAAAGAATGTCCGTCCCAGACGAAGAGATGATGCCGACACATTGGGCGCCGACGAAATAAAATAGCGCTAGGGAGATGTGCAAGCGGCTGAGGCAATCTACGGGCCAACTGATCTTTAGCCGCAGGAGCACAGGAGCCGTTCATCCATGCATTCTCAGTCGAGTTTTATGTGGCCGATGTTCTCGAACGTCCAGCCGGGGACGTAGTTCGCGGAGTGGTGCTGCTCGAGCCACTGGGTGACGGCTTTGTCGCCGCCCTTCTCGTAGGCGTCGAACATCGCGTCGATGTCGGTGCCGCTGAGCTCGAGGCTGACGGTCCGCATGCGGGAGTAGCCCTTCCCGCCGCCCTCGGGTCCCTGGAGGCCGTGGGTGGTGAGCTTGGCGGATTTGCGGGAGGCGAACCGTGAGCGGGACTGGTCCAGGGCGGCCTTGCGGCCCTTCTTGGTGGTCGTGGACTGCCGGGCCTTGGTGCGGAGGTTGGAGAGGTGGTCGGCGCGGGGGGCATTGCGCTGCTTGCGGTCTTCGCCGGCGATCCACCGCTGGACGGTGCGCTGGCTGACGCCGAGCTCTTTGGCGGCTGCGCGGGTGTTGGGGCCTCCCCTGGCGTTGGTGCCGAAGGCGGACGTGAGCATGTCGCGGACACTGCCGGTGGGTGAGCCGGCCCGGCCGGTGAGGCCCTTGAAGATGTTGACGTTGGGCATCGCTCATCACTCCTTCGTGGGGTTCCAGTCGGCGGGGTCGATCAGCAACGCCTTGCCGCGCCAGTCGTGTCCGGTGAGGAACCCGATGTGGTCGGTCAGGAGTGCGGATCCCTCGTGCTTGTACTGGCCGAACCCGCGGCCGAGCTTGCGGGGGTCCCCGGGCCACGAGGCGATCGGGTCGGGGTTGTCCGAGAGGTAGCAGATCGTGTCGGTGCCGATCGCGATGGGCCACTGCCCGCTGTCGGTGCCGTTCTTGGCGACGGTCCGCAGGATGTTCGCGCGGGACCGGGCGATGATCAGGTGGCGCCAGTCCGGGGCGAAGCCCTGCTTGCCCTTCATCCACGAGGTGGAGCCCATCATGCCGATCATGCGGGTGTAGACGGCCTTGAGGGCGTCCAGGGCGTGCTCGGTGTTGAGGTACTCCAGGCGCTCGGCTTCCTCGACGGGGTCGGCGAGTCGGGCGAGCTTGTCGAGGAGGTTGGTGCGTCCGGTGCGGATCTGCTCGTAGAACGGCTGGAGGACCCGGCCGTGCTCGGGCCACACGTAGGCCTCGTGGATCTCGGGGTCATACCCGTCGGCCTGGGCGAGATCGAGGGTGGGAGTGGTGACCCACACGGGGTGATCGGGGGCCTTGGTGCCGCCGGGGGCCAGCGGGTTGGGCATCCGCCAGTCGCCATTTTCAGGGACGGTGATCAGCCAGTAGCCGGGCAGGGTCTTGTCGAAGTAGCCGCCGTCGGGACGGTGGACGGGGGTGCCCAGGCCCAGCTCGAGCGACGCGGCGCCGGCCATGTAGGAACCGCCGCGGTCGAAGGCGTGGAGGTAGCGCTTCGCGGCCTCCTGCTCGCTGGGGACACGGGACCAGTCGAGATCTCGCTCGGTGTTGGAAGCCTCGGCCGGCGGGACGGGGTCGTGCGGAGCGAACAGCTCGGAGACCTTGAGGTGCCGCTTCTCGCCGCTGGCTGTGGTCACGTCCATGCCCTTGCGGCGCAGCTTGACCGCGAGGTCGATCCCGGTCTGCCCGGGGTGCATGTACGTCGGGATCCCGATGGCGTTGGCGGCGTCGCGGATCCGCTCGGCGAGCTCTCCGGGCGCGGGGTTGTCGCCGATCATCGGGTAGTCCTCGGCGAGGGCGCTCATGATGACGAGCATGGCCAGAGGGGACTTGTCGTCCTCACGGAAGACGCGCGTCCAGTTGCTCAGCGATGTGCCCTTGCCGCCGACGCGGTACCCGGCGCGCTGCGCGCGGGTGATCAGCTCGTGGCCGCCGGTCAGCTTCGTCAGGTTCGAGCGGATCTCGGAGGGATCATCGCCGAGCTGGTCGACGGGCAGGCCGAGCTTGAGGGCCGCGGCGTGGGTGATCCACAGCTGGCCGGTCTCGCGCAGACCATCGTTGTCATGTCCGATCCGCAGCGCCGGGACGAGCTCGGCGAGCTGTCCGACGTGGGTCAGTTCGGGCCAGGCGTGGCGCTTGCCGTCGGGGGTGTAGATCGCGTCGACGTCCAGGACCGCGGCGGGACCCACCAGACGAGCGGGAGCGGCCTCGGACTGGACGACATGGAGCCGCTGGGGCGGCGCTGTCGGCTCCGGGGCGACGGTCTGGGCAGCAGGAGCCGCCTGCCGCGGCTGGACGGCAGGAGTGGCCTCTGGCTGGGGTGCCAGTGCCACGGCGCCGTGGGTGGTCGTCCGGGCGGCCGCGGGCTGCTGGGAGGGCGCCGGCGAGGGGCTGGCGGGCGTTGATCCGCGCCGGAGGGGTGTCGGGCCGGTCGGGGCTGTCTTGCCGAGGAGGCGGGGATCGCCGCCCTCGTCGTCCTCGGGGAACAGCTTGGCCAGAGGGATCACCAGGACGCGTTGCCGCGAACCGATTGCCGAGATCTTGCGGGTCTTGGTCATCACAATCGAGCCGTTAGCTCGAGGTGCGTCCGTCTCGAGGATCCCCTCGTCGTACAGGGCGCGCTTGGCGGTCGCCTCGTCGAGGTCGATGGTGATGTCCAGGGCCGATCGCGTCTGCGACAGCACCTGGGTCATCGCGGTGGGCATGACGTACAGCTCAGGTCCGCTGTCGCCATCGGGGTTGATCCATCCCAGCAGGGTCCCGCGTGCCTCGACCCGGTCGGAGGTCACACCGCCCAGTCGCCGCCAGCCCAGGCGTGCGGCGAGCGGGAAGACCGGTGCGCCTCCGTCGCCGACGTCGCCGACGTAGCCGATCCCGCTGAGGAGTGCGTGCTGGAGCATCTCGCGGACGCGGCCGCCGGTGGAGGTGGGGATGTCGGGGTCCACGGTGGCCTGCCAGGCCTCGAACAGCGACTCGTCGAGCTTCTCCATCCAGTGCTGGGCCTCGGCGTCGTCGAGGGCGCCGACGTCGAGGAGGAACTCCAGGAAGAGCTTGAACCCGGCCCACATCTGGGTGATCGCGGCGCCGGGACGCTCGTCGGGGTTCCCGCGGGTGAGGTAGTGCTGCTTGAGGCGGTGCAGCTCCGCGGCGGAGTCGAGGTCGGACCGCTCACGGATGAGCTGGGGGTCGTTCTTGGCCAGCCAGTGGATGAAGCTGCTCATCAGCAGGGTCCGCTGGAAGCGGGGGGTGCCGGTCGACTGTTCCTTCATGAGGTCGACGGAGATGTCTCCGGCGCGCAGCGGGAGGGGGAAGGTGCGCTGCTGTCCGGAGCCGGCCTCGGGGGCGAACTCGGAGGTGAACAGGCCCGACGCGTTGGGGCGGACGCCGGGGGTGACATCGCTGCCGTCGCGGCTGGAGCGGGCGCGGCCGGTGCGCTCGGACAGCAGGCGGGCGTTCTCCTTGAGCGCGCGCTGGGCGTAGCCGACGCCCTTGTCGGGTGCGGCATCGTCAGCCCACCACACGCAGTCCTTCATCCGGGAGGTGCCAATCCGGGTGGCGTTCGTGGTGTCGCCGTTGCCGGCGAGGCTGGTGCAGGGGTTCTTGTAGTGCCAGGTCTCCCCGAAGAAACTCATGGCCCAGGCAGACAGCGAGGACTTCAACGTTCCAGGGACGCCCACGAGGATCGTGATCATCGGGTTGTGACCGATCACGGATCGCATCATGAAGCCCAACAGGGGGATCACGACGCGGGAGGGGACCTGGTCGACCATCGTCTCGATCGCGGTGAAGGCCTCGCGGATGTCGTCGGCGTTGGTGGTGGGCGGCGGCAGCAGGACGCGGTTCAGAGGGGCGTCCAGGGCGACGGGGGCGTGTTCGTTGCCGTCCTTGGTGATGATCCCTCCCGCGTGGACGTAGGCCCACGAGGTGGTGCCGTCCTGTGCGGTGCGGCGGCGCCAGCCAGTCCCCCGGTACATCGTGCGGGCCTTGTAGCCCACGGACACCTGGGTTATGGCGCGAGCGACCTCGGCACGGCCGTTGTTGGTCGCGGCGTAGTCGACGGCGAAGTCGAGGCGCTCGAGCCACTTGCTGGATGCGAAGTCGTCGGCGGCGACCTTGGTGATGATCTGCTCGCCGGACAGCGGATGGGTGTACGCGACGAGGTACTGCTTGAGCTCGCCGGTGCTGGTCCGGGTCTCCTGGAGTCCGTCGAGGGATGCCTGGGTGATCTCATTGATCTTGACCTGGTCGACGAAGTCGGCCTCGTCCAGGAGCTCGTTGGCATCCCTGGCGACGATCCTCGCGTCGAGGTCCAGGATCCGCTTGAGCGTGCGGGTGTAGCCCTCATCGCCCTTGGACGGCTTCCACTCCTCCTTGCAGATCTGCCCGTTGATCAGCACGTACTTGGGTGCGGAGATCTCGATGTCGAGGTACTCCCCCGGTCGCTCCGTGCGCGGGGCAGACGCGGGCTCGACGAGACGAGGCGCGGGTGCCAGGTTCGACGGTGACGGCGCGTCGTGCACTGACGGTGTCGGGGCCGCCGCGGGTGCGGGCGCGGGCACCTCGCTGGGGGCCTGGAGTGCGGGCGGGATGTCCCGACCGGTGTCCTCGTGGAGGGTGCGGGCCAGCTGGATCCCCCGTGCGTGTGCCGTCCGCGCTGCTCGAGCTGCATCGTCTGCCCACGGCGTCTTGGCGGCCGCTGCGCACCGCTCGACGGTTGTCAGGGTCTCGGTGAGGCGCTCGAGGCGGACCTCGGTCTCGATGGTCCATCGCGTGGCGCGCTTGCGGTGGGTCTCGGCGGCCTTGGGGGCGTGCTCCTCCCGCTCCGCAGCGATCTCGAGGTGTGCGCGGGCTTCACGCTCGGCTTCGATGATCCGATCCAGCTGAGCATCCAGATGCGACGCTGCCGCCCATGCGGCCAGCTCGGGCAGGGACACCTCGATGAGATCGGCGAGCGTCCCGCCATCATCGACGTGGTCGGTCAGGTCCGTCTTCGCGCCGGGAGTCCGCGGGAGGTAGGCCCGGACGTCAGCGCGGTCCGACAGGGACTCGAGCAGCTGCACGCCCCGGCTGTATCCAGCGCCGTCGCGGTCCAGGACGATCCGGATTGTGCCGCCCTCGAGCAGGTCGAGCATCTGCTCTGACAGCGACCCGGCGCCGCCGGCGTTGGTGGCGGCCACGACGCCGAGGCGCTGCTCGGCGGTGTGCACGTCCTTCTCGCCCTCGAGGATCCAGACGGTCTCGTCATCGGTCAACGCGTCGACGAGCTCGGGGGCTCGGTACCAGGTGGGCTCGAACCCCTCGGGCTTCTTGGTGACCCTGCCCTTGGGGGTGAAGTAGGCCTGCGTGAAGGTCTTCTTGTGCTCACCGGCGCTGTTCACGGCCTCCTTGCGGACGACCTGCTGGATGACCTCGCCGTCGGGGCGGGCGTAGTCGTAGGCCTCCACCGGCTGGAAGTCGAGGTCTTCCACGGGGGGACGCTCGGGTGCGGCGATCAGTGCCGGAAGGGGCCCGATTCTCCCCCAGCGCTTGCCGGTACGACGACGGGTGGTGGATCGGCCGACGCGCTCCTCGCGAGGGGGCAGCGGGCGATCGAAGAGGTCGGTGAGCTCAAGGCCGAGACCGGCCGCGAGGTCACGCACATCGGCCTGGCATCCGAAGCACCGCAGGAGAACTCGTCCATCGTCCCCGGGCACGTACGTGACGTGCAGAGATGCTTCGTGGTCGTCGTGGATCGGGCAGCGCGCCTTGAAGTCCGCGTGGGTGCCCTTCATCGGGTCCCCACGCTGGGCGAGAGCATCGCGCACACGGTGCAGTGACGCCTGGTGCCGCGGCGTGTCGTCGCCCGCAGTTCCTTGCATGAGCAGGGTCATCGAGTATCCTCGTGAAAGTGATTCAGGTTCCGCTTGGAACCCCTCATTACAGGTCCTCTTCCGGCGCCAACCTCGGAGGACTCAGGCTTCGGAAGCCCCCCACTTGCAGGTGGGGGGCTTCCTCTGTTTTAGGCAGACATGCGCTGGTCACCTCTGTCGTGGGTGCGAGCCTGCTCGCGCTCGACATAGTCCGGCAGATCGAAGGAGTGGGCGCGAGCGAGCACGGTCGTGACGTACGTCGAGACCGAGACGCCTTCGTGGGCAGCCCGCTCGGTGACGACGCGGGCAAGATCAGACGGTGCGCGAGTGACGAGACGCTCGCGATCGCCCTTGCCTGGGTATGGCATGACTCCTCCTTGGAATGAAGCTGGCACCAAACTACACGGGTGTAGTTCGGCTGCTGGCACAGCTTCAGGGCCGGCGTGTCGGCGAGACCGGTCGAGGCGTGACTCTTCATGCCCCGGTACCGCGCGCCGGGGGGTGCGCTGTGACAGGCATGGGTGGATTCGTAAGTTCGTAGGTTGGTGTCCCTCGCGCGCGCGCGTAGCGCGCACATACCCGACCCCTACGGGGCGCAAAAGTGTGCGAGCAGTGCGAGCAGCCATGAACGCGCAGGTGGGACCGGAAAAAGTGCTCGCACTGGGGTGTGCGAGCGGGGTGCGAGCACCCCCTCTGGAGGTGTGCGAGCACCGCTAAAGACGCGTCGTCCCCCCTGATTCGGGTGTGCGTCTCCGGAGACGCACACCCCGGATCTGGGGAGTCGCACGGTCGGATCTGGGGAGTCGCACGGTCGGATTGCATGGGGTATGAGCAACCCGCCGACCGGGCTTGCGGCTCGGCGTGTCGGACGAAGGTGAGACGTTGAGGTGTGCGCGCCCCCCTCCCCCTGTCTCGCGACATCACCAACCGGCTCCCCGCGGTCGGTACACCGGGTGCCCGTCCGATGGGAGACATCCCCGTGATCGCTCGGCTGGTCTACAGCGATGGGACCGAGGTCTGGCAGCCGGCGCGAGCAAATCGCTGGACTCGAACCCAGGTGCTCGTGATCTGGCTCAGAGATCCATCGAGCCCCCTCTCCACGGAGCTCTGCTGGCTTGCTGTCCAAGACGTCACCCAGGTGATCGCGGGCCGAACGGACGAGCTCGCCGCCGCCTGGGCGACGTTGCGGCGCTTCTCGGCCTCGAGACCGGGAAGCCCCCCATCGGCTCTCTGACGCAGAGGTCGGCGAGCGGCCGCGTCTGAGAGTTGAGCGTCTCCCTCGCCATGGGCGATTCGCGTGGCCGTCGCCGTGCTGTGGAGGTTCCGGGGGTACGAGCCCACGAACGTACGAGAGTACGAGCCCACGAACCTACGGGCCTACGGATTACGAACCTACGAATTACGAACCTACGAGGGTACGAATTACGAATCTACGAATTACGAACCTACGAGGGTACGAGGGTGCGAATCTACGGACTACGAACCTACGAGAGGCTGCGTGGGATCTGGGACGAGCGTGGGGAAGACGGGCATCATGTGTGCATGCCGTCAGGATCCTGGCCCCGGGAGCCGTCACCGCTGTTCTCGCGGTGGGGGAGCGAGCTCGAGCGGTGGAAGGGTGACCACGATGCGACGTCGGGTCGACGGCATGCATCGACTCGAGTGGTCGTCGAAGAGCTCTACGAGGAGCATGGGGGGATCCACGAGGCGACCACCTTGGGGGATCTGGAGTGGGTAGCACACACCGAGGCTGACATCCGTCGATCCCAGCGCGTGGCCTGGGACACCCACGCCGAACAGGTGCGTGCAGCGGCTCGCGAGGGCGGGGCTGCGGGGGCAGCCGAGGCGCTGCGCGAGTCAACGGAGTGGATCAGGCGTCTGGACCGCGATGGCAAGCCGGTGCTTGGCAACAGCCCAGCTGTGCAGCGCGTCGCGCGCGTGATGGACGAGTGCCCCGACAACCCCCTGATCCGTGCCGAGGAGGTTTGGGGCCTGTGGGAGTCCCTGGAGCTCGCCCGAGGGATTGCGGTGTCGTTGCGGGACGAGCTGCTGCTCGAGCTCGAGGAACAGGGGTGCCCTCGTCGGCAGATGTCGAGGGCGCTGGGGTGGTCAGACAGCAGGGTCCGACGTCGGCTGGAGAGGTTGCATGACGCGCGGAGGGACCTGCGCCAGCGGATCCGTCAGGGAGACGTCGGGGGAGTGGTCGACATCGAGGGTGCGCCGACTGGCCCTCGACGACTGTACGGCGGCCCGAAGGCGAAGAGCCGCCCTCTGGCCCCGTGATGGGGCGCGAGGGCGGCTCTGTAGGCCTCAGGCGGCGCTACGGCGCCCGGGGCGGGTGTTGCGGGTCGCCAGCCAGTGCTCGACGGCGGTACGCGCCATGAGGGGCCCCTGGGCGGTCTCGATGACCGGGGCCGGGAAGCCTGCGATCTTGGAGAACGCCCGGGCGCGCTGCCGGGAGACGCCGGCGAGCTCGGCGATCTCGGCGTAGCCGACGACCGCGGGGAAGACCGGCTGTGCGAGCTCACGGTCGAGCGCGTCGGAGTCGGTCACCTCGATCCCGGTGATCTCAACCGCGGGGAGGGCCTGTGCGGCGGCCGCGCGGCCGAGGGTGAGCCCGGTTGTGATCGCGGCGTCGAGGGAGTCGGCCTCGAGCGCGATCATGACCGATCCGGCCAGGCCGTCGCTGTTGATCGAGCCGGCAGGGCCGTGCTCGGACAGCTGGTCGAGCAGAGCAGCCAGGTCATCGGGGGTGGTGTGGTCGCCCGCCCAGTCCAGGCGGGCATGCCAGGTGGTGGACATGATGGTCTCCTTGTCGTGTTGTTGCTGGTCATGGGGTTGTGAGAGGGGTGTGGCGAGGTCTGAGGATCCGTTCTAGGCTGAGGGGGTCGGGTTGCCGCCCGACCCCCTCGCCGTCCTAGACGTCGAAGCCGCTCCTTCGGAGCATCGCCCTGGCGTTCTTGATGGAGCGCCAGTCGGAGTTCGTCAGGTGGATCATCACTGGGGCCCGTTCCTTGTCGGGCGGGTAGATCATCCATCCGGACTTCTTCTCGTCGATCCGCGCCCCCTGTGCCAGCAGGGTCTTGCGGAGCTTCTTCAGATCCTTGTCGATCGGGATCACCTCCTCTCTATATTGTTGTCAACGGGAACAGCGTAACAGCAACTGTTCCCGTTGACAACAGTTGGGGATGATCCTGCGAACAGGCTGGTCAGAGCGCGTCTGCTCACGATCCGCGAACCTCGTAGGTTCGTAAGCTCGTAGGTTCGTAGGTCAGGTAGTGCCCACAGGGGCAACGAGGACGAGCAGGGTTCCCAGGATCAGGCCGGGACCGAAGGGGATGTGGCCGCGGATGCCTCGTCGACGCCGAACGAGGATCCATCCCAGAGTGCCGATGCAGCCCAGCCAGATGCCAGCGAGCATCATCAGCGGGGAGACGAAGCCGCTGTAGAGGGCGAGGGCGGCGACGAGGATGACGTCGCCAAAGCCGAGGCCGCCGCGCGAGATGACGAACAGGACCACCATCAAGACGGTGGCGATCGCGCAGGAGACGGCCGCCCAGATCAGATGATCGAAGCCAACCCAGACCGCGGTGATCGGGAGTGCGACAGCGCCGGCGCCGAACAGGCCGAGATTCAGCGGCAGAGGCAGACGGGACTCGCGTGCGTCGGTGACGACCATCGGCAGCGCTAGCAGGAGGAAGAGTGCGAAGGCCGGCCAGAGTTGGGGCGTGAGGAGGTACATCGGCGCTACCTCTCCTCGAGGCTGCGGGGGCTGGGCATAGTCGCGTCCTTCATCCGATGGGCGGTCACCCTGTTACCGCGGCAAGGGTGTGTCTGTGTGACCGTTGAGGACACTCTTCCTGATGTCTGATGGATCGCACTCCTCGTCGGTGTCCGGGATGGCGTAATCCGGATCGTTCGAGTCGCCGTGCAGTGAGACAAGAGCATGTCTGCCGTGGACCGATTGGTACTGGACAATAGAAGGGACGTCGATCCGCTCGGGCGGAGAGGGAGGCCGCAGTGCCGAAGAAGCCGCACGGCCGGCTCGAGCTCACCTGGATGGGCAAGGATCTCGCGCTCATTCCGTACGAGGACGGGAAGTACGACTACGCGTGGGTCGAGCCGACCGACCCCCGAGTCACCGAGGTCCGTGCCCTCGAGGAGATTGACACAGTCGGGGAGGCTGAAACGGTCCGTGACGCGGACGGACACATGGTCGCGGCGGGTGCTGACGCCAACCTCCTGATCGTCGGCGACTCAGGTGACGCCCTGCGTTCCCTCGGCATGATCCCCGAGTACCGGGACCGGTACGAGGGCCAGGTGAAGTTGGTTTACATCGACCCACCTTTCAACACCGGCCAGACCTTCGACCACTACAGCGACCAGATGGAGCACTCCGTCTGGCTGACGTTTATGCGTGACCGGATCCGCGACATCAAGCCGCTCATGTCCGCTGACGCCTCGATCTGGGTCCATCTCGACGATTCAGAAGTTCACCGGATGCGGGCGCTGCTCGACGAGGAGTTCGGCGCAGAGAACTTCATTGCGGACGTTCAATGGCAGCGCTCTTACTCTCCCAGGAACGATGCGAAGGGTATCTCGCTGGTCACCGATACGATCCTCGTTTACCAGTCCTCTGAGGCATGGGCGCCGAATCGTCTGGATCGGCTTGCGTTCTCGAACAAGAGGTTCAGCACGAAGGACGGGGACCCCGTCGCGTGGTACGACGGCGACGCGACAGCGCCCAAGGCAAAGACCAACCAGCCAATGGTGTACGCGATTCAGAGCCCGGTCACCGGGGAGCTGATGTATCCGACACCTGGCAGATGCTGGAACCGAGGTAAAGCTGAACTACTGAGCATCATGTCCCAATGGGCTCCCTACGAGCTTCGAGATATCGATGATGCGGAGGAGCGCGCGCGGCGATGTGGGGTGCGGGCCGATGAGGTTCTACCTGGTGTCGAGGCGATGATGCTGTCGGTTCCGCTGGCGGAAGCGAATCGGATCGCAAGCGAGCGTTACGAAGCGGGCTCCTGGCCGGAGTTCTATCTGACTGGGCCCGGCGGGACACGAGGGTTGCGCAGGAAGACGTGGCAGTCGAATGTGCAGGAGGGTCGGACCCCGACGAACCTTTGGACGTGGAAGGAGGTCGGACACAACGACACAGCAAAGAAGGAGATCAAGAGCCTCGTCCCTGGGGAGATTCCCTTCTCGACCCCAAAGCCGGAGCGTCTCCTTGAAAGGATCATCCGCATCGGCTCGAACCCGGACGATCTGGTGCTGGACTGCTTCGGGGGATCGGGGACAACGGCGGCCGTCTCGCAGAAGATGGGTCGCCGTTGGGTGACGGTCGAGCTGTTGGAGGAGACGGTCGAGACGTTCATCGTGCCGCGCGTGACGAAGGTGATCGACGGAACTGATGCCGGCGGTGTCTCGACACGCACTGAGCGCGTTGCAGCTGATGGGGTGGAACTCCCGGACGGGATGACACCGGAAGAAGCGCAGTCGTTCAACTCGGCGCTCACGAAGGCTGCCGCCGGCGTCGAGCTAGCGGTCGATGTGGCCGCCGAGACCGCGCGCCTCGCCCGCGCGGCGAAGAAGAATGGCGAGTCCGATCTCTCCGACGACGAACTCGCGACCCTCGCCCACCTCTCCTCGAAGCTCGCCAAGACCTCCGCGACGAGCATCGACGTGTCTACGAAGGTCCTGGCCCCGCTGCGGGCCGCGACAAAGACCCGGGACGCGAAGACGGTCCGGTGGTCCGGCGGCGGCGGGTTCACCATTGCCCGGCTCGGCCCATCGATGTACGACGTCGAGGACGGCCCGGAGGGGCGCACTGAGGTGTACCTGTCGCAGGCGGCGACTAACGGTGCCTGGTCCGCGGCGATTGCCGGCCAGCTCGGCTACCGGCGCACGGCGGAGCATCCCGTGTTCGCGGGCGTGAAGGGCAGGGAGCGGCTCGCGGTGATCGACGGGGTCGCTGATGAGGCCGTGATCCGTGATCTGCACGCTCATCTCGGTGAGGGTGAGACCGTGATGGTCGTCGCGAAGGCCGCGCTCGAGGATGCTGCGGCGCTGCTGCGTGAGCTCGCCCCCGGTTCCACTCTCCGTGTCGCGCCGGCCGGACTGTTGCAGAAGGGAGCGGTCATCCGATGAACCGCACCGACATCACTGTCGACGACCAGCTGATCGAGCAGATCTCGTCCCGCTTCGATCTTCGCAAGCCCAATGAGGCGGCGCTGCGCAAGGTCGTCGCCCAGGTTGCGGAGCCGGAGCGACGGTTCGTCACCGCCGGTGGGTTCCCGGAGATCGTGGCGGACCTCGCCACGGGCGTCGGCAAGACCTACCTGATGGCTGCGCTGGTCGAGTACGCGGCTCAGCAGGGTGTCCGCAACGTCCTGGTCGTCACGCCGAACTCGACCATCCAGCGCAAGACGATCGCGAACTTCGACACGGCGTCGGCGAAGCACGTGCGTGGCGCGGAGATTACGCCGGTGGTGGTGACACCGGACAACTTCCGCACCGCCCAGACGGGGGCTCAGCTGCGGGACCCGCACCGGTTGAAGGTGTTCGTGTTCAACGTCCAGCAGCTCACGAAGCCTACCGAAAAGACCTCGAGGCGCACCCGCACTCCGGATGAGGTGCTCGGGCAGGCACTCTACGAGCACCTCGAATCGGTGCGGGACCTGATCGTAATCGCGGATGAACACCACGTGTATCGGGAGCAGGCGGCGAAGTTCTCCGGCGCCGTCCGCGACCTCAGCCCACTCGCGCTCGTGGGCCTGACCGCGACCCCGGATCGCACTGATATCCCCCGCATCGCGTTCGAGTACACGCTGGGGGAGGCGATCGCCGACGGGTACGTGAAGATCCCGGTGATCGTGTACCGCCGCGGTGGGATCAGCTCAGACGAGGTGCAGCTAGGGGATGCGGTCGCGCTGCTGGAGCGGAAGGAGCGCTCATACCGGGACTACGCCGCCGCGTCGGGGGAGTCGCCGGTGCGTCCGGTGCTGTTCGTCGTCGCGCAGACTGTGGCTGAAGCGAACCGGATCGGCGACCTGCTCGCGGGGGAGGGGTTCATCGGCGACGGCGGGCAGGTTCTCGTCATCACGGAGCAGTCCTCGAACGAGGCGCTGGCGATGCTCGACGACGTCGAGTCACCGACCTCCCCGATCCGCGCGATCGTGTCAGTGAACAAGCTACGCGAAGGCTGGGACGTCAAGAACATCTCGGTGATCGTGGCGATGCGGAAGCTGGCCTCCGAGTCGCTGACCGAGCAGATCTTGGGCCGCGGGCTCCGCCTGCCATACGGGCGACGGACTGGCTGGGATGATGTGGATCAGGTGGACCTTGTTGCCCACGACAAGTGGGAGAGCCTGCTGGCACAGAAAGATGTGCTGAAGCAGCGCCTGCTCACCCCGTCGGTCCGGATTGAGGTGGGCGACGACGGTGGTGCCCGGTCGAGCGAACCGACGCAGGAAGAGGCTGATGCGGCGCGCGAACATGCGCGTCGTGGTGGTGCTCGCCCGGACGTCGGTCTGGATCTGCCGGGACCCTCATCAGGGACGGAAACATCGCCTGGTGGGTCGGACGCTGCGCTGGGCGGGTGGAGCCCCGGAGCGTCCGGCGTTGGCGCGGGCATAGGCCCGCGACCGGAGGGCGCGGACGGACTCGGCAGCCTGGAAGGATTCCTGGTCCGTGAGAATAGAGGCGGGCCTGAGGGCGTGCCCGAGCCGGAGCGGCCTGTCTCCACGTTCCGGCGGGAGGGCGCACCGCAGATCGTGTTCCCGCGCCGCGACCGGATTGTCGAGGCGGGACAGTTCTCCGTCGCGGAGATCCCCCACGCGCGGGGCCGGGAGAAGGGGCGGCGCTTCACGGACACCGCTGTGATCCCACTGCACCGAACCGAGGTCGACGCCGCTCGTGAGGGCGAGGATGTCACGATCACGACCCGGGACGTGGAGGAAGCTCAGGCCCGTCAGCAGGCGGTGAAGATAGACACCGTGCGGGAGGATCTGATCGAACGGGTCATGCGCCTGCCGATGGTGCAGCGGACCCGTCCGGAACGGAACGCGACCGCGTCGCTCGTCGATGCGTTCCTGGCAGGTGCAGGGGAGAAGACGAGCGAGTGGAACGACACTCGTTTCCGTCAGGCAGCCGGAGGGCTCGAGGCGCTGGTGCGGGAGGAGGCAGTCAAGACCCGTCCGGTAGTCACGCACCGGATCACTGAGGTGGTGCTGCCCGTTGAGCCGGTGGGCGTGCTCGTGTCCAAGGCGCTGCGCGTGGACGCGGACCCGTACGTGAAGGGCGCCCTGTTCGGCGGGTGGAAACGGTCGATCATGCCGTACGCCTCGTTCGACGCGAAGAACACCGAGTGGGAGATCGCCGCGATCCTCGAATCCTCCTCGAGCGATGTCGCCCACTGGCTGCGCCTGCCGTCCACGGGCGAGGTCCACATCCCGTGGGATGGTGGCCGCTACTACCCGGACTTCATCGCGATCGACGCTGCGGGCGTGCGCTGGCTGATCGAGGGGAAGGACGACGGGAGCATGCGCCGCAGCGATCCCGAGGTGATTGCCAAGAAGGAGACTGCGGAGGCGTGGGCCCGCCACGTGAATGCGCAGGATGTCTACGGCACGTGGCGGTACCTGTTCGTCACCGAGTCGGACGTGACCGGATCGAGCGGGTCGTGGGACCTGCTGAAAAGCGCAGCGTTGGAGGGCTGATCCTTGGCCGGCGGACGGCGAAGATCACGGGGCCGGACAATCGTGGGGTGGTCAGCCTCCGAAGGAGAGGACTGTGCCGATGAGGGCGACGGATAGCTCCTCGTCGGGGTACTCCGCGCGGACGTAGTCCACGGCATCGAGGTACTGCTGCTTCCGCTCAGGGGTGAGCTCATCCCAGGCGTGCCGGTCGGCGTCGGTCACGAAGTCGGGGTAGGTGGCGGTCTGGTCAGCAGCGCTCATGACGTGTGTCCTGTTCTGGTGTACTCGTCGGCTTCATCGTAGTCCTGGAACGATCTCGGTTCGGGGCGGCCGAGTTTCTCATATTGGTCCTGCGTCACCATGAAGGTGATATCGGGTTCTCCGCGAGGTGGGGCGACCCTGCTCATGGCCGAATAGTCCCAGCCGTCGGGCGCGAATTCTCGGTTGAAGGGGATCGAGGCGACCTTGACGAAGCCGCTTCGGGCGTAGATCTTCGGCAGGAACGTGTCGAAGCACTCGAGGTGTGTTCCGCCGCGCTCTGCTGCGATGGGCAGCAGGGCACGCGTCGCGCCGCGGCTGCTGCCGTCGGAGTACACCGCCGAGATCTCGCCACTGTGGCGGACGGCCGCGCCGGCGCGGCCGTCCGCCAGCACGAGCATCGTGTGGAAGTCGCGTTGGAGTTCGGTGGGGGTGGCCCTGGTGACCTGCTTCCCCGCGGCGTCCTGGGTGTACCGCTCCGCGAGCCCACTGCTGTAGGACCGTGCGGATGTCGGCCCGGTGACCTCAAGAACGGTGTGCCCATGCGAGGTGTGTGCGCGCACGACGCGGAACGATCCTCCGGGCAGCGTGAGCGGCTTCCCGGTGGGGGAATCGGCGACGTAGCGGTTGATGTTCGCGGTGAGCTGCTCGGCGTCGTAGGAGCCGCCTGCGGCGGTCCGCTCGGTGATGTGCTCCTGGAGCCCGGTGCGGGTCTGGATCAGATCGGCCCGGGCGGTCTCCAGGCGCGAGGTGATCTCCTCGTGCTCGGCGGTGTCGGGTGAGGACTCGGCGAGCCGCTGCTCGAGCTTGTCGACGCGCTGGCGTTGATGCGCGTAGCAGCGTCGTCCCCCTTCGGCTTGGGACTGGCACATCGGATCTCCGTTCGGGTCACGGTGGACGTGGGCGCCGCGACGACACCCACATCCCTCTACCGCGGGTTCCCGGGGGTCGTGTGACCGCACAGCACCAACTTGTCGCGCGCGGCGGCCCGGGCTGTCACACCAGACGGATGCACGGGTGTAATAACGGTGGCATAGCGGTAGCTATGCCGGGGAAATAAACGGTATGATGGGGTGACACCTTCGGAAGGGAGGCACCCATGGTTCCCACGACATCCTCCGCCACCTCGGCCGATGCTCGAACGACCCAGAACCCGGCCTATCGGCGTGCGATCGCCCTCGACGTCCGTGAGGTTACCCGGCGTCTGAACGCCTCTCTCGGAGGGACGCTGGTCTCGGCTCTCGCCGGCTCCTCGGACACGAAGACCTCGCACAAGTGGGCGAAGTCCACCGGCCCCAACCCGCGCCCGGAGACCGTCAAGCGCCTCTACTTCGCCTACGAGCAGTGGCAGAAGGTCTCCGAGGCCGAAGGTGAGCACACCGCCCGGGTGTGGTTCATCGGAGCGAACCCCTGGCTGGGGTACGACACCCCGGTGAACGCGATCCGCGAAGGACGCCTCCCGGAGGTCGCCACCGCCGCTCAGGCCCTGGTCGACGACTCGTTCAGCGGCTGACCCGCGGCGATGACCTCGCTCGATCAGCGGACCTGCTCGCGGACCGGGCTCGCCCTCGTGGCGGGCCCGGACTCCGCGTTGCGCATCGCGCGCGAGTCCTACGGCCCTCTCAACCCGGTCCCTCGCCCACCGGGGGAGACCCCTCAGGCCTGGAGCCGGTACGACACCCCGGGCCGGACGATCTACGCGTGCGCCGACCGGCTCACGGCCTACATGGAGCTGCTGGCCTCCTACCGCACCGACGTCAACGCCGAGCGCCGCGCGCTCCAGCCGATCGCCGACGCCATGGGGCAGGACCTCGATGCGCTCTGGCGCGAGATCGTCGCCGAATGGGACGAGGCTGGCGCCATGAGGGCCAGCTGGCTGCCGCGCGCCTTTCGCGAGGGCAGGAAGCTCTACACGCTCACCTTCCCCGCCGGCTGGTGGATCGACATCACGGCCACCGAGACGATCGCCGCCCTCGAGGATCTCCTGCCCCATGCGTGGCCTACGTCCGAGGGGCTCCTGGAGGAGCCTCTGACGCTCGCGCACCTCACCGGCGACGATCGAGTCCTGACGACCGCGATCGCCACGACGCTGCGCGACGAGGTCACGCTCGACGACGGCACCCTGCCGTTGGGGATCAGGTTCCTGTCCAAGCACGGGCACCCCGCACAGGGCACCGGGATCTGCTGGGCCTACTGGATGCGCAACGTTGACAGCGGACTTGCCGAGCCGGCGACCAGGACGCACCAGGAGGAGATCCGTGAGGACGACGCTGATCTGATCGCCGTGCAGGCCTACTGCAAGATCAGGTGCCGCTGAGCTCATCGCGGTGAGGGCCACGGGAGGGCTCGTCGCTCGGCTGTATGTGGCCGGGTCGGGGGCCGGCGCTCTGGGCCTCCGGTCGGCCGGCCGCGCGGGCGATCTCCTTCCCCATCGCCTTTGCCTCTTCGCCGGTCAGCACCCTGTGCAGACCGGATGCCCGCACGACCGCAGCCGTCGCAGTCGCGTCACGCCCCGCAGCCCCTCGCGAACCTCATACCTAGTTTCACGGCGTGACCTGCGATTCTTCTCGTCCTCGCCCCCAGGGTGAAGACCTATCAGGCAGGTCAGCAGTCGTCCCTATGCCGCTGCTCGAGCTTTCCGAGCACCTGCTCCAGCTGGTGCGAGTGCTCAGCGAAGGCGGCGCGAGCGGCGATCACCGCGTCCAGAGCCTCGAAAAACTCGACGCGGCGATACTGCGGAACCGGGCTCGCCGAGAGAGCACGCAACCCCCGGGCGTAGAGGGCAGCCTGGTACACCTCAAGCGCCTGGTAGAGGTCATGGTGAGACTGCGCCGCGGTCACTCCGCACCTCCGATCAGCAGCGGCAGCATGGCGAGGTCGTCGGTGACCGGCAAGGTCGCCGACGCGATCCGCAGCGTGATGAAGCTGGGCTCGGCCCGGTCAAAGACGACCGTGGTGGCGAGGACTCGAAGGTCCCAGAGCGGCAGCCCGTTCGCGTCGGTGGCCTGTGCCGCGCCCGGGCGTCGCTTCCCGTCCGGGCTGGTCTCCCACAGGCGAACGGACTGGGGATCCACCCCCGGCAGCAGCCGCAGCGCCCCCTCGGTCGTGATCTGGATCGTGGTCTCAGCAGCCATCGTCATCGGCCTTCCATCAGTAGGTCCCCGTCTCGCGGGGCTACTAGGTAAGGCGGGCGGCGAAGTTCGTTCGCGGTGCAAGGAAAACGGCGTTTTCGCAGGTCACTGAAAATCAGTGTGATGTAGATCACGTTCCTGGAGGAAGTTCCGGTACGGGCGGCACCCCTAATTCGCCGATCCTCGCCCCTCCGCGCCGAGCGTCAAGGGCGAGACGCTGCCGCACGTAGCCAGCCCCGCGAACCCGCCGCGACCATCCGCGCAGCGCAGCATCACGCCCGCACCATCTCTTCGGGTGTGGCCCCATGGTTTCTG
>NZ_JBQSXW010000029.1:0-23643 GCF_052378625.1 Brachybacterium sp. AOP25-B2-12 | reverse complement strand
TCACTACATCCTCCGATCCCTCCTCGACACCGGCGGATTCAGACCCCTGCTACACCGTCAAATGCGATGAGCCGTCAAAGTGATCGGAGGTGTGCCGTCCGGACCGAGGATCGCCAACCATTCGTTGACAGGTTCTCCGAGTTCGTGGACGGCTTGGGCGACGCGATCTTGCAGCATTGACCGGACGACGGCCCCTGCTCTCTTGCAAAGCGGTAGGAGGCGTTCTCGCGTAATGCGGATTCGCGCGAGGTCCTTGATCAGCGACTCGCGACTGCGGATAGCGATGACCAGCGCCCTATATTTGATCTCGTGAGATCCGGGTGACTCCTCCACGTGGTCCGCACAAAGATCGTGCAACTCTTGAAGCTGAGTCGCAATGGATTCAGCCGCGCGTTCATCGGGACGCCTGCCGTACTCGGAGACCTTGCGCAGCAAGGCTGCCCTCTTGGCCGTCCAATCAGCGGCGGCAACATCCTCGACGGGGCGCGAAGTGGCGTCGAGCCATTCGCGGATCTCACGGGCGAGTTCGGCATATCGGGCTCGTTCCGAGGACTGTTGCTCGGTGGGTGTCGCGCGCGAATCGGTGTGCGAGATCAGTTGAGCAACGTTGCGCAGTCTCTCGGAGGGGACATCGGCCTGTTCGCACGCTGGGCAGAGATGTCCGGCATTCGCTATGGAGAGAAACGTTGTCAGAAGAAGGTGCAACTGGGGGTCGAGCAAGGGCTGCGCGTCGTTTTCCTCCGGCGACGCGTGACTCGCTTCTGCGAGTTTTCGCCATGGGCGAGGGTCCGGTGGCGTCATGCCCAATGCGTCTGTTGGACGCGAGGCATCGACCCAGGCGTCGAGGAGGCCGTCGAGGACGATGGGGTCCGTCGCCGGAGGGAGTTCCTCGTCGAGCAGGGATATGTAGTCATTGGGGCTGTAGGCTTTTTCGTCTCCCATCACCTTGACTGCCTTGGAAATGGCTGTCCAGAGATCGACAGATTCCGGAAGGCCTGCGGCGACCCCGAGTGCGCCGACGCGCTCGGTCCTCTTGGCGTTCGTCAGTTCCCGAAGTCGACGTCGAGGGAGTGTCTGGATCTGAAGCGGTCGTGCAGCGGCGACGCCGAAGTCGGTCCACACGGCGAGGCCATCTCCCGCCGAGTCCGTGTATGTGATTTCGACGCGGGGTTCGGGAACGCGCTTCTGGTTTGTCGAGATAGGTTTGTGTGGAACGTTGAGATCGTCGCGGACCTCGGACGTCGCATTGCCATGACTGCTCGACCTGGTCGTCTCTCCGTGCATCGCCAGCTCGAGGGCGTCGATGAAGTTCGTCTTACCGGTCCCATTCTTCGCGTACAATATGGTGAGCCCGCCAGACGGTCGTAGAGTCTGTTGTGGTCCGTAAGATCGGACGCCTTGGATCGAGATCCCCCGAATCGTCTTTCCTTGGCGAGATCGTTCCGCGCCTTCGATGCCCGGCAGTTCTTCGACCAGAAGTGCTTCCAACTCTTCTTCCGACACCTCGGCACACTCCGACGACAATCTGTCGAGCCTGTCGAAGATACGCGATGCCGTCTTGCCGACCGATGGTGCCGTGTCCGCCATGTCGTCTCTACTCTCAGTCTTCTTCGCGATGAAGTCCCGGTCGACACTGTGGCAGGGAGATGTATCGCCGGTCAAGAGAGTGCGAATTCAACGGGACTGGTGCACGACAGGGGGTGGAGTCGTCTCTGCCTTGCTTCGGCGCGAACGCTCCTGGACCGATCGATCGTCGCTGGTATGAATCCGCTCCAGTCCGAGTCCGGACTGCTGGGCGGCATGCCGAATGGAGATCGACCATCAGCGACGACCGGGGTCCGTGAGCCTCGTTCAAGAGCTCATCGAAGAGCATGTCACCCTGTGCTGCCGGCTCCTTCGGTCGCTCCTCGCTGGACGGCGGTTCGTGTGCGTTCGAGCCTCGGCGGGCCGACTCGGGCTGAGCGTGACGACGTTCGTTTCTTGGCGGCCCCGCTCGTTCGTCGCCCCCGTAGGACATGATCGCCCTATCGCACCGAACGGTCGCGAGGAAAGGGCGCTCCCGATGTCCGCCAGCATTCACAGCTTTTCCCCGGCGACCGTAGACAACGCCGACCGCATCGGTACCACCGACGCCGCCGAGCCGACTGTCGACGCAGAGCGCGCCCTCGACCTCGCCCAGCAGGGCTACGCGCTCTCGGAGATCTCCGAGACCCTCGGAGGAATCGCTGCCGGCCAGATCGACGAGGCCCTCGCCATCCTCGTCCCCGGCGGTCTGGGAGCCGTCCGCACCGCCCTGCGCCGCAGGCTCCGCGTCTGGCGCTCGGCGAGCCCCGATGCCACCTGGCTCGACGCCGAGCACGCATTCGGCATCCCGCACACGCACGTGCTGAGGATCGTGCGTGCACCGCGCGACGATGAGCAGCTCCGCCCGGATCCGGGGGACCCCGGGTTCCTCGACCTCATCATGACGGGACACGACTGCCGCGATGATCGTGCAGCGGCCTGTGCCCGCGCTTATGCGATGGGCGCGACCCTGCAGGAGATCGGCGACCTCTTCGGGGTCACCCGTGAGCGGATCCGGCAGATCCTGGGCCGGGACACGCCTTGGTCCTCGACCGAGCTCGCCGCCGCGACCCGCAGATTGCGCGAGGATCGTCGCGCGGAGCACGCCCGTGCCGTGGAGGCGTGGTCCCTCGCGCACCCCGCCGTTCCGGTGGACCGTGCCGTCACACCGCTGGGTCTCTCGGAGGACCAGGTGCTCGATCTGCTTGGGCCCCGGCGCAGCCACCACCGGGTGAGCACCGCGAAGGCCACCGCGAGCTCCCGCCGTACCGACGAGGAGATCCTCGAGGACCTCCGCGCATACCACGGGGAGACCGGCAGCACCACGGGCGCCGGCTTCCGGGATTGGGCGCGGGACCACGACGTCCCCGGGCCCCAGACCACGGCGATCCGCTTCGGGACCTGGAACGACGCGCTCGCCGCGGCGGGGATCGCCGCGGTGGCGGGGAGGCCTCGCAGCGGGTTCACGGACGACGACCTCTGGGCGGCGCTCGTCGCCTTCGTCCGCGACCCCGACGGCGGGACTACCGCCCAGGCGGCCGAGGCGTGGCTCGCCGCACGTCCCGCTGCACCGTCCGTCGCGCTCATCCGCCAGCGCTTGAACGCCGGCTGGTCGGAGATCGCGACCCGGGCCGTGGCGGTCGCCAACGGCGACGACCTCGGCGATCCGGAATGGGCCGAGAGGGTCCGCGCATCACGCGACTGGTCCACCGCCCCCGAGGAGCCGGACCCGTTCGACCACGTGCGTGCTGCCATCGACGACCTCGGCCCGCGCATCACCACTGCGGCCTACCAGCGATGGGCGCGCGAGAACGGCCGCCCCGGTGTCCCGACTCTGCAGCGCCGCTCCGGACTGCTGTGGAACGACGTCCTGGAGGCGGCCGGCGGCACGCCGGGGAAGCGCAAGGTCCGGGGGAGCACGCCGGAGGACTGCGCCCTGGCCGTGGCGGACTTCCTGCTCGAGAACCCGACGGGAGGCTCCGTCGCGTTCGCGGCATGGGCGAACCCGAATGGGCGACCGTCCCTGCCGACGGTGGTCGATCGGTGGGGAACCTGGAACGCCGCGCGGGCGGCGGCGCTCGGACTCATCGACGCACGGGACTGAACCGAGCGTCAGCCGACACCCCTCCGTCCTTCCCGATGCGCCCGCACACGCTTCTCGGACACCCGTTGAGTTAACGTTACCTCCATAACCTTCACTCAAGGAGGCCCATGGGCATCCACGGCACCTGGCTCCCGGCCGAACGTCGTCCCGACCCGCGCGGCCTCACCTCCGCCGAGCGCCGCGGCGGACGCTTCTCCCGCTACCTCCCGCCCCGCCTGGCAAGTCAGGACGTGGCCGCGCAGCTCGACCGCGACGTCCGCGAGGATGCCCTCGAGGTCGCGGCGGAGATCTCCGTCGTCTCCGCGCAGATCGACGACGCGACGCGCGAGGGGATCTTCCCCCTGCTCCTGCGCTCGGAGTCCATCGCCTCGTCGATGATCGAGCGCATCGCCGCGACGCCCCGTGATGTCTCCTACGCCCAGCTCGGCGATTCCACGCCGCACCTCGGCAATCACGATGCGCTCAGCGTCGCGCGCAACGTCCGGGCCACGCGCGTGGCGATCGAGGCGCTTGCCGCACGGGACTCCTGGACCGTGGAGGACGTCGAGCTCATCCATCAAGCCCTCGCCGTCCCGGGTGTGCGACCGGCGCTCCGGGAGGTCGACGTGTGGATCGGTGGGAGGACGCCCGTCACGGCGGACTACGTCGCACCACCGGCCGACCAGGTGCGGCCGCTGATCGCGGACCTCCTGCGCTGCATCGACACCTCAGGAGAGCATCCCCTCCTGCTCGCAGCGGTCGCCCACGCGCAGTTCGAGAGCATCCACCCCTTCGAGGACGGCAACCGACGGGTCGGCCGCGCACTCGTCCACGCGATCCTGGAGCGCGGCAGGGTGGTCCGCTCGGGACTGCTGCCCATCTCGACGGTCATCCGCCGTCGCGAGAGGGAGTACGTCGCATGCCTGGACGGCGTGCGGACCGATGATCCCGACGGCACCGTGACCGGTCTGAACGCCTGGGTCCGTTTCTTCGTCGAGGTGGCCCGCGACGCCACGGATCAGGTGCGTTCGGTCCAGGAGAAGGTCCACGCGCTGGACCTGCTCCTCGCGGACAAGGCTGAAGGCCTGCGGTCGGATTCCGCCGCGCGGCGCCTGCTCCCTGTGCTGCGGGAACAGCCCGTCATCACCGCGGGATTCGTCGCGGACCACCTGGCAGTCTCCCGTGTCGCCGCCCACCGGGCCGTCGACTCCCTCGTGGACCGAGGCATCCTCGTCCCGGGGACCGGACGGTATCGCCGGGCTCAGGTGTTCCAGGCTCCCGCGGTCCTCGACCTGCTGGACGATGCCCTGGACGGGCACCCGTGAGGCGCGCATCGCAAGAACCCTGCCATCGTCCTCACCGTCGTCGCACCCCAGCGGACGCACCGCCCGGTCCGACTCCGACACCGCCCCCGCCCCCGCCCCCGCCCTCTACCCTGACCCGATGACCGCCCTGCTCTGCCTGGACCTCGGGACCTCCGCCGTCAAGGCCGCCGTCCTCGATGTCGACGGCACGCTCATCGCAGCAGGGACCGCCGAGTACCCCACCACCACGTTCCCGGCGGGCGGCGCCGAGCAATGCCCGGTCGACTGGGTGCGTGCGGCCCGGACCGCGATCACCCGGTGCCTCCCGACCGACGCCAGGATCGCGGCCCTGAGCCTCACCGGACAGATGCAGGACCTGGTCCTCGAATCCGACCCACCCGGGAGCGGCCCGGCAGGCGCCGTGCGCCCCGCGATCCTGTACACCGACCTGCGGGCCGCTGCGGACGCACAGGCGATCCGCCGCACCCTCGAGGACAGCGGCCACGACTGGGACGAGCTGACCGGCAACGTCCAGGACGCCGGCAGCTGCGCCGCCATGCACCGCCGCCTCGCCCGCCTCGAACCCGACGTCGCCGCGAATACCGGAGGCATCACCTTCGGCCCCGCAGGTCATCTCGCCTTCGTGCTGGGGGCGGGCCTGCATTGCGATCCGACGACGGCCTCGACCACCGGGCTCCTCGACGCCCGACGCCGAGAATGGTCCCCGGACATCGCGCGGGCCGCGGGTCTGGATCCGGGGCTCCTGCCCCGGCTGACCAGGGCGGCGGGAGAGGTCGTGGGCGAGACCGACGCCCGCGCCCACGCCCTGATCGGCCTCCCGGCGGGGATCCCCATCGTGCTCGCCCCCGGCGATGCGGGGGCCTCGACGCTCGGCGTCACCGGACCGGCCACGGGGCGCGACCACGCCTCCCTGGGCACGAGCGGCTGGATCGCGAGCGTCCGATCCCTCGACGACGGCTCCGCCGCCCACCCCGCCTCGCATCGCCTAGCCCTCGCCGGGGACGACGAGCTGCGCATCTCCGCCGTGCTCGCGGCCGGCGCCGCCGCGGCGTGGGCCCGCGACGCCTACCTCGGCGGCATCGACCCTGCGGGTGCCGACCGCCTGCTCACCGAGCGTGCCGGACGCCGGGGCCGAGCCCCGAGCGGCCTGCTGGTCCTGCCCTCGATCAGCGGGGAACGCTTCCCGGTGCGCGACGCGTCGCTGCGCGGAGCCGTCCTGGGCATCGACGCCTCCACACGCCCGGAGGACCTCTACGCCGCGACCCTCGAGGGCGTGGCCCTCGCGCTGTCGCACGCCCTGCCCCGCGACGGAACTCGTGAGGTGCTTCCCGTCGTCGGCGGGGGAGCGAGGTCGGCGCCGTGGAGACGGATCCTGGCCGACGTCACGGGGTGTCCCGTGCTCGCGGTCGATGCCGTCGAGGCGACGGTGATCGGAGCGGCGATCGCCGGCGCCGAGGCCGTCGGGCTGCGCCACGGCATCGTCCCGCTCGCCGACCGCGGGGGAGAGGTCACCACCCCCGACGAGCTCGCGTCAGCGCGATTCGCGGCGGTTCAACCGCGCCATCGCGAGCTGTACGACCTCGCCGCGCGCTGCGGCACGGCCGTTCCGGTGCCTCGATCGACGGAAGCATGACCTGCGACGAGAGACGGCGATCGCCCGAATAGCACCCTGACGACGGCCGCTCCCGCGCCGGTCACCTCACCGCGCCACAACCCCCGCCGACTCCACCGCCCCCGGCACGAACTCCCGCCCCGCCGCCGGCGCGATCACCGTCTGGATGCTCTTCATCAGCGGCTGGTCGCTCTGCGCGCTGAAGTCCTTGGGCCCGATCAGCACGTTCAGCTCCGGCATGTACCCCGCCGCCGTCCCGCGCGGCGTGTCGTACGCGATCGCCCGGTAGTCCCGCACGGACCGCTTGGACCCGTCGAGCGAGGTCGAGACGATGTCCACGAGGCTGCCGTCGGCGATGCCTCGCTCGATCATGTCCTCACGGTTCATGAGGACCAGCTCGCGCAGGTGCTCGACGCCGCGGTAGCGGTCGTTGTCGGAGTAGATGGTGGTGTTCCACTGGTCGTGCGAGCGCATCGTCTGCAGCACGATCGTCTCGGGCGACTCGGGGATGACGTTCGGCAGCGGCGCGTGGGAGAACTCGGCCCTGCCGCTGGGGGTGAGGAACACCCGCTCGCGGGCGGGCTGGGGGATGCGGAACCCGTACGTGTTCTCCAACAGCGTGTTGAAGCCCTGGAAGCCCGGGAGGGCATCGGCCATGACGTCGCGGATCCGGGCGTAGTCGCCCACCAGCCAGCTCCACGGGGTCGTCGACGTCGGGAGCAGCTTCTCGGCGATCCCGGCGATGATCGCGGGCTCGCTGCGCAGGTTCTCCGAGGCCGGCTTCATGCGGCCCACGGACAGCTTGACCATGCTCATGGCGTCCTCGACGGTGATGCCCTGCAGCCCCGCCTCCTGCTGGTCGCGCTCGGTGCGGCCCAGGCACGGCAGGATCAGCGCCTTCTCGCCGTGCACCAGGTGGCTGCGGTTGAGCTTGGTGGAGACCTGCACGGTCAGGCGGCAGCGGTTCAGGCCCTGGGCGGTGTACTCGGTGTCCGGGGTGGCGAGCACGAAGTTGCCGCCCATGCCGACGAACACCTTGACGCGGCCCTCGACCATCGCGTCCATCGTGCGCACGGTGTCCAGGCCCTGCGCGGTGGGCGGGGTGAAGCCGCACGCGCGACCCATCTGGTCCAGCCACTCCTGGGTGGGGTGGTGGTTGACGCCGCAGGTGCGGTTGCCCTGGACGTTGGAGTGCCCGCGCACGGGGGAGGGGCCGGCGCCCAGGCGGCCGATGTTGCCGCGCAGCATCAGCAGGTTCACGAACTCGCGCACGCAGGTGACGGCCTCGGCGTGCTGGCTGACGCCCAGGCACCAGCTGAACACGGTGGCCTCGGACTCGATGTAGATCTTCCCCGCGTACCGCAGCTGGTCCTCGGTGAGCCCGGACTGCTCCGCCAGCTCGTCCCAGCCGGTGGCCTCGACGATCGCCCGGTACTCCTCGTACCCCTGGGAGTGCTCGGCGAGGAACGCCCGGTCCAGGACGCTCGGATCGGCCTCCGCGGCCTCGAACACCACCTTGGCCATCGCGCGGGCCAGCGCGAAGTCCCCGCCGGGGCGCACCTGCAGGTTCATCGTCGAGGTGGGGGTGGCGTGGAAGGTGGCCATGTCGACCATCTCGTGGGGGACGATGGTGCGGGTCATCCCCACCTCGGGCAGCGGGTTGACGTGCACGATCTTCGTGCCGCGCTCATGCGCCTCCTGCAGCGCCGTGAGCATGCGGGGGGCGTTCGAGCCGGCGTTGACGCCCAGGATGAACAGGGCGTCGGCGTGGTTCCAGTCCTCGAGGTCGCAGGTGCCCTTGCCGGTCCCGATCGACGCGGTGAGCGCACGGCCCGAGGCCTCGTGGCACATGTTCGAGCAGTCCGGCATGTTGTTGGTGCCGAACTCGCGGATCATCCACTGGTACAGGAACGTGGCCTCGTTGCTGAGGCGTCCCGAGGTGTAGAACGACGCCTCGTCGGGGGAGTCGAGGGCATGCAGCTCATCGGCCACCAGCTGGAAGGCCTCGTCCCAGCCGATGGGGACGTAGTGGTCGGTCTCGGCGTCGTAGACCATGGGCTCGACCAGGCGGCCCTCGTTCTCGAGGTCGTAGTCCGTCCAGGTCGAGAGCTCGGTGACGGTGTGCTCGGCCAGGAAGTCGCTGGTGGTGCGCTTGCGGGTCATCTCCCACGTGACGTGCTTGGTGCCGTTCTCGCAGAAGTCGAGCATGAGCGGCCCGGTCGCGTCGGGCCACGCGCACCCCGGGCAGTCGAAGCCGCGGATCCCGTGGTTCATGCGCAGGAACGCCAGCGGCCCGCGCACGGGCTCGCGCTCGCGGATCAGGATCTCGGCGACGCTGCGGGCGGCGCCCCAGCCGGCGGCCGGGTGGTGGTACGGCTTCTGCGACCACGGCTTGTCGGTGCGGGGCCCGTATCCCCCCTGCCGCGGGGAGTCCGGCATGAGGCCGAAGGCGCTCTGGTGCTGATGGGCGTGCTCAGGTCCGATGGCCATGGCCGAGTCCTTCCAGGGGGGCGTCCTGTGGGTCCAGCATCTCATCGGCGTCCAGCGGGAGCCAGACGCGATCCGGATGCGCGTAGACGTTCATGGTGGATCCGCGCAGGAATCCCACCAGCGTGAGGCCGGACCGTTCGGCGAGCTCGACGGCCAGGGACGACGGCGCGGACACCGCCGTGAGCATCGGGATCCCGGCCATCACGGCCTTCTGCACCAGCTCGAAGCTGGCCCGCCCGGACACCTGGAGGACCGTCCCCGTCAGCGGCAGCCGGTCGTGCAGCAGTGCCCAGCCGACCACCTTGTCGACCGCGTTGTGGCGGCCCACGTCCTCGCGCAGCACCAGCAGGTGCCCGTCGGCGTCGAACAGGCCGGCCGCGTGGAGGCCGCCGGTGCGGTCGAACGCGGCCTGCTCGGCGCGCAGCCGACGGGGCAGCTCGGCGATCTCCCGTGCGTCGATGCGCAGCGGGTCGAGCGCGACGTCGTGGTGGGAGACGGTCTCGACGGCGTCGATGCTGGCCTTGCCGCAGACCCCGCAGCTGCTGGTGGTGTAGAAGCGGCGGGCGGCATCGGCCGCGGGCAGCTCCGCGCCGGGGGCCAGCGCCACGTCGAGCACGTTGTAGGTGTTCTCCTCGCCGCCGGTGCCCGGGCCCCCGCAGTGGATCGCGGTGCGGAACCCGCTCGCGTCGTGGATGATCCCCTCGGACACGAGGAACCCCGCGGCGAGCTCCACGTCGTGGCCGGGCGTGCGCATCGTGACCGCCAGCGGCGCGCCCTGGACGCGGATCTCCAGGGGCTCCTCGACGGCCAGGGTGTCCGCGCGGCGGCGCGTCGTGCCCTCGAGGTCGATCCGGAGCACGGAGCGTCTGGTCGTGATGCGGCCCATGGGGCGACGCTACTCCTGCGCGGTGGTGGCCTCGTGCGCGCGGAGGATGCGGGGGCGCAGCCAGAGGGTCCCTCTGCGGAGCGAGCCCGCGCTCGCGGCGGGCACCTCCGCGATGAGCCCGCTGGTGTGGTGCACCCGCGCCAGGCCGCCGTCGAGCGCCACGTGCGTGACGTGCCCGGGGATCGCGCCCGCCGTCCCCGGGGGCACGACCTCGACGTCCCGCGGGGCGGCGACGGCGAACACGGGGGTGCCGTCGCGCAGGGTCGCGTCGTCGTGGACGTTCGCGTGCCCGTCGAGGATCGCGGGGAGCATCGCGGTGTCGCCGTGCCGCGCGGTTCCGTCGGCCCGGGCGGTGGCTCCGCCGCCGGCGTCCTCCGCCGATCCCGTCCCGGCGGCCCGCGTCGCGGATCCCGCCTCGTCGACCACGACCGCCGACGCGCTCGCGTCCCAGCGCCCGTGCACGCCCCCGAACCCCGCGAGCGCCGCGGTGAACGGCGACCACGGCCGCGTCGCGAGCTCGGCGGGGGAGGCATCGGCGACCACGCGGCCCCGGTCCAGCACCAGGCAGCGGTTGGCCCACTGCCAGGCGTCGGCGAGGTCGTGGGTCACGAGGATCGCCGCCGTCCCGGTGCGGTCGAGCTCGTCCAGCAGCAGGGCCCGCATGGGCCCGATCGCCTGGGCATCGAGTGCCGCGAAGGGCTCGTCGAGCAGCAGGAGGCGCGGCCCTGCGGCGAAGGCGCGGGCGATGGCGACCCGCTGCTGCTGCCCGCCGGAGAGCAGGTGCGGGCGGTCCCGGGCCCGGTCGGCCAGCCCCACGCGCTCCAGCCACTCCCGGGCGATCTCGCGGGCGCGCGCGCGTGAGGCGCCCCGCACGCGGGGGCCGAAGCCGATGTTCCCGGTCAGGTCGAGGTGGGGGAACAACCGGGGCGACTGGTCCAGCAGGGTGATGCCCCGGTCGCTCGGCCGGACCGATCGGGTCCGGCGGGCGGGCGCACGGAGGTCGATCCCGTCGCCGTCGGGCCCGCTGCGGTCGAGGCCGCTATGGGCGGGAACAGGGCCATCGGGGGCTCCGCCCTCCAGGGTCCGACCGTCCAGGACGATGGTGCCGCCGGCCAGGGGCGTCAGCCCGGCGAGCGCCCCGAGCACGGTGGACTTCCCGGCGCCGTTGGGTCCCAGCAGGGCGATGCGTTCGCCGGCGCCGAGCCGGAGGGCGGCCCGCACGGGGAAGGCGTCCCGACGCACCGCGAGGTCCGCATCGAGGAACGGGGCGCTCCCCGCAGAGTCACCGCGACCGCCCCCCGCATCACTCCCACCCCACCTCATCGGACCGCGTCCTCCCGCCAGGACCGCAGGCCGCCCACGATCACGGCGGCGCTGACGAGCAGCAGCAGCGACATGGCGACCGCCGAGTCCTGGCTGACCCCCAC
The DNA here is from genome assembly GCF_052378625.1 of Brachybacterium sp. AOP25-B2-12. NCBI lineage: Bacteria > Bacillati > Actinomycetota > Actinomycetes > Micrococcales > Dermabacteraceae > Brachybacterium > Brachybacterium sp. AOP25-B2-12. Next base: position 12,257 of record NZ_JBQSXW010000029.1, on the reverse strand, counting down.
GCCGTTGAAGGCCGTGTAGATCGCCAGCGGCATCGTGCGCGTGACCCCCGGGGCGTTGCCGGCGAACAGGGCGGTGGCGCCGAACTCGCCCATCGCCCGCGCGAAGGAGAGCGCGCAGCCGGCCACGAGCCCGGGCACGAGCAGCGGCAGCGTCACCCGGGTCAGCGTCTGCCAGGGGCCCGCCCCCAGGCTCGCGGCCACCCGCTCGTGGGCGGTCCCGGAGGTGCGCAGGGCGCCCTCCAGGGTGATCACCAGGAACGGCAGCGCCACGAACACCTGGGCCACCACCGCCCCGGCGGTCGTGTACGGCAGGCTGAACCCGAACCCGGTGAACAGGGGCCTGCCCAGGAGACCGGAGCGCCCCAGCAGCGCCAGGAGCGCGAGGCCGCCCACCATCGGCGGCAGCACGAGCGGCACCAGCACCACGGTGCGCAGGATCGCGGCCGTGCGCGGCCGGGCGCGGGCGATGAGGAGGGCGAGCGGGCCTCCGAGGAGGAGGCACACCAGGGTCGCCGCCGCCGAGGTCCCCAGCGACAGCCCCAGGGCGGTGAGCGTGGCGGGCGAGGTCAGGTCGTCGAGGAACGTCGACCAGCGGACCTTCCACACCAGCCCCACCAGCGGCAGCACGAGCGCGGCGACCCCGAGGATCGCGAGCACGCGCACACCGCGCGGCAGTCTCACGGAGCGCCGAAGCCGTGCTCGGAGAGGATCTTCCGGCCGGCGTCGGACAGCACGAACGTCTCGAAGGCGGCGGCGGTGCGCGGTGAGGCGGGCTTGGCGCTCACGGCGATCGGGTAGCGGTTGACGACCTTGTCGGCGCCCGCCGGGGTGACGCCCTCGAGCTTCCCGTCGGAGCCCGCGACATCGGTGGCGTAGACCAGACCCGCATCGGCCTCGCCCTGGGACACCCGCGTGACCACCGCGGTCACGCTGGTCTCCTCGCTCACCGGCGTCACCGAGACCCCCTGGTCGTCCAGCAGCGTCCGGGAGGCGGCGCCGCAGGGCACCTCGGCGGCGCACAGCACGACGCTGACGCCGGGTCTGGCGAGGTCCTGCAGGGACGTGATGCCCAGGGGGTTGCCGGGGGCGACGGCGATCTGCAGGGTGTTGGTCGCGAAGATCGTCGGATCGCCCACGAGGTCGGCCTCCGACAGCGGGGTGAGGGTCTTCTCGTCCGCGAAGGCCACGACGTCGACGCTCGCGCCGTCGGTGACCTGGGTCGCGAGCGCCTGCGAGCCGTCGTACGTGATCGGGGCGACCGCGTACTCCGGGTTCGCGGCGGTGAACGCCGACGAGAGATCGTCGAAGGTGCCCTGCAGGGACGCGGCGGCGAACACGACCAGCGGCGCCTCCTTCGGCTCGGAGCTCCCGGTGCCCGTCCCGGAGGGCGAGGTCGCCGAGGAGCACGCGGCGAGGACCGCGACGAGTGCGGCGACGAGGGCGGAGCGGACGGCGGTGGTTCTCATGGGGTCTCCCCGGGGGTCTCGACGACGACCATGGTGGCCTTGACGACGGCGGTGGCGGCCGAGCCGACCTCGAGCCCGAGCTCCCGCACCGCCTCGGTGGACATGAGCGACAGCACGCGGAACGGCCCGCACTGCAGCTCGACCTGCGACATGACGAGATCGCTCGTGACGGCGGTGACGATGCCCGTCAGCCGGTTGCGGGCGCTCGAGGCGTGGGGATGGTCGTGCTCGGCCTGCGAGGAGGTGCGCCGCAGGTGCTCGGCGAGGTCGGCGCCCTCGACCAGCAGCGGACCGCCGTCGGAGTGCGCGGGCAGCGTGCCCGCGTCGACCCAGCGGCGCACGGTGTCGTCGCTGACCCCCAGGAGTCGTGCGGCGTCGCGGATCCGGAATGCGGTCATGCGGGGACGGTAGCAGGCGCGGGTGCGTCCGGAGGGGCCTGTGCGGTCCGCATCTGCGGTTCGACGGGGCCTTCGGGTGGTCCGGTCGACCGGGGTGCCCGGCGGTACCGTGGCTCCATGCCCCTCCCGCCGCTGGTCGCACCGGTCGCCGCACTGCCCGGGCGCGAGCGCGAGCGGACGGCCCGCCAGAGCAGGCTCCCCGCGATCGGCGAGGTGGGCCAGCGCCGCCTGGCCGGCGCCCGGGTCGCGGTCATCGGGGCCGGCGGCATCGGATCGCCCGTGCTGCTGTACCTCGCCTCGGCGGGCGTGGGCACCCTCGGGATCATCGACGCCGATGTGGTCGACGCCAGCAACCTCCAGCGCCAGGTGCTGTTCGGCATCGGCGACGTGGGCCGCTCGAAGGTCGAGGTCGCCGCGGCGCGCGTCCGGGAGCTCGCGCCCGATGCGCTGGTGACCGGGCACGGCACGCGCCTGACGGCCGACAACGCCCGCGCGCTCCTGACCGGCCACGACCTCGTCATCGACGGCACCGACAGCTTCGAGACCCGCTACGCCGTGGCCGATGCCTGCGACGAGCTGGGCATCCCCCTCGTGTGGGGCTCGGTGCTGCGGTTCGACGCACAGGTGAGCGTGTTCTGGTCCCGTCCGCCGCGAGATGCCGCCGTGCGCCTGCGTGACGTGTTCCCCGCCCCGCCTCCCGCCGGCTCGGTGCCCTCCTGCGCGGACGCCGGGGTGCTCGGCGCCCTGTGCGGCCAGGTCGGATCGCTGCTGGTCGCCGAGGCGGTCAAGCTCATCTGCGGGATCGGCGAGCCGCTGATCGGCCGGATGCTCGTCCTCGACGCGCTCACGGCGCGGCAGCGGGAGATCCCGCTGGTGCCCACCGAGGTCCGGATGGCGGGGGAGGTGGATGCGGGGGCCGGATCCGACGTCGGTCCGGCGCTCGCCGATGCGTCCGACGGCCCGCCCCCGCACCGCACGATCGTCCGTCCCGACGAGCTCGCGGTACTGCCCGGGGCCGACCTCCTCGACGTGCGCTCTCCCGCCGAGCACGCCGCCGGGAGCATCCCCGGCGCCCGCCACCTGCCCCTGGAGACCGTCCTGGCCGATCCCGCCGCCGTGAGGATCACGCGTCCCCTCGTCGTCTACTGCGCGCTCGGCCCCCGCGCCCGCAGCGCCGCTTCCGCGCTCCGCGCCGCCCACCCCGATGCCGACGTGCGCGTCCTCGCCGGCGGCTACGAGGCCTGGTCCGCACCCCGCCACCTTGAGGACGCCCGCCGATGATCCCCATCGCCCAGCACCGCGACCGGGTGCTCGCCGCCGCCGCGGCCCTCGGCCGGCGCACCGGGACCCGCGCCCTGCCCGACGCCCAGGGCCTGGTCCTGGCCGAGGACGTGCACACCCGCTGGCCGGTCCCGCTGTTCGACAACTCCGCGATGGACGGCTACGCGGTGCGCCGCGCCGACGCCGCCGAGGGCGCCACCCTGCGGGTGGTCGCCGACGTCCCGGCGGGCTCCGCCGAGGACCCGCCGATGGGCCCCGGGGAGGCCGTGCGCATCATGACCGGCGCGCCCGTCCCGACTGCCGCCGACGCGATCGTCCCCCTTGAGCACACCGACCTGGGCACCGCCGTGCGGGACGTGGCTCCCGCCGCCATCCGGATCCTCACCGCCCCGAAGCCGGCCGCCCACCTCCGGCGACGCGGCGAGGACGCCCCCGCCGGCGCGCTCGCCGTACCCGCCGGGACGGTGCTGGGCGCCTGGCAGCTCTCCTCGATCGCGTCCGCCGGTCACGAGGAGGTGCTCGTGCATCGGCCGGCCCGGGTGGCCGTCGTCTCGACCGGCTCCGAGCTGATCCGCCCCTCGGCCGTGCCGCGCCGCGGGCAGATCCCCGAGTCCAACGCCGTGCTCCTGGGGGCCGCCGCCCGCGCCGCCGGCGCCGAGGTCACAGCGCAGCGGACGGTCTCGGATGATCCAGAGGCGTTCGCCGCCGCCCTCGCCGGCCTCGACGCGGACGTCATCATCTGCTCCGGCGGCGCGAGCGTCGGCGCCTTCGACGTCGCCAAGGCCGTCCTCAGCGGCGGCGGCGACGTCCGCTACGACGCCGTCGCCATGCAGCCCGGCAAGCCGCAGGGGTTCGGCACCCTGGACGGCCGCCTGGTGTTCAGCCTGCCCGGCAATCCCGTGAGCGCCGCCGTCTCCTTCGAGGTGTTCGTGCGCCCGGCGCTGCGCCTGCTCGCCGGGCACAGCGACCTCGATCGTCCGCGCCGGGAGCTCGCCGCCGCCGTGCCGTGGCGGTGCCCGCCCGGGCGCACTCAGATCATCCCCGTGACCACGGACGCCCGGACCGTGCGCCCGGCCGCCGCCGGCGGCAGCGGCTCGCACCTGGTGACCTCGCTGGCCGCCGCGACCGCGCTCGCCGTCGTCCCCGCCGAGACCGAGGAGGTCCGCGCCGGGGACCTCGTCACCGTGATGGAGCTGTCATGACCGGCGAGATGCCCTTCACCCACCTCGACGCCGCGGGCCGGGCCCGCATGGTCGACGTGACCCACAAGCAGCCCACCGTGCGCTCGGCCACCGCGACGGGCTTCGTGCGCTGCGGGCCGCCGGTGATCGCCGCCCTGCGCGAGGGCACCGTGCCCAAGGGGGACGTGCTGGCCGTCGCGCGGATCGCCGGGATCCAGGGCGCCAAGCGCACCGCCGAGCTGCTGCCGCTGGCCCACGTGATCGGCGTGCACGGCGCGAGCGTGGACCTCTCGATCACCGATGCTGGCGTCGAGATCAGCGCGACCGTCCGCACCGCCGACCGCACGGGCGTCGAGATGGAGGCGTTCACGGCCGTGAGCGTCACGGCGCTGGCGCTCGTGGACATGGTCAAGGGCCTCGACAAGGGCGTCGTCATCGAGACCATCGCCCTGCAGGCCAAGACCGGCGGCAAGAGCGGCGACTGGGTCCGCGAGCAGGCATGACCGGGGATGGCGCGGCGGGCGACCCCTCGGCGCGGTCGCGCCGCGCGACGGGCGCGATCGTCCTCGGCGGCGGACGCGCCACCCGTCTGGGCGGGGCGGACAAGGCGGCGGTGCTCGTCGACGGGATCCCCCTGGTCGACCACGTGTACGCGGCGGTCGCCGGCTGCGAGCCGGTCCTCGCGATCGGACCGCCGACGCTCGCCCGCGACGGGATCACCGTGCTGCGCGAGGAGCCGCCGCTGGGTGGCCCCGCGGCCGGGGCCGTCACGGGCATCCGCGCCCTGCCCGCGTCCGTGACCGAGGTCTGGCTGCTGGCGTGCGACCTGCCGCGGGCCCGTGGGCTCGTCGCGATGCTCGCCGGTGTGCCGATCCCTCCCGGTGCCGACGGCGTGATCGCCCTCGACGCCGACGGCCGCAGGCAATGGCTCGCGGGCCGCCATCGGGCCGAGGCCCTGCGGCGCGCGGCGGAGCCCCTCGGGGATGCCGCGGGTCGGTCGATGCGCGCATTGCTGGGAGGGCTTGTCCTGCACGAGGTGCCGGCGGGGGAGACGACCTTCGACCTTGATACCTGGGAGGCGATCGCGGAGCATGAAGGACGCCGTGGGCGATGATCGGCGGGGCACCGGGCCGATCGCTCGGGGCGGGACGATGAGTGGCACGACGCCGGGCGACACCTGGGACGAGAGGACGACGATGGACGCAACTCCGAGCACCCCGGCCGCGAAGGGTCCGGACACCGATGAGGGCACCGTCGTCGGGACGACTGCGGGCACGACATCGGGCGAGAGCTCCTCGACGACGGGCCCCTCGGGCCAGGCGCCGGCCGAGCTCACCCCATGGGTGCACGCCCTGGCCGCCGAGCTCGGCATCGACCCCGCCGACGTCCCCACCGGCGCGCTCCTGCGCCTCACCCGCGACGTCGCGCACGCCATCACCCGGCCGGCGGGACCTGTCACGACATACCTGATGGGCGTCGCGATCGCCCGCGGCGCGAGCTACGAGGACGCCGCCGCCCAGGTGCAGCGCCTCATCGAGCGATGGGACGAGCGCGGCGAGGGCACCGCCCCAAAAATCGGACCCGACGCGAGGGATGCGACCGTGCGCGCACCGGCAGCAGCAGCGATTTCGGCGCAGGCCTCGACGCCAGCACCGGCATCGGCCCCGGCGCAGGCGTCGGCATCGCCAGCGACACAGGCCCAGGCCCAGGCACCGACACCAGCACCCGACGACCAAGCCCCCGCCACGGAGGACGGCCCGCGATGAGGATCCGCCTGTTCGCCGGCGCCGCCGAGGCCGCCGGCCGCGAGGAGGTCTCCCTCGCGGGTCCGTTGACTCTGGCCTCCCTGCGTGGCGCACTCGCCGCCGAGCACGGCGCGGAGTTCGCAGACGTCCTCTCCCGCTGCTCGCTCATGGTCGACGGGACCCGCGGCGGGTCCGACGACCTGGTGGTCGCCGACTCCGCGACCGTGGACGTGCTGCCGCCCTTCGCGGGCGGCTGATTCCGCGACCGTGGACGTGGTGTCGCCCTTCGCGGGCGGCTGGAGAAGCACATGTCGCGGGGGGCAGCGACGTGGCGTGCGGGCAGGGCGCTGCCCTGACCGCAGGGCCTGCTCTCGCGCCCGTCGGATCCCCGCCATGCTGACGCCTCGCGGGCCGCGGGTCGGTCGGACCGCGAACCGGCACAGCGGCGGAACTTCCGGGCTCAGCCGCCGATCGCGGACATCGGCCGGTCCGGCTGGAGGAAGCCCGGATCGTCGATCCCGTGGCCGGGTAGCTTCCCGGCGATCGAGGTGCGCACCATCGCGGCGATGTCCTCGTCGGACCCGCCCGAACGCAGGAGCCCCAGCAGGTCGGACTCCTCGCGGGCGAACAGGCAGTTGCGCAGCTGGCCGTCGGCGGTGACCCGCACCCGGTCGCACGCCCCGCAGAACGGCGCAGTGACCGAGGCGATGACGCCCACGGTCGCCGGGCCGCCGTCGACCAGGAACTCCTCGGCGGGACTCGAGCCGCGGTCGCCCACCGGCGTCAGCGTGAACTCCTCGCGGAGCTTCTCGAGGATCTCCTCACCGGGCACCATCTCGGCGCGCGACCAGGTGTGGCCCGCGTCCAGCGGCATCTGCTCGATGAAGCGCAGCTCGGCGTCATGGGCGACGGCCAGCCGCAGCAGATCGCAGAACTCCTGGTCGTTGACGCCTCGCATCGCGACGGCGTTGAGCTTGAGCGGGCGCAGACCGGAGGCCTGCGCGGCACGGATCCCGACGAGCACGTCCTCGAAGCGGTCGCGCCGGGTCAAGGTCGCGAAGCGCGTCGGGTCGGCGGTGTCGAGGCTGATGTTCAGCCGTTCGAGGCCCGCCTCGACGAGGTCGTCGATCACCCGGTCCAGGCGAATCCCATTCGTGGTCATGGAGATCCGCAGCGGACCCTCGGCCCCCTCGATCGCCGACAGCCGCCGGACGACCTCCACGAGATCCGGCCGCAGCAGCGGCTCGCCGCCGGTCAGCCGCAGCTCGATGATCCCGAGGCTCGCCAGCACCCGGGCCACCCGCTCGATCTCGTCGGTGGTCAGGATGTTCTGCTTGGCCAGCCAGGGCAGACCCTCGGCCGGCATGCAGTAGGTGCAGCGCAGGTTGCACTTGTCGGTCAGGGAGATCCGCAGGTCGCGGTGGACGCGACCGAAGCGGTCCACGAGCGGTGCGACGGCGGTCATCGGGCCGTCCCTCCCAGGCCGATCCATGCGGCGGACCCATCGGCCTCGACCTGCTTCTTCCACACGGGCAAGCCGGTCTTGACGGACTCCACGAGCGCGCGGCACACGTCGAAGGCATCCGCGCGGTGCGCCGAGGAGACCGCGCACACGATCGCCGTGTCGCCCACGGCCAGGGAGCCGGTCCGGTGGCTGACGGCGATCCGCAGGCCCTCGGCGTCGAGATCACCGGCGAGGTCGGCGAGGATGCGGGCCGCATCGGGGTGCGCGCTGTAGTCCAGGCGCACCACCTCCCCGCTCGCGTCGGGGTCGTGGTCACGCACGGTGCCCACGAACAGGGCCGATGCCCCGGAGGTCGGCGCGGCGACGTCCGCGAGGTGGGCGGCGACGTCCAGCGGGGCGTCGCGGAGCTCGGCGCGCGCGATCATCCGTGGTCCTGCCCGTCGAGCTGGTCGAGGACGTGCCCGGCCACCGACACGATCACGGGGATCCCGTCGCGCACGGCGCCGGGGGAGCCGGGGAGGTTCACGACCAGCGCGGTGCCGTGCAGTCCGGCGCGGCCGCGCGAGAGCATCGCCGCAGGCAGGTGCTCAGCGCCCCGGCGGCGCAGCTCCTCTGCGATCCCGGGCAGCTCCCGGTCCAGCAGCGTGTCCATCGCCTCGGGGGTCACGTCGCGCCGGGAGATCCCGGTGCCGCCGCTGGTCACCACGAGGCGGGCGCCGGCCGCGATGGCCGTGGCGACGGCGGCGCGGATCGCGGTGACGTCGTCGGGCACGACGGTCACGGAGGTGTCCCAGCCGTCGATGCCCAGGAGCTGGGCGGCGAGGGGCCCGGAGGCGTCGTCGCGCACGCCTGCCGCGGAGCGGTCCGAGACCGTCACCACCGCCGCCTGCCGGGTCGTCGTCATCGCTCCACCCTACGTCCGGGGCCCGACAGCGCAGGATGGCGGGCGGCGGTGGGCGTGGTCGCCCGAGGCGGGTCGCCCCGGTCGGGTACGGGTGGATGTGTCGACGGCCGCCTCAGGCCCGGTACCTGCCGGGCCGATGGTTCATCGCCAGCACGATGTTGAGCACCACCCCGCCGAGCGCGGACAGCAGCACCCGCGGAAGGTCCAGCACCAGCAGCGACAGCAGGATCACCGCGACGTCGAGGGCCATCTGCACGTACCCGGCGCGCAGACCGGCGCGCTCCTGGAGGATCAGCGCGAGGATGTTGAACCCGCCCAGGCTCGCCCCGTGCCGGAAGATGATCAGCAGGCCGACGCCCACCAGCAGGTTCCCGCCGATCACCGCGTAGGCCAGGGGCACGCCGCCCAGGTGCAGGAACAGCGGGTGGATCAGGCTGAACCCCGAGATGAGGCCGACGCAGACGATGGTCCGCAGTGTGAAGGACCACCCCTTCTTCCACCACGCGAGCACGAAGAACGGCAGGTTCACCGCGGCGAACAGCACCGCGAACGGCACCGGCAGCCCGTGGGCGAGCAGCAGCGCGAGGCCCGCGGTGCCGCCCGTGACCGCACCGGCGCTCTGCAGCAGGTACAGGCCCAGCGACGCGAGGAACGTCCCGGTCAGCGCCCCGAGGACGTCCTCGGTGGGGCGGTGGGGGATGACGACGTCCAAGGGCGGGGGCTGGGACTCCGACGCGCGATCGAGGGCCTCGACGGTCGGGGTGGTCTCGGACGGCTCTGGAGCGATAGGCATCGGGCCACTGTAGGTGTCGTGAAGCGGGTGCGGATGACGCCGTGGAAGGAGGCGGGCCGACCGCTTCGGGGCCGCCACAGCCCACACGGCAGGTCTCTGACCGGGTCGCGCCAAGGCGCCACGGCCACGAGCGTGCAACAACCTGACTGTGAGCGCCCATGCCCTCCGTATTCGGGGGTCTCGGGCCCTCACAGTCAGGTTGATGCAGCGACCCCGCGGCAGCGACCGTCAACGGTGCCCGCCCGTGCCTGAACTGCCGATAGCCGCCCGACCCCATGGCAGCCCCCCAACCGACCATGTCGGCATGCGTCGAGCACACCGTGCAGGACGCCGTCGCACCGGCGAGACTCCCGGCGAGGGCGGACGCGTCCTCGCCCGACCTCGGGCGCGGGGCTTGCCCGCCAGGACGGACCTCAGCACGACAACCATCGAAGGAGACAGATGAGCACCGAAGGCACCACCGCCAAGAGGGCGGTCGTCAGCGAGGCCGCGCCGGCACCGGTCGGCCCGTACAGCCAGGCGGTCGTGAGCGGGGACCTGCTTTTCAGCGCGGGTTTCGGGCCGCAGGACGCCGCCGCGGACAACGCGGTCGCGAGCACCGTGGGCGAGCAGACGCGCCAGGTCCTGCGCAATATCGGCGCGGTCCTCGCCGAGAGCGGCGCCGGGTTCGACGACGTCCTGAAGACGACCGTCCACCTCGCCGATCTCGCGGACTTCGCCGAGTTCAATGCTGCCTACGGGGAGTTCTTCTCCGAGCCGTTCCCGGTGCGCACCACCGTCGGGTCGAGCCTGGCGAACATCCTCGTCGAGATCGACGTCGTGGCCAGGATCCCTTCCTGACTCCGCCCGGACTCCCGGCGCTGCCCCGAACCGGGGCAACGCCGTCGGCGATGGCATGGCGCGTGCCCAGCGCCGCGCTCCGGCCGCCCAGGTCCCGCGGCACTGCATCTCGAGACCGCCCTCCGGCCGCCCAGGTCCCGCCCTCCCGCCGCCTCGGTCCCGCGCACCCGGTCCCTGCCCACCCGCCACGCCACGGCCTCGCGGACGGGACGACCCGCACGTGGCGGGCCAGCACGCCCAAAGCCCGGTCCCCATCCGCAATGATGTCCCCATGACCCCCGCGCTCCAGCCCACTCCCACGGGCTTCCTCCGCCACGGCACCCCGCACCAGATCGTCTCTGGCGCCCTCCATTACTTCCGCGTCCACCCGGACCTCTGGCGCGACCGCCTGCGCCGCCTGAAGGCGCTCGGATGCGACACCGTCGAGACGTACGTGGCCTGGAACCTCCATGCCCCGACCCCGGACACGGTCACCTTCGAGGGCCAGGCGGACCTCGGGGCCTTCCTGGACCTCGCCGCCGAGGAGGGACTCGACATCATCGCCCGCCCCGGCCCGTACATCTGTGCGGAGTGGGAGGGCGGGGGCTTCCCCGGCTGGATCCTGCAGGACACCTCGATGCGCCTGCGCCGCATGGACGACGCCTACCTCGACGTCGTCGATCGCTGGTTCGACCAGCTCATCCCGATCATCGCCTCACGGCAGGCCTCCCGTGGCGGGCGCGTGGTGATGGTGCAGGTGGAGAACGAGTACGGCAGCTTCGGCGACGACTCCGAGTACCTCGCGCACCTGCGCGACGGGCTCATCGCCCGCGGCATCGACGAGCTGCTCGTGACGTCCGACGGGCCCTCCCGACAATGGCTGCAGGGCGGCACGATCGACGGTGCCCTGGCCACCGTCAACTTCGGCTCGCGGACCGAGGACGTCCTGGAGCTGGCCGCCCGGGAGCTGCCCGATCAGCCGTTGATGTGCATGGAGTTCTGGAACGGCTGGTTCGACCACTGGGGCGAGGAGCACCACACCAGATCGGCCGCATCCGCCGCCGCCGAGCTCGAGACGATGCTCTCGGCGGGCATGAGCGTGAACTTCTACATGGCCCACGGTGGGACGAACATCGGCCTGCTCGCGGGCGCCAACAACACCGACGGCGTCCTGGAGCCGACCACCACCAGCTACGACTACGACGCCCCGATCGGCGAGGACGGCACGCTCACGGACAAGTTCCATGCCTTCCGCGAGGTCATCGCACGGCATCGCGAGCTGCCGCCTCTGGAGGACCACCTGGCGGCCCTCGGGCTCGACGCCGCACCGAGCGCCGAGCCCGCGGGCGACGTCGAGATCCTCTCGCGCACCCGCCTGCGGGACACCGCCCGCTGGACCGGCCGAGCGCCCGTGCACACCACCCCGCCCGCATTCGAGGAGGTGGGTCTCGAGCGCGGCCTGCTGCTGTACCGACGGGACCTCGAGCTCGAACGCATCGACGACCTGGATGACGGCCCCACCATCGCCCCGCTGCAGCTCTTCGACCTCCACGACCGGGCCTGGGTGTTCGTCGACGGACACCCTGTCGGACCCGTCGCCTCCACGGGCAACAGCGCCGTGGGAGCCCGGGCGGAGCTGGGGCATCTCGTGGAGGTGCTGCTGCCCGAGGGCCAGGACCACCGCACCGTGACGGTCGAGATCCTGGTGGAGAACCAGGGGCGCACCAACTTCGGCCCGATGCTCGGCGAGCGCAAGGGGATCCTCGGGGGCGTGTGGCACCGGGTGCGCTGGTACGAGAACTGGGAGGCCGTGCCGTGGGCGCTGGAGGAGCTGGCCGATGACCTCACGGCGTCCGTCGCGGGGCTCGAACCCGTCGTCGGGACCGCCGAGGGCGGCGATCTCCCGCTGCTGATCACCGGCCGCTTCGAGGCCACGGGGGAGCGCGGTGCCCACCTCGACGTCAGCGGTGCCGGGCACGGGGTCGCATGGGTCAACGGCACGTGTGTGGGCCGGTACTGGTGCATCGGCCCCCAGCAGGCTCTGTACATCCCCGCTCCGCTCCTGCACGGCGGCACGAACGACGTGCTGCTCCTCGAGCTCGAGCAGCCCGAGGTGTCCCTCTCGCTGGCTTCGGGGCCCCTCTGGGGGGCACAGGAACGCTGATCGCGCGCCGATCGGACCTGCGGGCGGGGGGGGGGGGGGGG
>NZ_JBQSXW010000028.1:0-27660 GCF_052378625.1 Brachybacterium sp. AOP25-B2-12 | reverse complement strand
GGGTTTTGGCACCGGGACACCGACGAGTGCACACCCCCTCGGAGACAACCCCTGAGAAGCCGCATCGGAGTCGCCGAGGGACTCGGAGATGCGGTGGACACGCCGTGCCGGAGATGACCGAGCAGCCTGCCGCGACCGCACCGCGCCTGCCACCTCTCGCCGAGATCCCTCCCACGGACCCACCCTGTTCGTGCCCGGCACCGACCCGTGGCATCGCCCGTCCCGCACCGCGAGCAGGCCCCGCGGTGACCTGCACCCCTTGTGCAACCATGTTCCGGTGATGCTCTCGGATCCGTTCCCGCCGTCCCTGCCCCGCGGATGGGCTTCCCGGGTCCCCATCGAGAGCGACGTCCCCGTGATCGCCGACCTGGTGCTCGCCGACCGACGTCGCACCGACCCCAAGGCCACGGTCGACCTGGCCCGCCTGGAGTCCGTGCTGGTCGGCCTGCGCTCGTGGAGCCGCCGTCAGGTGGTGGTCCTCCCCGCCGGGGCCGCCGCGGATGCGCCTCCCGTCGCCTGGATCGCGTGCGTGGACCGGGCCGCCGGGCGCACCGATGTCGAGTGGGTCCTCGCGGACTCCATCGCCGATCGCGATGCCGTGGCCGCCGTCCTGTTCGCGTGGGCGGTCGAGGTCGCCGGGTCCTTCGCGCGGCACCGCGGAGTGCCCGAGAGCCTCCTGGACACCTCCGTGGCCGAGGGCGACGTGGCCCGCACCTCGCTGCTGGCGCGCAACGGGTACCAGAAGGTGCGGACCTGGCTGCACATGCGCCGCCCCGTCACCCCGGAGGAGGCCACCACCACCCCGGACCCGCGCGAGGGCGTGCGCGTGCGGCGGGTGCACGAGCATCCCTCGGGCATGCCGCTGGCCCAGGACGTCCGCACCGTGCACCGCATGCTCGAGGAGTCCTTCGCCGACCACTTCAACTCCTACCGCGAGTCCTTTCCCGAGTTCGCCGCGCGCCTGACCGGCGAGCGCGAGGTGCACTGGGACCACTGGTGGATCGCGGAGGTGCGGCAGGAGGACGGCTCGTGGTGGCCCGCCGGCGGCCTCGTCTGCTCGGAGAAGCCCGCGACGGGCGACGCTCCGGAGGGCACGTACCTCGACTACCTGGGGGTGCATCGCAGCGCGCGCGGTCGCGGGGTGGCCAAGGCGCTCCTGCGCGCGGCGATCCGCGACGCCGCCGAGCGGGGGCGCGGGTACTGCGAGCTCGAGGTCGATGCGGACTCCCCCACCGGGGCCGACGGCCTCTACGCCTCGATGGGCTTCGAGAGCCGCTCACGCACCGAGTCGTGGCACTCCTCGGCACCGGCGCACCCCTCGCGGCTGCTGGAGCGCTCCGAGCGATACTGACGGCGCACGGACGACGGGGCGTGCTCGGGGGCCTGCTGCACGCATGCCCCCGAGGCCGCCGTCGACCGAGGGCCCGCCCCGAGGAGCGGGCCCTCGGGGCTCAGCGGTCCCGCCGCCGGATGCTCCGGACCACCAGGAGCCCGGCACCGGCGAGGGTGACCAGCGCCGCCAGGATCGCGATCGGCAGCAGATCCGCGCCGGTCCGCGGGAGACGTCCGCCGTCCGGTGCCGCGCTCGCCGATCCCGAGGTGGCCGTCGGTCCGCCGCCGGGCGATCCGGAGGACGTCGGGAACGAGCTGGGGCCGTCCGTCGGCGTCGGGCCCGGGGTGGGCGCCGGTGCGAAGGTATTGGTGACGGTCACCGCGGAGCCATCGGCGCCCGTCGTGATCGTCGCCGTGGTCCCGTCCGAGCCCTCACCCTCACCGGCGGTGACGGCGGTGGTGGTGGAATCGGCGCCGCCGGTCGCGCTCTCGGTGAGGCCGCAGTCGGCGCCCAGCGGGAGGTCGTCGTAGGTGGCGGTCATCGACGTCGCCGCCGACAGGGTCCTGTCCGCACCGCCCGGGATCGGAACGGCCGCTCCGCCGGGCATCGTGCACACGAGGGTCACCGTGAACGGTCCCTGCGCGCCCGGGGCGCTCGTGCTCCCCGCGATCGCCTTGGTCACCACGAGCGACGTGACGTCGAACCTGTTGGTGGCCACGAGAGCGGGGGTGAGCACGGTCCCGTGCCCGTCGGTGCCGATCACGGCCCGTCCGCCGTCGGAGATCGTCGAGGTGGTCGCACCGCCGGCATCGGTCTCGGTCGCGGTGCACAGGGCACCGATCGGGAGCTGCGGCGAGGTGTACGTCTCGCCGCCCGCGAGGACCACGGTCTCCTCGTCGAGGACGGTCAGCGCCCGCCCACCGGTGACCCCCAGGGTGCAGACGACCTCGAAGGTGAAGGGTCCGGCGCCGTAGAGCTCGGCGCCGTCGCCCTCGACCTGCTTGGTCAGGGTGAAGGTGCCCGAGGGGTAGGAGTTGACCACGTCGACCCGCACGTCCCGCGCGGCCCCGTCGGTGCCGATCGCGACGTCCGCCGCGGTCCCGCCCTCGAGCGGGGTGACGCCGTCGCCGTCGAGGAGGACGAGGTCTGCACCCTTGCTGTCCGTCTCGGTGAGCACACACGCCGAGCCTGCCGGGAGCGTGCTGTCCGGGGAGGTCCACGTCGCGCCGTCGGCGATGGTGAAGGTGGCGGTGGTCCCGCCCAGCTCCTCGCCGAAGTCGACAGGGGCACCGCTGGGCCCTGTGCACACGAGGGTGAAGGTGAACGGGCCGTGCGGCGGCGCGTTGACCGCGTCGGTCGCGACGGTCTTGGTGACCTGCAGGGAGCCGAACTCGTAGACGTTGCCGAGCGTCACGCGCTGCTCGGCGGGCACGGCGGCATCCGGGTGCAGCGGGTCCGTCGCGGTCGCGAGCTCGAGGACGCCGTCGGCCGGGTCCGAGGTCCGGGAGGTCTCCCCGAACTCCCCGACCGACCCGGTCTCGGTGACCGTGCAGGTGGTCAGAGGAGAGGCCGAGTACGGGATGCCGTCGATGCGCACGGGCGGGTACACGTCGCCCTCACGGGTCAGCGTGTCGCGGGCGGAGTCCCCGAGGTCGATGGGCACGTCACCGATGCGGCACGTCACGTCCGCGGTGAAGGTGTCCGGCGCGAAGCGGGCCGCCTCGCCCGAGACCGTCTTGGTGACCTGCAGGGAGGTGGTCATGAGGTGCACGCCCACCTTGTCGGGGGCGCGGGTGCCCATCTCGCCGTCGGCCACCCAGCGGAAGCCGAACTGGTTGTCCGCGAGGGTGTCGACCACGGGGACGGCGGTGGAGGCACCGTCCGGCGAGTCCTGGGAGGCCGGGGTGTTGGTGGTCCGGAACGTCACGTCCACGCCCTCGCCCGGCGTGAACAGCCGGCCGTCGGGGTAGCTCGCGAACACGCGGATCCCGGTCACCGCGGCCCAGTCGACCGTCGGGTCCTCGGCGGAGGTCCAGGTCTCGCCGTTCTCGGTGCAGGGGTCGACGGTGGGCTGCTCGAGGGCCAGCCAGCCGTCCGTGCACACGTCGGGGCTCTGCGAGACCTCGACCCGGACGGCCGCGCCCTCGGGTGCGTCGACATCGATCGAGTCCGCCGTGAGCTGCGGGCGGTACTGCGAGCCCCGGGAGCTTCCCGACAGCAGCAGCTTGTCACCGGGAACCGGCAGCTGGTCCACGAAGACCATCTCCTGCACGTCCACGGTGCCGGCGTTGACCGCGTGCAGCAGCCAGGTGTCGGTGCCGCCCACGACGGAGTTCGCGACGCACGGGGCGGGGTAGAACCCCTCCCCCGCCAGCGAGGTCAGCGTCGGGCTGCACACGGTGTCGGGCTGGCCGGGGGCGTAGGCGCCCTCGACGGAGCCGAGCACGCCCTTGCGCACGTAGACGTTGTTGCCCTCGGCGGCCTGGATGTAGTCGGTCGTCCCGCACGTCGTCGGATCGGTCGCCCAGGCCTCGGTGGTCGAGCCCTCGGGCTCGATGTTGCCGCAGCGCTCGAGGGTCTCCGCCGTGGCGGCCGTCATCGTGTTGACGGCCTGTTCGCCCGCCCGCAGACCGGGCTGCTGCTCGGCGGTCAGGTCGATCACGAACGTCTCGCCGGGTGTCAGGGTGGCGCCATCCGTCGGCCAGCGGAAGGTCAGGCCGTGGCCGTCCTCGGAGACGTCGAGGGTGACGTCCCCGGAGAGCGTGCCGCCGTCCTGCGGGGTGGCCGTGAAGGTCGAGGCCCCGGTGAAGACGAGCTGTGCGGGCAGGGTGTCCGTGAGCTCGGTGAGCGTGAGGTAGCCGGTGCCGGAGTTGGTCAGCGTCAGGCGGAACGGCACCTGGTCACCGGCCGCATGGAACCGGTTGCCGTCGTCGGTCAGCTTGTTGACCTCGAGCTCGTGCGTGCCCTCGGACAGCCCCAGGTCATCGGAGGCGTCGACCGGCGCGGTGTCGTTGCCGTCGGTCCGGGTGCTCTGAGCGGTCTGGGTGTTCGTCAGGGTGCCCTCGAACTCGACGTCCTCGCCGGATCCGCGCAGGGTGTCCCGCAGCTGCACCGTGAACGCGGCGCCCGCCTGCCAGGCCGGGGAGGGCACGGCCGCGGAGAAGTAGCCGCCGTCGGCCCGCGTGAAGGTGAAGCGGATCCCCTGGACGGTGCTGTACTGCTCCGCGGTGACCGGGAGCGTCGCGGCAGATGCCGCCGAGCCCTCGATCCAGCGGGCACCCTGCCCGTCGACGTCGGCGTACACGTCGACCCGCACCTGATCGGCGCCGTCCGGGAGGGTCACCGCCCCCAGGCCCGTGAGGTCCACGTGATCCCAGAAGTCCACGGAGGCCGCCTGGTCCTCGAGCGTCACGGCCGACGGCGAGAGGGTGCTCGGGGGTGCGGTGCCGGAGGATGCCCCGAGCTGCACGGTGACGGGGGTGTCGCCCGTGGGCGGGGTCAGCGCATCCGGGGTGACGGACTTCGTGGGGACGATCGAGACGTCGCCGCCGGTGAGGGTGACGTCCGCCTTCGCGGTGTCGCCCGTCCGGGCTCCGGCGGCGGTGATCTCGTCGTAGGACTGGGCGAAGACGTGGTTGTCCCCGGCGACGGTGCTGCCCGCCGGGAGGACGGTGCTCTCCCCCGTGGTGCGGACGGTGGCCCGCAGGCGGGTGTCCAGGACGATGGTCAGGTCGTTGTCCTGCGTGATCGTCCCGACGCCAGGGCGTGCCTGGGCGAAGGTCACGGACACGCCGATGACATCCGCGAGCTCCTCGGGCGTGAGCGCCTCGGCCTGATCGGGGGTCACGCTCCGGGTCGAGTAGGTGCCGTCGTCGTACGAGAGCAGCCAGACGACGCTCGTCGCGCGGTCCACCTGCTCGGGCTTCGAGCTCGAGACGGTGATGCCCGTGAGGTCGAAGCGGTCGAAGGGCGTCCCGTGGTCCGGGAGGGCCAGCCAGTCGACGCCCTCCTGGGCGAAGGGATCCTCGAAGGCCCCTCCCTGGCACGCGGCGAGGTCCGTGTCGGCACAGCCGCTGGGGTCGGTCACCCGCACCTGCTGTGCCGGGGACAGCGAGGTGCTGTGCGCCGTCATCGACCACTGCGCCGTCGGGTAGTCCGCCGCGGGGGTGCCCGCCGGGGGCACGAACACCTGGCCGCCCGCCTGGGCAGGATCGGTGGTGACGTCCTTGGAGACCTCGACCCCGGGGGTGCCGTCGATGATGAGGATGGTGTCGGCGTCGGTGTCGCGGACCGTGTCGCCGTCGAAGGGCTCGCCGGTGATCGCGGCGGCGTTGTCGACGACGCCGAGGTTGTCGGCGCCCGGCACGTTGTAGCCGGTGTGGCCGGTGACGTAGCTGTCGTCGCTGCGCTTGGTCTCGCGCACCTGCCAGGTCTGACCGAACGCCCTGCCCTGGCCGACGGTGATCCCGGTGCCGGGCTTGGGTGCGAAGCCGTCGCCGGCCTGCGCGGCGGCCTCGCGGGCGGCCGTGTTCTCCTCGAGGGTGTAGCGCACGCCCAGGGTCGAGGCACGCTCGGCGTCCGTCAGTCGGTAGCCCACGAAGGCGCCGTCGGCGGCCCAGCCGCCGGCAGGTGCCGCGACGGTCACCCAGCCGTTGCCGTCGTAGAGCTCGACCTGGGTGACCGTGTCGTACCGCAGGTACCAGCCGTTGGAGAAGGGCTCGGCGGAGGGGGCGACGGGGTCCAGGGCCACGAGGTCGAAGGCGTCGTACGCGGTGCCGGCGACGGCCGAGGGGTCCTGGGCCGGGTCGGTGATCGCCACGGTCCGGATGCCCTCCCCCACGCTCCAGCTGAGCGTCGTCCCGGCCTGCTGGCCGGAGAGTGCGACCACCTGGTCCTGGGTCCAGGCCTTGTCGATCCCGATCGGACCCGGTCCGGTCTCGTCGGTGACGACGGTGCCCTCGGCGGAGTCCTCGTCGTCATCGGCCCCCGCCGTGCCGCCGTCGGAGGTGCCGGTGGCGTCGGCGGTCGCGGTGTTGCCGTAGGCGGTGGGCTGGTCGTCGCCGGGTGTGATGGCCCCGCCGTCGCGCAGCGTCGAGCGCGCGGTCGAGGAGAACACGGGGGTCACGGTAGCCGTGGCGGGGAACCCGTCGTCGCTGTGGAGCGAGAAGCGGACGCCGTGGGCCGTGGCCGGGTCGATGCCGGCGGCCGCGAGCTGGGCGGCCGTCACCTCGACCGCGCGGGTCGAGCCCTCGGCCGCGAAGGTCTCGACGGACACCCACCGGCCCGGCTCTCCGACGAGCACCTCGACGGTCATGGACGTCCCGCCGGGCAGCTGCATCGGGCTGATGGCCGCCAGGTCGAAGGCGTCCCAGAACTCCGGATTGGTGGCCGAGGAGTCCTCGATCACGAGGTCGTGGGCGGTCGAGGTGTCGGTCTGTGCGGTCACCGTGGTCTCGAGCGATGTGACGACGCTCTGGCCGGGATACACGGGGGCGCCGGGTCGGATGGTCTTGTCGATCGTGACGTCGAGGCCGGGGGCGATGATCCGCACGTCGTCGGAGTCGGTCGCGGTGGTCTCCTGGCCACGGGGGTCGGTGACGGCGGCCTCGACGGTGTTGGTCAGGGTGACGTCGCCCTCGGGGCCCGCGGCGGCCTCGGTGGTGTCCACGCCGAAGGTGGCAGAGACGCTCTCACCGGCGGGGATGTCGCCTGTCAGGACGAGGTCGAAACCGGTCACGACGGCGCCGGCGGGCGGCGCGGGGGGCAGCTGGCCGTCGACCAGGGGGAGGGTGGCGAGCACCTGTCCGTCGGTGCCGTAGTAGACGACGCTCCCGGCCGAGGCGCCCGCGGGGAAGGCGATCGGGGTCGTGAACGCGCCGAAGGACACGGCGTCGGTGAAGAAGTCGCGGTCGCTCACGCGGAGCTCGGAGACGGCGGCCTCGCTCACGGCTGCGGTGACGGTGGCCGTGGTCGACTCCCCGGCGGCGATGGTCTGCTCGGAGAAGTCCTTGGTGGTGGTGACGCCGGCGTCGCGCGGGGTGATGGTGTGGGTCGCGGACGCGGTGTCGGAGATGGCGTCCTGGCCCTCGGCGGGGACGAGGGAGCCCTGGACGGTGTTGTCGACGGCGTAGGTGTCGATGCCGGGGGCGTCCTGGACGAGGTCGAGGTCGAAGGAGAGCTCCTGCTGGGGCTCGATGCTGCCGGTGCAGGTGACGCGCAGTCCGCCGACGTCGGCGGGCTCGACGTCCGCGGGGAGGGCGAGGGTGCCGGTGGAGCTGGGCGGGCCCGTGCGCCACTGCCACCTGCCGTCGGCGCCCTGGACGTAGACGTCCACCTGGGTGGTGGTGCAGGTCTGCGGCAGGGCGACGTCGTCCAAGCCCGTCAGGTCCGTGACCGCGAAGGGATTGGTGGCGGGATCCAGCGCCGTCGCCCCGTCGACCAGGCCCAGGGGCTCCTCGAGCGTCATCGAGGGCACGGAGACGTTGGACGTGTTCTTCGCGCCGACCGAGACGGTCGAGGGGTCACCGGGGGCCAGGTCGGCCGCGGCGGGGCTCCAGGACTTGCTCACGTCGATCCCCGGGACGACGGCGGACGTGACGTCGACCGTCGCGGAGGCCTCCTCGGGCGCGGCGTTGTCCGCGGAGGTGGTGGCGGTGTTGACGATGTCGCCGCTCTCCCCCGGCGGGTAGTCCTCGGGCACCTTGAGGGTCAGCTCGATGGTGATGCCGGAGCCGGCGACGAGCTCGTTGCCGGTCGCACCTCCCGTGAAGTCGACGACCAGCTCGGTCGCGCCGTCGATCGTGGCGGGGGTCTGGGCGCTCGTGGACCCGCCGGAGGTCCACGTGATATCGCGCGGCACCGTGCTGGCCCCGGGGGTCGCCGAGAACGTGACGACCTCGACGCCGGCCAGCCCCGTCGGGAGCGGGTCCCGCAGCTGGGCGTCGAGGCAGTTGGACTCATCGCACTCGACGGTGATCCGGTAGGTGAACGTCTGTCCGGGCACGAGGTGCTCGTCGCTGACGCTCTTGGTGAGCCCGAGGTACTCGGGATCCCCGGGGTCAGCGGTCGCCGCGGCTCCGGGCACGACCACCAGGGCGATCGCGAGGAGGAACGCGAGCAGGGCCTTCAGCGGGGACCGGAGGTGGGTTCGGTGGTGGCGGGGGCGCGGGGCAGACGCGGTCTCGGAGACGCTCCAGGCGAGAGGAGTGGGTGCGGAGAAAAGGGGCACATGCGACTGTTCACCCAGGTGGGGGCCTGGTTCCGTGCCTCATGCCTGCTACTCCATCCGAAACTTCCGTGCCCGAACAAACCCATCAGGTCACCGGGTGGTCACGAAAAGATCCCCCCGGGAGCGCTCTGCGCGACCTTGACTGACAAGCGTCAGTAACGGTCAGGACCGAGGGGAAACGAGCGGCGGAGAGGCTTCCACGCGCCGCGCCGGGGTCGCGCGGGCCCCCCGGAAGGATGGGCGCCCGCGGTGTCACCGGAGGGGAGCGGTGCGGATCAGAGAAGGAGCTCTCCGTGCACGACGACGAGCGCACCGCCGGAGAGCACGTTCTCGCGCGCCGGGCCCCGCACGATCGCGTCGGCCGGGTTCTGGGCGTCGATGAGCACGATGTCCGCGGGCGCTCCCGCCTCGAGTCCCGCGACCGGCCAGCCCACGAAGCCGGCTGCGCGATCGGTCGCCAGGTGCAGCACCTCGGCGAAGTCCTCGTCGTACCGCACGCCGTGCACCCGCGCGAAGTCCAGCGCCACGCGCAGCAGGTCCCCGTCGCCGTAGGGGGACCACAGATCGCGGATCCCGTCGGTGCCCAGACCCACGGGTATCCCGAGCTCCCGCATGCGCACCCACGGCAGCGGCGCGCTGCGGACGGGCGCCACGGTGGTCCACGAGATGCCGAGCTCGGCGAACTCCCCGAGCAGCGCCTCCTGGCGCGCCGAGGGCAGCTGGCCCAGTGCGAAGCCGTGGGCGACGTTGACCATGCCCGTCAGCCCCGAGCGTCGGGTGCGGTCGATGATCAGCTCGTACTCGAAGGCTCCGAGGTCCCCGCCGCTGTGAAGGTGGATGTCGATGCCGCAGCCGTGGCGCTCGGCGATCGCGAACAGCCCGTCGAGCTGGGCCACGGGATCGCGGTCGATCGCGCACGGGTCCAGCCCGCCGATCGCGGTGACGCCCTCCCCCGCGGCGCGGTCCAGGAGGTCGAGCACCCCGGGACGGCGGATCACGCCGTCCTGCGGGAACGCCACGATCGAGACCTCGACGGCGCCGTCGAGGGTGCGCTCGGCCTCGCGGACGGCGGCGATGCCG
The DNA here is from genome assembly GCF_052378625.1 of Brachybacterium sp. AOP25-B2-12. Lineage (NCBI taxonomy): Bacteria > Bacillati > Actinomycetota > Actinomycetes > Micrococcales > Dermabacteraceae > Brachybacterium > Brachybacterium sp. AOP25-B2-12. The sequence continues at coordinate 18,019 of NZ_JBQSXW010000028.1, read as the reverse complement.
TCCAGCCCCACCCCGAGATCGACGTCCACATGGCTGCGCACGGCGGTCGTCCCGTGGCGCAGCATCTCGCGCAGCACCCGCTCGGCTCCGTCCGCGCTGGGGATCCCGAGTCCCTCGCGCTCGGCGCGCTCGTGGGCGATCCGCCCCTGCGTGCCGCCCTCACCGCCGTAGGGCACCCACGGCCGGCCCCACCAGCTCTTGTCGACGTGGGCGTGGGCGTTGACGAAGCCCGGCAGCGCCAGCAGTCCGCGGCCGTCCAGGATGTCGTCCTCGGGGGCCGGAGCCACTGCGCCGGCTGGGCGGATCTCCTGGATGCTTCCGTCCGCGAGGACGATGTCGACCGGCTCACCGCCCCAGGGGCGGACGGCGGTCAGGAGCGAGGGCGTCGTCGTCGGCATCCGACCAGGGTAGGTGCGACGCAGAAGGCGAGCGGCCTCAGCCGCCCGCCCTCACTCCCACTCGATGGTCCCCGGCGGCTTGCTCGTCACGTCGAGGGTGACGCGGTTGATCTCGGCGACCTCGTTGGTGATGCGGGTGGAGATGCGGCCCAGCACCTCGTAGGGCACCTTTGCCCAGTCCGCCGTCATCGCGTCGTCGCTCGTGACGGGGCGCAGCACGATGGGGTGGCCGTAGGTGCGGCCGTCGCCCTGGACGCCCACGGAGCGGACGTCGGCCAGCAGCACGACGGGGCACTGCCAGATCTCGCGGTCCAGCCCCGCGGCGGTCAGCTCGGCGCGGGCGATCGCGTCGGCGCGGCGCAGGATCTCCAGGCGCTCGAACGTGACCTCGCCGATGATGCGGATGCCCAGGCCGGGGCCGGGGAAGGGCTGGCGCCAGACGATCTCGTCGGGCAGGCCCAGCTCGCTGCCCACGGCCCGCACCTCGTCCTTGAAGAGGGTGCGCAGGGGCTCGACGAGCTCGAAGGAGAGGTCCTCGGGGAGCCCGCCCACGTTGTGGTGGCTCTTGATGTTGGCCGCGCCCTCGCCGCCGCCGGACTCGACGACGTCGGGGTACAGGGTGCCCTGGACCAGGAACGCCGTGGCCTCGGCGTGCTCGCCGCCCGTGCCGTCCTCGATGACGCCGCGCGCGCGGAGGATGTCCGCCTGGGCCTGCTCGAAGGTGCGGATGAACTCGCGGCCGATGATCTTGCGCTTGGTCTCGGGATCGGTGACCCCGGCGAGCGCGGCGAGGAACTGCTCGGCCGCATCGACGATGACCAGATCGGCGCCCCCGGTGGATTCGCCGAAGGCCTTCTCGATCTGCGCGGACTCGTCCTGGCGCATCAGCCCGTGGTCGACGTACACGCAGGTCAGCCGGTCCCCGATGGCCCGCTGGACCAGCGCCGCGGCGACCGCGGAGTCGACCCCGCCGGACAGCGCGCAGATCGCGGTGCCCTCGCCGATCTGCTCGCGCACCCGCGCGACCTGCTCCTCGATGACGTTGCCGGTGGTCCAGGTTCGACCGATCCCCGCGCCGTGGTGCAGGAAGTTCTCGAGCACCTCCTGGCCGCGGTCGGAGTGGCCCACCTCGGGGTGCCACTGCACGCCGTACAGCCGCTCCTCGGGGTTCTCGAAGGCGGCGACGGGGCTGCCGGGCGAGGTCGCGATGACGGAGAACCCGGCTGGCGCCGCGGTGACCGAGTCCCCGTGGCTCATCCACACGTTCTGCGCCAGGTCCTGGCCGGTCAGCAGGTCGCTCGCGGCGTCGATCGCCTCGAGCCGGGTCGCGCCGTACTCGCGCACGCCGGTGGGGGCGACGGTCCCGTCGAGGGCCGCGGCCATCGCCTGGAAGCCGTAGCAGAGCCCGAGGACGGGCACCCCTGCGTGCAGGAGCGCCGGATCCAGGCGCGGGGCGCCCTCGGCGTACACGGAGCTGGGGCCGCCGGAGAGGATGATCGCCTGGGGCTGCTTGGCGAGGATGTCCTCGGTGCTCATGGAGTGGGGGACGATCTCGGAGTACACGTCGGCCTCGCGCACGCGGCGCGCGATGAGCTGGGCGTACTGGGCGCCGAAGTCGACGACGAGGACGGGACGCTGGTCGGTGTCGTTCACCCGTCGATCCTACGCGGGAGCACCGACGCCCGGCACACCGACCCCCGGCACACCGGCGGTCAGGACGCGGTGCCGCGCGTGCGCTCCTCGTCCTGCACGGTGGGGCGGGCCGCGAGGTCCCTCAGCACGCGGGCGTGGGTCCACCGCTCACCGATGAACGAGAGCACGGGGATGACCCCGAAGAACATGAGCAGCAGCATGCGCGGGAGCTTCCAGCGCATCTTGATCCACAGGTCGAAGCCGAGCACGACGTAGATCATGTAGATGAGGCCGTGGATCGGGGACCAGTGCCCGGAGACGTCGCTCCAGAAGTCGTGGTCGGGGCCGGGGTCGGCGAAGACGACGTAGCGCATGACCATGATGACGACGAGCACGAGCAGTGCGATGCCCTCGACGATGGAGGCGACGCGGAAGCGTGCGAAGGAGGTCTTGGCCTGGACCTCATCGAGCGGTCGGGTGGTGGGCACCGTGGCTGTCCTCCTTCGCGTCCGGGGACGCGGTTCTGGCTCCCTCGTCGGGGCTCGTGCGCGGGGCGTCGACGGACGTCGACGATGCTCCCGTGGTGGTCGCGGCGACGTGCTCGGCGGAGGCGCCCCGGGCGGGACCCGTGCGGCCCGCGGCACCAGTGTCCTCCTCCGCGACGGGGTCCGCGGGTTCCCCGGGCGTCGGATGCGTCGCATCCTGAGTGCTCCCGGCGTCGTCCCGAGGCTCCTGGTCCCCGCCCAGACGCGCGGCGACGGCCTCGGCGCGCGCGGCGTCCTCGTCGAGCTGCTGGGTGCGCACGGCCCGCCACCAGAGGTACAGGAAGAACCCGCCGAACAGGACCCACTGCAGGGCGTAGCCGAGGTTCTGCCAGTCCAGGCCGCGGGAGAAGGCGCTCTCGGCCTGCGGCATCGGCCGCAGGCCGGTCATCGGGGAGGTCTCGGCGATGTATCCGGCGTACATCGGGCCGCCCCACTCGTTGACCAGCAGCGAGGTGGCGATCTCCTGCGTGCGGCCGTCGACGACGTCCTGGGTGGCGGATTCGCTGGCCTCGAGCCGTCCCGTCACGGTGACCTCACCGGCTGGCGGCGCGGGGACTCCGGCGGTGCCGGTCGCGGGCACCGAGTCCGCCGGGACCCAGCCGCGCGCGACGGGCAGCAGGGACCGCGAGCCGTCGGGCTCGGTCACGTGCAGGGCGGTCACGACGATCACGGCATCGGTCCCCTCGATGCTGCGCCCGGGCACGAGCACCTGCTGGGTGGGGTCGAAGGCGCCGGTCACGGTCACCGGCCGGCTCGCGGCGGCGTTCGTGACGGGATCGCCGACGGTCATCAGCTCCGACAGCGGCACCGCGGGCGCCTCGGTCTGCGTCGACGCGGTGAGGGCCCGATGGGCGCGATCCCACTGCCAGGTCGCCAGCAGGCCGCACACGATCGTGGCCGCGATCATCAGCGCCAGCAGGCCCAGATAGCGAGGGCGGAGGGCGACGCGGAGCATGGGCGGCATCGTACGGGTCGGCCCTGGAGCGGTGCTGGGGCGGCGCTGCGGCCGGTGGCAGGGACGTAAGGATGCAGGAGACGCGGGGACGCAGGGACGCAGGGACGCAGGGACGCGATCACATCGGGGCTCGCGGTGCGGACCGCTCCTCTCCTGCACACGCCCGCGGCGTCCAGATCGGGACCACCGGCCCTGTCGCACCCAGGGTCCGCCCCCTATCGTGGTCCGCGTGTCGCACAGCGTGTACATCGCATCCCCCGAGGGGAGGACCGGGAAGTCCACCGTGGCTCTCGGACTCCTCGAAGCCCTCGCCGCCCGTTCCGACCGCGTCGGGGTCTTCCGCCCCGTCCGCCGCTCCGAGGAGCGGGACGCGGCGGTCGACCTGCTGACCGCGCATCCCGCGGTCGACCAGACGTACGAGGACGCCCTCGGCATCGATTACCAGCAGATGCACGCCGATGCCGCGGCCGCCCACGAGGAGATCCTGCGCCGCTACCAGGAGCTCCGCGACCGGTACTCGGTGCTCGTGGTGCTCGGCTCGGACTACGTCGACATCGCCAACCCCACCGAGCTCGCCTTCAACGCCGAGGTCGCCGCGAACATCGGCGCGCCCGTCGTGCTGGTGGTCTCGGGCCTGGACCGCTCCCCGGAGACCATCGCGACCCTCGCGGCCGTCTCCCGCGCGGAGTTCGAGAGCCACCACGCCTCCCCCATCGCCCTCGTGGCCAACCGCTGCGATCCGGCCGACATCGACACGGTGCGCGAGGCCGTCTCCACCCGCCTGGGCGGCGGCCTCACCGTCGCGGCGATCCCCGAGAACCCCGTGATCATGGCCCCCACCGTGCAGTCCATCCAGGACGCGGTGGGCGGCACGCTGCTGCTGGGCAACCCCGAGTGGCTGGGACGGGTGTCGCTGGGCACGGTCGTGGCGGCCATGAGCCTGCCCAACGTCCTGTCCCGGATCGGCGAGAACTCCACCGTCATCGCCCCCGGGGACCGCTACGACCTCCTGCCCGGGCTCTACCTCGCCCAGCAGTCGGGCACCTTCCCGACGCTCGCCTCGGTGGTCCTGACGGGCGGCTACGAGCCCCCGGCGGAGATCCGCCGGCTCATCGAGGGCGTCCAGCTGGACCTGCCGCTGATCGTCTCGGACGAGTCGACCTTCGACGCCGCGGTGCAGGTGGCCGGGACCACGGGACGTCTCACGGCCGACAGCCCCCAGAAGCTCGACGCGGCCCGCCGCGCGGTCGCCGAGAACCTGCCCCTGGAGGAGCTGCTGTCGCGGATCGACGTGGCCCGCAGCGAGGTCGTCACGCCGATGATGTTCGAGTTCGAGCTGCTGGCCCGCGCGCGCGGCGCCAAGAAGCGGATCGTGCTCCCCGAGGGCGACGAGCCCCGCATCCTCGCGGCCGCCGAGGCGATCCTCGCCCGCGGCGTCGCCGACCTCGTCCTGCTGGGCGACGAGACGCAGATCCGGGCTCGGGCCTCGCAGCTGGGCCACGACATCACCGAGGCCGCGATCATCTCCCCGCACGATCCGGAGCTCGTCGAGGTCTTCGCGGCCGAGTACGCACGCCTGCGCGCCGCCAAGGGCGTCACGCTCGAGCAGGCCCGCGAGAAGGTCCAGGACGTCTCCTACTTCGGCACGATGATGGTCCAGACCGGCCGTGCCGACGGCATGGTCTCCGGCGCCGTCCACTCGACCGCGCACACCATCCGCCCGAGCTTCGAGATCATCAAGACCAAGCCGGACGCCAAGATCGTCTCCTCGGTGTTCCTCATGGCGCTCGAGGACCGCGTGCTCGTCTACGGCGACTGCGCCGTGAACCCGGACCCGACGGCCGAGCAGCTCGCCGACATCGCGGCGCAGTCCGCGGCCACCGCGGCGCAGTTCGGCGTGGAGCCGCGCGTCGCGATGCTCTCCTACTCCACGGGCACCAGCGGCTCCGGGGCCGACGTCGACAAGGTCCGCGAGGCGACGGCCCGGGTGCGCGAGGAGCACCCGGAGCTCAGCGTCGAGGGCCCCATCCAGTACGACGCCGCCGTGGACGCCTCGGTGGCCCGCACGAAGCTGCCCGACAGCGCGGTCGCCGGCCGCGCCACGGTGTTCGTCTTCCCCGACCTGAACACCGGCAACAACACCTACAAGGCGGTCCAGCGCTCCGCCGGCGCGATCGCGATCGGCCCCGTGCTGCAGGGCCTCAACAAGCCCGTCAACGACCTGTCCCGCGGGGCCCTGGTCGACGACATCATCAACACCGTGGTCATCACGGCGATCCAGGCCCAGGCCGCCGACGCGGCCACGACCGAGCAGGAGTCCACCCCCGCATGAGCACCGCCCCGACGTCCGATCGCACCGTGCTGGTCATCAACTCCGGCTCCTCCTCGCTGAAGTTCAAGCTGCTGGACCCCAGCGACGGCGTCGTCTTCGCGCAGGGGCTCGTGGACCGCGTGGGTCAGGCGGACTCGACCGCGAAGATCACGGTCGGGGACCGCACGGAGGACTGGGCCGGGTCCGTCCCCGACCACACCGCCGCGATGCGCGTCGTCGCGCTGCTGTTCCACGAGGCGGGCCTGGCGCTCGCGGACGCGCACGTCCAGGCGATCGGCCACCGGGTGGTCCAGGGCGGGGCCCGCTTCACGACCCCCACCCTCGTGGACCGCTGGGTGCGCGATCAGATCGAGGACCTCGGGGCGCTGGCCCCCCTTCACAATCCCGCGGCGGTCGCCGGGATCGACGGGGCCCGCGAGCTGCTCCCCGACATCCCGCACGTCGCCGTGTTCGACACCTCGTTCTTCGCGGACCTGCCCCCGGAGGTCCGCACCTATGCCCTGAACCGGCGCGTCGCGGACGAGTACCGGATCCGTCGGTACGGCGCGCACGGGACGAGCCACCGCTTCGTCTCCCAGCAGGTCGCGCCGCTGCTGGGCCGCGACCCCCACGACTTCCGGCAGATCGTGCTGCACCTGGGCAACGGGGCCTCCGCCAGCGCCGTGCGCGACGGCCGCCCCGTCGACACCTCCATGGGGATGACGCCGCTCGAGGGCCTGGTCATGGGCACCCGCAGCGGGGACATCGACCCCTCGGTCTACGTGCACCTGTTCCGTCAGGACGGCATGGATCCGGAGAAGGTCGACACGATCCTCAACAAGGAGTCCGGGATGCTGGGCCTGTGCGGCAAGAGCGACTTCCGTGACATCGAGTCCGCCGTGCAGGAGGGTGACGAGGAGGCGATCCTCGCGATGGACGTCTACATCCATCGGCTGCGCAAGTACATCGGCTCCTACGCCTTCTCGCTGGGCCGGGTGGACGCGATCACCTTCACCGCGGGGATCGGCGAGAACAGCCCCTTCGTGCGCGAGCGCGCGATGGCCGATCTCGGCGAGTTCGGGATCCGCCTGGACCTCGAGGCGAACGCCGAGCGCTCGAAGGAGCCCCGCGTCATCTCGACCGAGGACTCGCAGGTCACGGTCCTCGTCGTGCCCACGGACGAGGAGCTCGCGATCGCCCGCGATGCTCTGGCCCTCGTGAGCCGCTGAGCGCCCTGGCCCTCGTGAGCCGCCGAGCGCCCTCGCCGCGTGAGCCCGGGACCGGGCTCGGGGGTCAGTCCGCCTTGGGCCCGAGGGCGCCGCGCACGGTCCGCAGCAGGAGCGCGCGGGCATCGGCCCTGCCCATCCCGGTGGCGAGCGCCTGACAGGCAGCGAACAGGAGCATCCACACGGTGCTCTCGCACCACGCGGCGTCGAGCACGGGGTCGATCGTGCCGTCCCGATGCCCGCGGGCGACCGCGGCGGAGAATCCCGGATCCGTGCCCTCCTCCCCCCAGGTGTCGGGGTCGATCACGGGGCTGTCCACGAAGATGAGGGCCAGCAGCTCGCCCAGGTCGAAGAACTCCGTGGTCATCCGCGCGATGGCCTCCCAGCCCGTCCCGTCCTGGAGCCGTGCGGCCTCCGCCGCCACGGCGAAGCGAGCACGCGCGAGGTCGTCGACGGCCGCGACGAGGCCGGCGCGATCGGCGAAGTAGCGGTGCAGCGTGGTGCGCCCCACACCCGCTGAGGCGGCGATCTCGGCGAGCGGCGCGCGGGGGTCCTCGCCGAAGGCGCGCACGGCGGCGTCGAGGATCGCCTGGCGGGTGCGGTCGATGGTGGACACCACCACACTCTAGAGGAACACCCCTGGACCACGATGGAACATTCGTGTTCCACTATGGGCATGACGAGTCCCACCCCCGCCTGGCCCTCCAGCGCACACGCCGCCTCGACGACCATCCGGTGCACGACGGCCGACGCCGTGCTGCTCGGGGCGCTCGGCCTCGCCGCGGGGGCGGCCCTGGGCTGGTTCGCACCGGCACTGGCCGGCGCCATGGAGGGCTGGAGCTGGCTGCCCTTCGCCGGCCCCGTCGAGACCTTCGCCCGCATCTCCACGTCCGGCGGCGGGTTCATGCACGTGGCCATCACGGGGGTGCTCGCCGCGGCCGGCCTGGTCCTCGGGATCGCCCTGCTGGACGACGCCACGGTGACGGTCGACGACCGCGCGATCTCGATCCGCCAGAAGAAGGACACGACGCGCTGGGTGCGCGCGCAGGTCGCGGCGATCGAGGTCACGCCCCGTTCCTTCGGACGCTGCGTGCTGTCCCTGCGGGATGCGCGGGACGCGGACCTGATCCGGGCAGAGCTCGACCTCTCGGCCGACCGCATCGTCGCGGGGCTGGAGAAGCACGGCTGGCAGGTGTCGGGCGCGCACTGACGGCCCGACCGCCGCAGGACGCGGCCACGCCGTCGCCGGAACGCCCGATCGGCCGTCCGCGCGTTCGATGCAGGGCCGGTCGCGCCCTGCTCGGTGCCCGGTCGGGCACCTCGGCTCGGCGCCAAGGGGGAAGCCCCTGCTCAGCGCGCGGCGCCACCGGCCTCCCCGAGCGCGGAGAAGAGGTCTCCGGCGAGCCGGTACCCGGTGCGCGACTCGTCGAGGAACGCCTCCTGGTCGGCCGGGTCGGTGATCGAGTCCAGGCGCAGTCGGTAGGCGTCCTTGACGCGCTTGGGGGCATCGATCTCGGAGAAGTCCCAGATGCTCAGCTGGGCGCGCGGCACCCCGTAGTGACGGGCGACGAGCGCGCCGATGGCCTGGCCCCCGGAGAGGTCTCCGAGGTAGCGCAGGTAGTGGTGGGCCAGGAGTCGCGGGGCGTCGGCATGTCGGATCCGCTGCGCGTAGTCCTCGGTGATCGGCAGCGGCACCTCGATCGCCGCATCGTCGCCGAAGCGGGTCGCGAGGTCGTGGCGGATGGCCGTCGAGCGCGCGAGCCGCGGGTCGTGGAAGGACGCGACGAGCGGGGAGGTCTCCGCGAGCTCCTCGACGCGCGCCTCGAGGGCCTCGTACACCGGCAGGTACTGGGCGATGAGCCGCCAGTAGTCGCCCTCGGAGAGCTCGCCGCCCATGAGGCGCGCGATGAAGCCGGTCGACTCCGCGGCCCCGTGCTCGGCGCGGGTGGCCTCGCGGATGCGGACGGAGAAGGGCACGGCGACATCGCCGGAGGTGGCGACGGGGTCCGATCCGACAGGCCTGTCGGACACGGCGACCTCGCCGGACCCTGCGGACCGGTCGGACGTGTCGGCAGGATCGGGCGCGGCGGCAGGGGCGCCCGAGGCGTCGGCGGCGTGCGGTGCGGCAAGGGTGCTCATGGCGGTCTCCCGGCTCGAGAGGGGGCGGGCCGCAGGCCGGATCCGGGGGATCCAACGAACTGACGCCGCGTCATATCGGTGCGCTCAGCATGGTGCAGTCCCGGCCTCCGCGCAAGGGGTCCGAGAGATCGGATGACCCCTCGAGATCGACCTCTCACAAGGTTTGCCTTACCTTGCCGAATTATGCAACACTCCGATCATATAAAGCCATACCGGACCCTGGTCGCGTCGCCCCGCTCGTGCGGTCCTCCCTCCTCAGGAGATCCGTGATGCCCAGCATGTCCCGGCCCGTCCATGCCCCCGCACCGACCTTCGGACGTCGCCGCCTCGGCACCCTCGCGCTCGGCGTCCTCGCCGCCGCGGGCGCCCTGCCCACCCTCACCGCCTGCTCGCTGACCGGTGCCGATGCCGGCGTAGGCACCTCCGGCCCCGCCACCCTCGCCGAGGCGAAGGTCCTCGCCGACCCCGCGTCCTTCGAGGGCCGGAGCACCGCCGTCCTCGCCGAGTCCGGCGTGCGCACCATCACCGACGACCCGCACCCGCAGCTGCCCGTGACGCTCACCGACTCCCAGGGCACCGAGGTCACCGTCACCGACGTGTCCCGGATCCTCGCGATCGACCTCTACGGCTCCTGCTCCCGGATCGTCTACGACCTGGGCCTGGGCGACAGCGTCATCGGCCGCGACATCTCCTCGGGCTTCGACCAGATCAAGGACAAGCCGCTCGTGACCCAGAACGGCCACGAGCTCAACGCCGAGTCGATCCTGGCCCTGGACCCGTCGCTGATCATCACCGACAGCTCGCTGGGCCCGTGGGACGTGATCCTGCAGATGCGCGACGCCGGGATCCCCGTGGTCGTCGTCGACTCCCATCGCTCGATCGACGGCACGCCGGGGCTCATCCAGGAGGTCGCCGCCGCCGTGGGGCTTCCCGAGGACGGCGCGAAGCTGGCCGACCGCACCCGGCAGGAGATCGACACGACGATCGCCACGATCGAGAAGGCCAAGCCCGATGCCGCCCCGCTGCGGATGCTCTTCTTCTACGCGCGCGGCACGAGCGGCGTCTACTACATCTTCGGCGAGGGCTCGGGGGCCGACGACCTGATCCGCGGGGTCGGCGGCGTCGACGTCGCGCGGGAGATCGGCTGGGAGGGCATGCAGCCGATGACCGACGAGGCGATCATCGATGCGAAGCCGGACCTGCTGCTCATGATGACCAAGGGCCTGGAGTCCTGCGGCGGCGTCGAGGGCCTGCTCGAGTCCAAGCCGGCGATCGCCCTGACCCCGGCGGGGCAGAAGCACCGCGTGGTCGACATGGCCGACACCGACATCCTCAGCTTCGGCCCCACCACCGCCGGGGTGCTCGAGGCCCTCGCCATCGCGATCTATGCGCCCACCCCCGCGGCCGCCTCATGACCGCGCCGCTGCGGCTGCCCGATGCCGTCCCCGCCCCCGCCCGCGATGTCACCGCGCCGGCGCCGACGCCGGCCGTCGGGGACCGTCGTGCCCTCCGCGCTCCGCTCCTGTTCGCCGTCGCCCTCGTCGCGCTCGTGCTCGGCGTGCTGTGGGCCGGTGCCAGCGGTCAGTTCGCGATCGCCCCGCAGGACGTGATCGGCGCGATCGCGCGCAGGGTCACGGGTGCCCAGCCCCTCGACGACGCGACCCGGCTGGCGATGCGACGCTGTGGACGGTGCGCTTCCCGCGGGTCGTGATGGCGCTGCTCGTGGGATCGGCGCTCGCCGTCGGCGGCGCGCTCATGCAGGGCGTGTTCGGCAACCCGCTGGCCGAGCCCGGGATCGTCGGCGTCTCCGCCGGCGCCGCGGCCGCGGCCTGCATCGTCATCGTCCTGGGTCTGACCGTGCTGGGCTCCTGGACGCTCGTGGCCGGAGCCTTCCTCGGCGGTCTCGTCGCGACGGCCGTCGTCTACGCGACGGCCCGCCAGGGCGGACGCACCGAGGTGGTGACCCTCGTGCTCACCGGCATCGCCGTCAATGCCGTCGCAGGCGCCGTGATGGCGCTCATGACGTTCCTGGGCACCAACCAGACCCGCGAGGAGATCGTGTTCTGGCAGCTCGGCAGCCTCAACGCGAGCCGCTGGGCGGAGGTCGGCGTCGCGGCCCCGGTGATCCTGGTGTGCCTCGCGCTGACCGTCGTGGTGGCCCGCCCCCTGGACCTCCTGAGCCTGGGCGAGAAGCCTGCCCGGCACCTGGGGGTCGACGTCGAGCGCCTGCGGATCGGCGTGATCGTGATGGTCGCGATCCTCACCTCCGCGGCCGTCGCCTTCACCGGCATCATCGCCTTCGTGGGCCTCGTGGTGCCCCACGTGATCCGCATGATCGCCGGACCCGGGCACCGGATCCTGCTGCCCGCGAGCGCGCTGTGCGGCGCCGTGCTGCTGCTGTACGCCGACACCATCGCCCGCACCGCCGTGCCGTACGCCGACCTCCCCATCGGCCTGCTCACCTCGCTGATCGGCGGCCCGTTCTTCTTCTACCTGATCCGCCGCATGCGCCGTGGCGCAGGGGGCTGGTCATGACCCGCGCCACCACGGCCACGGGGACCGGCGGGAACACCGGGACCACCGGAACCACCGAGACCCCCGGCAGCACCGGGACGCCCGCCACCATCGAGAACCCTGGCACCCCCGGGTCCGTCACCCTGTCCTGCGAGGGGATCCGCGTCGAGCTGGGCGGTCGCACCATCCTCGACGGCCTGGACCTGAGCCTGCGCTCCGGTGAGGTGACGGTGCTCGTGGGGCCCAACGGCGCCGGGAAGTCCACCCTGTTCTCGGTCCTGGCCGGGGACCTGGCGCCGTCCGCGGGTGTCGTGCGGGTGCTGTCCCAGGGCGCCCTCGTCCCCGTCCGGACCGTCCGCACCAAAGAGCTCGCGCGCCTGCGCGCCGTGCAGCTCCAGGACAACCGCCTGTCGTTCTCCTTCACCGCCCGCGCCACCGTCGAGATGGGCCGCGCCCCGTGGGCGGGCACCCCCGACGAGGACCGCGACGACGCCGTCATCGACCAGGCCATGCGGACCAGCGAGATCCAGGCGCTGGCCGATCAGCAGGTCCCGGTGCTCTCCGGCGGCGAGCGCGCCCGCGTGACCTTCGCCCGCTCCCTGGCCCAGGAGACGGGGATCCTGCTGCTCGACGAACCCACCGCCGCCCTGGACATCCGCCACCAGGAGCACGTGATCGCGGCGGCCCGCGAGCGCGCCGCCCAGGGCGCGACGGTCCTCGTGATCGTCCACGACCTGTCGCTTGCCGCAGCGTACGCCGATCGCGTCGTGCTCCTGTCCGCCGGCCGGATCCGTGCCGACGGACCACCCGCCGAGGTCATGGACGCAGACCTCCTCGGCGAGGTCTACGAGCATCCCGTCCTCGTGATCCGCGAACCCGTCGGCGGCGACCTCCTCGTCGTCCCCCGCCGCTCCCCTGCCGCCTCACCCGCTCCGGCCCCTCTGGAGGCCCACGCATGAATCCCCTGCCCTCCCTCCCCGTCCTCGCCACGACGCGACGCCGCCCTCGTGCACGCTCCGCCGGTGCCCTGCTGCTGGCGCTGAGCCTGCTGGCCGCGCTGTGGGTCACGGCGGCCCCGAGCGCTGAGGCCGCGGGTCGGGTCTCCCTCGAATCCGAGCTCGGCGGCACCACCGTCTCCGCCGACGGCCCCACCAAGGTGTCCCTGCGCGGCAGCGGCTTCCAGTCGATCCAGGGCGGATTCGGCGGGATCTACGTGCTCTTCGGCTGGGTGCGCGACGGGTGGCGCCCCACCGCGGGCGGCGTCACCGGCACCGACTACCGCTACGTCCCCGACGCCGAGACCAAGGACAACCAGGGCTACGAGAAGTTCGTGTCCTTCCCGGGCTCGGAGACCGAGGGGGCCGCCGACGGCACCTGGGCCACGACCCTCACGATCCCCGGCCCCGTGTTCGACAGCGTGGACCGCGACGGGAAGAGCCATCGCGTGGACTGCCGAGAGGTGCAGTGCGGTGTCATCACCATCGGCGCCCACGGCGTCAAGAACGGCAACAACGAGACCTTCACCCCGGTGACCTTCGCGAGCGGCGCGGGAGCGGCCGCTCCCGAACAGGCCCCGGTCGACCAGCCCGAGGCCGCCGCCGGGGCCACCGCCGCACCGGCCGCACCCGCAGCGGGCGCCGATCCCGCCGCGACGCCCGCCGCGGATCCGGCCGCCGGTGCCGCGGCACCCGCCGCCGACCCCACCACGCTCGGCGAGGCCCAGATCGGCCTGGTCACCAAGGACATCACCCAGGGCGGCGCCCTGAGCTTCACCGCCCACGGCTTCCTGCCCGGGGAGCAGGTGGTGGGGACCCTCGACAACGGGACGAGCGCCGCCGGCCCCTACCTCGTGGGCCAGTACGGGGACGTCGCCGGGTCCGTCCCGATCGCCGCCGATCTGCGCGCCGGGACGCACGTGCTCACCCTGACCGGCGCCGCCTCCCAGCAGACCGCCCGTGTCACCTTCACCGTCGTCGCCGCCCAGAGCCTCACCGCCGCCGGCGCCGAGGGCGCACAGGAGCCGCTGGGGGTGTGGGACATCGTGCTGATCGTCGTGCTCGGCGTGTTCGCGGTGGTCCTGCTGATCCTGCTCGTCGCCGGGATCACGACACTGGTCCGGCGCGCCGCCCGCCGTCGCGCGGCGAAGAGGGCGGCCTCCGCGATCATCGCGGCCGAGCGGGCCCAGGCCGAGCGCGCCGCCGCCCAGGCCGCCGCGGTCGCACCAGAGAACGACGTCCCGGCGGCCTGGGCACAGGCCCCCGGCCCGGAGGCCTCCTCCGTCCAGGGCGGACGGCACACCCGTCAGGGTGCGGCCCTGGCCCTCGCGGGGCTTCTCGTGGGCGCCTCCGCGCTCATCGCGCCCCTGGGCACCCAGCCCGCCCACGCCGAGGGGGAGACCTCTCCCCGTCGGGCGGCGTCGAGGTGGGGGTCGAGATCCCCTCGTCGAGCGCCGACCCCCAGACGCCCGCGCCGTCGTCCACCCCTGCTTCCGCCGGGCCGATGGACATCACGAGCTCCGTCCTGGAGTGGTCCTTCAACGACGAGACCGGCGGCGGCGCGTTCTTCGGCGGCTGCAACTTCCTCGTCGCGGGCACCGTCGGCGACGCCGGCGGGAGTCGGGTCTGGACCCAGCAGGACGGCTTCTACCGCACGCAGGACGGCGCCGTCTCGATCTCCAAGCCCGGCACGGACGGGAAGCCGACCGTCACGCCCGACTGGTCCACCAAGTGCCAGGACGCGACGGGCACGAACGTCACCGCCGCGAGCACCGCGTCGACCACGAAGAACCAGGTGAACTTCTCCGGCGGCACGGGCGAGGTGGACCTGGCGCAGCAGACCGCGTCCGTCTCCTGGGACGGCAGCGCGACCGTCGTCTACTACGGCGGCATGACCTACTGGAGCTTCTCGAACCCTCAGCTCACGATCGAGCACGGCGAAGGGAGGCTCACTGCCACCGCGAGCGGCTACGGCGCCGACATGTTCGACGTCACGAAGTGGGTGAAGCTCCCCGAGACCACGATCACCCTGGCGACGTTCGACGAGGTCTCGCTCGATGCCACCGGGTTCAGCGCCCGCCCGGCCTTCGCGGGCGTCACGATCGACACGACCGGCGGCATGAACCCGCAGGTCACGACCAAGGCCGGCTGGGGCTCGTTCCCCTCCGACTTCGTGACCTATCAGATCCAGACCGGGCAGTCCTCGTACTGGTACACCTCCGGCGGCGCCCGGGACGCGGCCAAGCCGCCCAACCCCGTGACCGTGAGCTGGGATGCGAGCGCCCGCCACGACGGCGGCACCACCCCGACCCCCGGTGGGACCGGTGGGGGCAACGGCGACGGGACCGGCGGATCCTCCCGTCCCGATGGCACGGCAGGGCTGCCGTCCTCCAGCACACCGGCCGGACCGCGCACCCTGGGCAACGCCCAGCTGCGCTGGGGCCTGAATGACGAGACGACCTCTGCCGCGTTCTTCGGCGGGTGCAACTTCCTGGTCGCAGGCGCCGTGCCCGACATGGGATCCAGCCACGTGTGGACGGACGGCGAGGCCGCGAACGTCTATCGGACCTCCGCGGGATCGGTGCGCCTGGACCGCGGCGGCACCGCACCGAGCTGGGCCGATCGCTGCAAGAACGGTGAGGGGCGGACGCTCGCGACGACCGACACCGTCGGCACCCGCACCGAGGTCGTCATCGACGGCGGCTCGGGTACCTACGATCCGCAGGCCGGGACCGCGACCGTCCAGTGGCAGGGCGCGTTCACCGTCGCGTTCTACGGCGGGATGACCTACTGGTGGGCCCAGGACCCCCGGCTCACCGTGAACTCCGACGGCACCGGGACTCTCACGGCGACGGTCGGCGGCTACGGCGCAGACATGTTCGACACCACCAGGTGGGTGGCCCTGAACAGCCGCACGGTCACCCTGGCGCACCTCAGCGGGGTCCAGCTCAGCGATACCGGGATCAGCATCACCCCGGACTACTACGGGGTCTCGGTCGACTCGAGCGGCGGCATGAACGCCCAGGACCGCAGCCGGGACTACTGGGGCGCGTTCCCCCAGGACTTCATCGCCTTCCAGGTGGAGACGGGTCAGTCCTCCTACTGGTACAGCTCCGGCGGGCTGCGCGATCGGGCCAAGCCGCCCCTGCCGCTCACCGTGAGCTGGGACGCCTCGGCCCCGCAGACCGCAGTCACCTCCACCGGCCCGGGGACGGAGGCCTCCGGCACCGGAGGTGGCGTCGTGCCGGCCACCGGCGGCGGGCCCGTGCGGACGAGCTCGGGCGCCCGCGCCCTCTCGGCGACCGCCCTGCCGACGGCCCCGCCCGTCACGGCCCCGGTGACCCCCACCGAGCTCGCGACCCAGGGCGAGGGCCAGTACGGGCTCCTCACCCCGGGATGGGCCGGCGGGACGCTGATCCCGGCCGCCGCCGATGCCGCCTTCGGGACGCCGTTGCGCGCGCTGGGGACCACCGCGGCCCTGTCCCTGGTGACGACCGCGCTGGGCCTGGCTCTGAAGAAGGGATGGCTCGTCCTGCCCGGGCTCGGCTCCGCCGTGACCGCCACGGGCTCCCCGTGATCCCCGGCGACCGGCACCGGGCCGCGTGCCCGGCCCCTCGGACGCATCGCCGACCGACACCCCCGTCCACCCGGACCGACACCTCGACCTCACGCCCCTCCCAGGACCCCGCAGCAGCCGGGGTCGGTCTCTCTCGGCCGACGACGCTGCTCCCCCGCTGGGCCGACGCTCGTCGACCCGCTGCCCGGTCCGGCCCCGGTCGGCACCGACCTCACGAGAAAGACACCACCATGCACACACTCCCTGTCCTGCGACGGTTCGCGGTCGCGCTGTCCGGCGCCGCGATCCTGGCCGCCGGCGGCCTCGTGGCCACCGCCACGAGCGCCCACGCCGCAGAGACCACGATCGACGACGCGGCGTTCTCCTGGACGTTCAACAACGAGACCGGCGTCGGCGCCTTCTTCGGCGGCTGCAACTTCCTGACCGCCGGTCTCGCCGGGGACACCGGATCCAGCCGCCTGTGGACGCAGGCCGACAGCTTCTACGCGACGGAGGCCGGGAACGTCACGGTCACCAAGCCCGACAGCACCGGCCAGCAGGTCCAGCCCACCTGGGCCACGAAGTGCCAGGACGCCGGCGGCAAGGCCGTCGCCGCCGGCAACACCGCCTCGAGCACGAAGAACCAGGTCAACTTCGCCCGGGGCACGGGCACCGTCGACGCCGCCGCGAACACCGCCGACATCACCTGGGACGGCGACGCCACGGTCGTCTTCTACGGCGGCATGACCTACTGGAGCCTCTCGGACCCGCACCTGGTCATCGAGAACGGCACGGGCACCCTGAAGGCCACGGGCAGCGGCTACGGCGCCGACATGTTCGACACCACCAAGTGGGTCGAGCTCCCCGACACCGAGATCACCCTCGCGACGTTCTCCGACGCCACGGTGGTCGACGGCGGCTTCACCGCGACCCCGGACTACGCCGGCGTGACGATCGACGACAAGGGCGGCATGAGCGCTCAGGACACGAGCACGGCCGGCTGGGGCTCCTTCCCCGCGGACTTCGTGACCTTCCAGATCCAGACGGGCCAGTCCTCGTACTGGTACACCTCCGGCGGAGCCCGCGATGCCGCGAAGCCGGCCGACAAGGTCGGGTTCTCCTGGACCGCGAAGGCCCCGGAGGAGGAGACCCCCGTCGAGGAGCCGGAGGACGGCTCGGTCGAGGTCGGCGTGAAGGTCCCCGAGGCGACCACGAACCCGACGGATCCGACCGATCCCACCGATCCCACGGATCCGAAGCCCGAGTTCACGGTGACGATCGCCGGAACCTCCGCCGACCTGGGGACGGCCACGCAGAACGCGGCCGGGTTCTCGGCCACGGGCACGCTGCCGACCGTGACGGTCAAGGACACGCACACCACGAAGAACGCGTTCACGGTGTCGGCCCAGGCCTCGACGTTCTCCAACGGCACCGACACCTTCGGCGGCGAGGCCCTGGGCTGGACCCCGAAGGCCTCGGGCACCATCACCGGCGCCACCGCGGGCGGCGCTGTCGAGGCGAACAAGCCGGGTCTGGCGAGCGCCGCGACGCTGGTCCAGGCCACCGAGGGGCACACCCCCGGTGAGCTGACGGCCGACGCCGAGCTGGTCCTGCAGGCACCCAGGACGGCCAAGGCCGGGGCGTACACGTCCACGGTCACCATCACCACCATCCGGTGACATCACCCGTCCGATGATCACCGCGGCGGGGGCCGGCCCCCGCCCCGGCCCCCCGCCCCCACCCCCCCG
>NZ_JBQSXW010000027.1:0-27904 GCF_052378625.1 Brachybacterium sp. AOP25-B2-12 | reverse complement strand
ACTAGCTCGATCGGATCACGACCCGCCACGCCTGCCCGGACTGCGACGGCGCCCGGCTCAACGCCGCGGCCCGGGCGAGCCTCGTCGACGGCCGCTCGATCGTCGACTGGACGGCCCTGTCGGTCGCCGAGCTGCGCGAGCTCCTGGATGCGACGCACGATCCGAGGGTCGAGCCCGCCCTGGCCGGGATCCGCTCGACCCTGGATGCCCTGCTCTCGGTCGGCCTGGGATACCTCACGCTCGACCGGACGTCCTCGACGCTGTCGGGCGGCGAGGCGCAGCGCGTCAAGGTGGTCCGCCATCTCGGCAGCGCCCTGACCGACGTCACCTATGTGTTCGACGAGCCCACGGCAGGCCTGCACCCCCAGGACGTGCACCGCCTGATCGACCTGCTCCGGCGCCTGCGGGACGACGGCAACACGGTGCTCGTGGTCGAGCACGACCAGCAGGTGATCTCCGTGGCCGACCACGTCATCGACGTGGGCCCCCGCGCCGGGGCCGGCGGCGGACGGATCCTCTTCGAGGGCGATCCGCAGGCGCTGCGCGAGAGCGACACGCCGACCGGACGCCTCCTGGGGACGCCTCTGGTCCTGAACGCCGACCCGCGCACGCCCCATGGCGCCGTCGCCGTGCGCGACGCGCGCGCGCACAACCTGACCGGTGTCGACGTGGACATCCCGCTGGGGGTGCTGACCGCCGTGACCGGCGTCGCCGGATCCGGCAAGAGCTCCCTGGCCACGCTGGACCTCCCGTCCCAGCATGCGGAGTTCACGGTGGTCGGGCAGGAGCCCCTGCGCGGCGGCGTGCGCTCGACTCCGCTGAGCGCCCTCGGGATCGCCGAGGACGTGCGCCGCCTGTTCGCCCGCGCCTCGGACCTGGACGCCTCCTGGTTCAGCTTCAACTCGCGCGGTGCCTGCCCGCAGTGCAAGGGCAAGGGGCGCATCACCACCGAGCTGGCCTTCCTCGACGACGTCTCGACGCCGTGCGACGCGTGCGGCGGCCGCCGCTTCAACGACACCGCCCTGGGTGTCCGCGTCGCCGGGGCGGACATCGCCGACGTCCAGGAGATGACACCGGCACGCCTCGCCGAGGCGTTCGGGGACACCGCCACGATCGCGGAGGCGACGTCGTGGATGCAGCGCGTGGGGCTGGGCTACATGGCGGTGGGGCGTTCCCTCGACACCCTCTCCGGCGGGGAGAAGCAGCGCCTGCTCCTGGCCCGGCACCTCGTCGACGTCGAGGACCTGTCCCAAGAGCGGATCGTGCTGGACGAACCCACGACGGGCCTGCATCCCCGCGACGTCGACCGCATCACCGAGCTGTTCGACGCCCTGGTCGACGCCGGGGCCACCCTCGTGGTGGTCGAGCACAACCTGCGGGTGATCGCCCGCGCCGACCACGTGATCGACATCGGCCCGGGTGCCGGCGGGGACGGCGGGCGGATCGTCGCCACAGGGACGCCTCGCGAGGTCGCGGCAGTGAGCGGGTCTGCGACCGGGCGGGCGCTGGCGACGGCGTCGGCTCCGGCGACGGGGTCGGCGTCGGCGTCGGACCACGTGGCCGGACAGGACGCGTGACCGCGGTGCGCACGGCGCGGCGGGACCCGACGCGACCGTGACGGGATGCCCGCCGGGCGTGGCGCGCCGCCACCGGACGCCCCTGGCCCTACGGTGAGAAGGTGTCGACACCACCGGAGCATCGACCGCGCCTGGTCCTGACGAGGCGCGGGCGCCTCGTCCGATCGGTCCTGGTCCTCGTGGCGATCATCGCTGTGATCGTGCTCGTGATCGCCGGGATCCGCGCCGCCACCCGCGCACCGGCGGACCCGAGTGCACAGTCCACCGCGCCCGCCGGGGCATCCCCTTCGGCGTCAGCGGGGTCACCGGCCTCGGACGGAGGTGCGGCCTCGGACGCCGGTGGCGCATCGAGCGCGTCGCCCTCGGCGGCCCCCGCGGTCGAGCCGACGGCGGACGACGCCCCGGAGAGCGCGGAGATCGCGCACACCGGTGTCGTCGGCGACGGGACCTGGGCGGTCGCCGCACCGACGGGGACGGAGCATCAGGCCTCCACGGTCCACACCTACGCGCTGCGCGTCGAGGGCGGGATCTCCGTGGACGCCGGAGAGGCCGCCGCGGAGGTCGCGAGCATCCTGGGGGACGACCGAGGATGGCGCGGCGTCGAGGACGTCGCCTTCCGCCAGGTCGCGACCGAGGATGAGGCGGACTTCACCATCTCGATCGCCTCCCCGCCGACGGTCGACGCCCTCTGCGCGCCGGCACGCACCCAGGGCACGTGGAGCTGCCGGATCGGCGGTGACGTGGTGCTGAACTCGGACCGCTGGACCACCATGACCCCCACCTACGACGACCTCGGGGCCTACCGTACCTACATGGTCAACCACGAGGTGGGCCACTTCCTCGGACACGATCATGTCCCCTGCACCGGCCCCGGACTCGCCGCTCCGGTCATGCTGCAGCAGAGCATCGACCTGGGCGGCTGCCGCTCGAATCCCTGGCCGACGGCGGATGGCACGGCCTGAACGAACCCGCTCGAAGGAGCACGGGGCCGCCCGAACGAGCCCGCGCACCCCAGCACGGCACGGCAGCGCGCAGAACCGCACGACCGGCTCAGAAGTCGCCGTCGACCAGCCCGAGCTCCGCCCAGCGCTTCCGGGCCGACCCGGGGCCCAGCAGCGTCGCGTCATACCGGCAGGCCGCGCCCGGCACCACGGTCGCCCACCGCCGCCCGAGCACGCGGGAGCGCCGAGAGGTCTCCTGTCCATGATGGTCCAGGTAGCCGGCATCCAGCTCATCGGCCGTGCACCAGCCCTCCGATCGGCCTCCGGGTCGCTCCTCCCAGAAGCTGCCGTAATCCTCGAAGGCGGACTCCTTGGTGCCGTCGGGTCGCACGACCACGAACCACAGCCACGGTTCGCGGCGCCGGCCGAGGCTTCCCACGACGCATGCGAGGTGCCCGGCGAACGCTCCCGCGGCAGACAGCACCCAGACACGCCGGTGCCACGAGTGCGCCGGACCTCCGTGCGCGTCGTCCGACGGAGGGCCCGGCACGGGGGGATCCTCGGGATCACCCGGGCCACCCGGGCCACCCGGGCCACCCGCCGGACGGAACCCGCTCATCGTGGAGCGAGGCGCCGACCGCCGAGGTGGCGACGCTCAGTCGTCGGAACCGCCCGTGGTCGCGCGCTGCGCGAGGGCCGTCGTGTTCTCCGCGGTGCGGACCGTGGCGACGCTGAACTCGAGCACCAGGCGCAACGCGAGGATCGCCAGCACCGAGGGGATCCAGCCGAACAGCACCGCGACGATCAACGGCCAGGCGGTGAAGTCCGCGCCGCCGTAGTAGTCGCGGGATGCGAACGCGAACCCGAAGAGGAGCGCGGACACGATGTTCCACAGCCAGATCAGCGCGGCGACGATCCACGACAGCAGGTAGAGGACACCCGCGAACTTCAGGGTGATGAAGTGCTCGAAGCGGAAGTCGAAGAGGGCCTTGAAGAACCCGACGCGCTGAACGCCGGAGGTCGACGAGGCGTTCGCGGGGTGCACGGGATACCCGGGCGTCGGCTCCCCGCCGCCCCAGGTGGCGTGCGGCGCAGAGGATGCGGAACCGGCCGATGCCGCGGATGCCGCATACGGCGAGGGCTGGGCGGCCCCGGCCCCTCCGGGCTGCGGCGCGCCGTAGGGGGCGTTCTGGGGAGCGGCACCGTACGGCGAAGCCACCTGCGGGCTCCCGGCGTACGGCGATGCGGGCGCCGCCGAGGGCGCTCCCTGCGTCGGGTCGTGCTGGGTCGGCTCCTGGCCCGAGCGGTCGTCGGGGTGGGGGGCGGGCGGCTGCTGGGTCATCGTGTGCCTGCTTCCGGCTGGGAACGGGGATGGGGATGGGTGGCTTCGCCCCCGGGTCTCGGAGGCCGTGCGCCACAGAGCGCAGACTAAGCCGCGGTGCCGACGATTGACCAGGTTCGTGTCGGCGGCCGACGGCGCCGGGGCGTGAGGAGCGGTGGGCCGACCCCGACGGGCCGGCCCACCGCGATCAGCGACCGGGCACGCGGGGCGCGCCCGCGCCGATCATCGTCGGTGCAGCCGCACCAGCACCGAACCGGCGGCGATCAGTCCCGCCGCGGCGAGCGCCCATGGGAGGACCTCGGCGCCGGTGCGGGGCAGCGCCCCGGTGCGGCCCGCCCCGGCGGTCGCGGGACCCGGCGTCCTCTCGGTCCCGTGGTCCGCGGGTGCGGCACCCGGCGAGGCCGCGGTGCCGCTGCCGGCCGTCGAACCGTCACCGGTCCCCGCACCCGCGTCGCCCGAACCCGAACCCGAACCCGAACCCGAACCATTGTCGGAACCGGACCCGTCGCCTCCCCCGTTCCCGTCGCCCGAGCCGTCATCGTCCGGTCCGGGCTCGCCCGGGGTGTCGTCGATCTCCGCACCGGTCGCGGTGAACGCGCTGAACTGCACGATCCCTCCGTCGAGCTCGGCGGGCGTCGCGCGCAGGGCACGCCCGCGCAGCTGCGGGGCGTCCGCGGCCTCTCCGGTCCCGGCATCGCGGCTCACCGCGAACCAGCCGTAGGCGCGACCGTCCTCGAGCCCGTCCCAGGTGACCGTGGCGGGCTCACCCGAGGCGTGGGTGGTCTCCCCGATCACGCGATCGCTCGGGGTCAGCCCGATCACGGCGTCGGTGCGGAACGTGGTGGTGCGGCCCTCGAACTGCACGGGGAGGCGGAAGTCGTCCTCGTGGCCGTCGTAGCGCTGCTTGTCGTCGTATTCGGTGGCCCCGAACTCGTCGAGGTGCGGGGAGTAGGTGTCCACGGACATCTCCCCCGCGTCGAGGTCGAACTGCAGGAGCCGGAAGAACGCCGCACCGAAGCGCAGGCCGGTGTCCTGGCCGTAGCCGCCCACCTCGGTGAGGTCCAGCTGATCCGAGCCCACCTCGTAGAACTGGTAGTCGGCCAGCAGCTCGACGACGTTGTTGCCGCGCTGTCCCACGTCCTTGCGGACGCTGATGGACACGCCGTGCTCGTGGCCGGACAGCACGAGCGCCACCTTGGGGTGCTTGGCGAGCACCTCGTCGCGGATCAGCAGGCCGTCGTGCGAGAAGCCCGCCCCACGCCCGTCGGCGGAGTCGCTGGGCTTGTTGTACGCGTGGGTCAGCAGGATCGCGTTGCGCCCGGGGTACTGGTCCAGCACCTCACCGGCCCACGCCACCTCCTCCTCGGTCACGTCGTAGCCCAGGCTGATCGCGATGACGTCGCGGTCCGCCGCGGTGAACGAGGTGTAGCTGTTCTGGTTGTCGCCCGGCTTCCAGGGGTGGTACTCCGCGCCGGCCTGCTTCCAGGTCTCCTTCTCCTCCAGCGCCTCGTACCGCTCGGGGCCGAAGTAGTCGTTGAACAGGCTGTCCTCGCCGACGTCGCCGCCGCCGCGGTTGTCGTGGTTGCCCGGGAGGACCGAGTGGACCACGCCGGTGTCCTCGAGGACCTTCTGCGCTCCCGAGGCGAACTCGAACTCCTCGATCGCGACATCCCGATCCTCATCGTTGGTGTTCCAGTTCTCGATCACGTCCCCGGTGTGGGCGACGTAGGCGACCTTGTGCTCGGCGCCGTGCTCGGCCACCCAGTCGTAGGAGTCGGTGTAGGCGGAGGCCCACACCTTCCGCTCCTCGGCGCTGGGGCGCTGGGTCGCGCCCTCGGAGAGGTACTGGGTATCGGTGATGTGCATGAGCGAGAAGTCGAAGGAGTCCGGGTCCTCGAAGCCGTCACGGACCGGGGCGTCCAGGTCGTCGGCGAAGGGATCGACGCCGACGACGAGCGCGCGGACCGTGCCGCCGTCGTCGTGGCGGTCGCTCGCCGGCGCGCTCAGCTCGATGGTGCGGTCGGCCGCGCCGCGGGAGGTGTCGACCACCTCGTAGCGGCCCGTCGTGGTGTCCAGCAGCAGCAGGCCGACGGCATGCGAGGGATCGGCCTGTCCGCGCCAGAGGATCTGCTGCCCGTCCCCGGTGAAGTCCAGGTCGGTGCGCAGCGCGGGGGTGCGGGCGCTGACAGGGGCCTCGAGCTGGGCGTCGTCGGCGGGGCGCAGGGCGTCGTCCGTGCCCTGGGGGTCGGTGAGCTCGGTGTCGGCCGGCAGCGAGCCGTCCTCGCCGAAGGCCGCGGGGTCGATCGTGCCCTGGCTCGTGCCCCGCGCGGGGGCCACGTCGCCCTCGAGGAAGGTGGTGTCGAGATGGCCGCCGCTGGGGTGGGTGGCCCGCGCGGTGAGGCGGGCGCTGCCGTCGGCCGCCTCCTGCGAGGCACCGTCGGCCACGGGGATCGCGGCGGAGCTGAAGGTGCTCGACCCGCTGACCTCCTGGCCGAAGGCGTCGGTGCCGCGGTACTCGATCGTGTGCTCCCCCGCGGCCAGGCCCGGACCGATCTCGTCGCCGAGGGCGACGGGCTGCCCGTCCAGCGTGAACTCCAGCGGTGCGGCGAGGAGCTCCTCGTGCTCGGCGGTCGCGGCGAAGATGGTGGGCCCGGTGAGGTGCGAGCCACCGGCGGGGCTCGTCACCTGGGCGGTGACGTCGGCGTCCGATCGGTCCGAGAACGCCTGGACGTACCGTGCGGTGATCTCCTCGGCGCTCAGCGCACGGCCGAAGATCCCGGCCCCGGCCACGGAGGTGGTGCCGTGGAACTGGGGGTTGCCGCTGCCGTTGGTGTCGGCGCCCAGGAAGAACTGGCGGGCGGCCTCCTTGGGCGGCGTGATCGCGGATCCGGGCGCGTCCTTCTCGGCGACCTTCTTCCCGTCGAGGTACAGCGCGACCTCCTGGCCGTCCCAGACGCCCACGACGTGGTACCAGACGCCCTCGCGCACCGTGACGCCGGCGCCGTGGTACTTCCCGTCGACGTTGACCATGATCTTCAGGGTCGAGCCGTAGGCGGTCAACGAGTAGCCGCCGGCCTCCTTGGCGCCGCAGAAGTTGCCGGTGGACTCGGCGTCGCCCGCGGTGAGACCGCCGTCGAAGCGGACGGTGCACTCGAGGGTCAGGGCCGAGGACGTCGCCGTGAAGCCGTCGGCGTAGTCGTAGCGCAGCGCGTTGGTGCCGTCGAAGGAGAGGACGTCCCGTCCGAGGGCGGCATCGGGGCCGATCGGGGGCTGCGCACCGAAGGGCGTGACGGTGCGGCCCCGTGCGCGGTCGGCCGTGCCGTCGACGTCGACGTCGACGTCCAGGACGTCGGGAGCGGGTGCCTCGACCGTCGGCTCGGGCAGCGGCGCCCGGGCGGGAGCGCCGCCGGGGCCCCCGGCCGGCACGGGCGCAGCGAGGAGAGGGCGGAGGGGCGAGAACGGGGCGGTGTCCCGTATCGGGGAGTGGTTCCGCGCGGGGATGCGGGAGAGGGCGGGGAGGTGGGCACGGGGGTCTCCAGGGGATCGGGGGGATGCTCGTGTCGACCTCGACGCTAGGGAGCGCCGGGGACATCCCGACCGCCCGCCGGTGAACTCCCGGGGGTCTTCCCGTGTCCTGCGCATGGCCGTCGTCGGTCCGTGCCGGAAAGCTCCCGATGCGCCCGAGCGCCGTGCCCTGCGGAGACATCGACCGAGGCCAGGAACCCGAACGCACCCTGGGCATTCCCGCAACGCCGTTCCGGGGTCGAGGGCGTAGGGTCGCCCGCTCCCGATCCCAGGAGGCATGCACCGTGTCCATCCGCACCACCGCGCGCCGCCGCACCTCGGCCCTGCGCACCGCCCTGGCCGCCGTCTCCCTCACCGCGGCCCTGACCGTCACCGGCTGCACCGACGCGCCCGGCGGCTCCGCCGCGAGCGACCAGGGCGGCGCCCAGCCCGCCGCGAGCGACCCCGCCGCCGGCCCGGCAGCGGACCCCGACCTCGCCGACGTCCCGGACCCCGTCGCCGTGGTCAACGGCGAGGAGATCTCCAAGGACGAGTTCGCCCGCTCCTATCAGGCGCAGGCCCAGCAGGCAGCCCAGCAGCAGTCCACGGGTCAGGAGGTCGACCCCGCGTCATTGCGCTCCGAGGTCGCCGAGCAGCTGGTCGGCAACCGCCTCCTGCTGCAGGCCGCCCACGCGTCGGGGGTCCGGGCCACCGATGCGGACGTCGACGCGACACTCACCTCGATCGCCCAGCAGAACGGACTCGGCTCGCCCGACGAGGTCGTCGCGGCGCTGGGCCAGCAGGGCCTGAGCGAGGATGAGGTGCGCGCCCAGGCCGCCGACCAGTTCGCGCTGACCGCCTACATCGACCGCGAGGCCGACGTGCCGCCGCCGAGCGAGGAGGAGCTGCGCGCGCAGTACGACCAGATCGTGGCGCAGCAGCAGGCTCAGGCCGGCGGTCAGGCGGACGCGATGCAGACCCCGCCCTTCGAGGAGGTCAGGGACCAGCTGGCCCAGCAGGTCGTCTCCCAGCGCGAGGGCGAGGCCGCGCAGGCCCTCGTGACCGAGCTGCGGGAGAAGGGGGACGTCGAGGTGCATGTGTGAGGTTCCGGGCACGGAGGCGAGCGGTTCCGTGACCGGGATCACCGGATCCGAGGCCTGACGCTGGATCGGAGCGGGCCCCGCCCCTAAGGTCGACGCAGGCCGTGCGGCGCTCTCGGGGTGCCGCGTCGCCGCGACCGCAGCTCTCGCCCGCCCGGACGTGCACCCTCCGGCGCGAGGCGTTCCCCGCCCGCCACCCGAAGGGATCGAGATGGCCGAGGCCACGTCCGCACGTTCTGCCGCCCAGCCGCCGGGGGCCTCCGCCCCATCGCGCGGCGAGGATCCAGCGCCCGGCGCATCGGGAGCCCCCGCGACCCGGCACTCCCCCGTGAACTGGCCGGTGTTCATCGGCACCGCCGCGATCATCGTCGCGTTCGTGCTCTTCGCCGCGATCTGGCCCGGCACCGCCGAGACGGTGGTGTTCGGATCGATGGCCTGGGTCGCCACGAACTTCGGGTGGTACTACGTCCTGACCGCGACGATCGTCGTCGTGTTCGTGCTCGTCGTCGCGTTCTCCTCGGTGGGCCGGACCAAGATGGGGCCCGATCACTCGGTGCCGCGTTACAACATGTTCACGTGGGCGGCGATGCTGTTCGCCGCCGGGATCGGCGTGGACCTCATGTTCTTCGGGATCTCGGGACCCGCCACGAACGTCCTGACCCCGCCGGACGTCCCGCCGGGCTCGGACGAGGCGGCGCGGATGGCGCCCATCTGGACGATCTTCCACTACGGGATCCCCGGCTGGGCGATGTACGCCCTCATGGGCATGGCGTTCGGTCTGTTCTCCTACCGCTACCACCTGCCGCTCAGCATCCGCTCTGCTCTGGCCCCGATCTTCGGGCGCCGGGTCCACGGGGCCGTCGGCCACGTCGCCGAGATCGGCGCGACGATCGGCACCATCTTCGGGATCTCCGTGTCCCTCGGCATCGGCGTCGTGTTCCTGAACTTCGGGCTCTCGGCCCTGTTCGGGATCCCCAACTCCACCGCGGTGCAGATCGCCCTCATGGCGCTGGCCGTGTTCATCACCATCCTGTCGACCGTCTCCGGGGTCGACAAGGGCATCCGGCGGCTGTCCGAGCTGAACGTGGTGCTGGCCGTGGTGCTCATGCTGTGGGTGCTGTTCTCGGGCAACACCCACCAGCTGCTGAACGCCCTCGTGCAGAACATCGGCGACTTCTTCTCCCGCTTCCCCGGGATGATGATGAACACCTTCGCGTACACCGACGGGACGCCCGACTATCCCTCGCAGCAGTGGATGGCGGACTGGACCCTGTTCTTCTGGGCCTGGTGGATCGCGTGGGCACCGTTCGTGAGCCTGTTCCTGGCCCGCATCTCGCGCGGGCGCACCCTGCGTCAGTTCGTCGTCGGCGTGCTGCTGATCCCCTTCGCATTCATCCTGCTGTGGATCTCGATCTTCGGGAACGCGGCGATGAGCTTCTTCGGGGACGGGGACTTCCTGGACCTCGCCGTGAACCAGCCCGAGTCCGGGTTCTTCCTCCTCCTGCAGCAGTACCCCGGTGCCACGTTCACCATGGCGCTCGCCCTGCTGACGGGCCTGTTCTTCTACGTGACCTCGGCCGACTCCGGCTCCCTCGTGATGGCGAACATGACATCGCGACCCAGCACCGCCGACGCCGACGGCCCGCCGTGGCTGCGGATCGTCTGGGCGGTCATCACCGGCGCGCTGACCCTCGTGATGCTGTTCATCGACGGGGTGTACACGCTGCAGGCGGCCACCGTCATGGTGGGTCTGCCGCTGTCGATCCTCGTCTATCTCGTGATGTTCAGCCTCTACAAGGTGCTGCGTGCCGAGCGCATGAGCGTCGAGTCGCGCAGCGCCACCCTGCCGGGCCTGCTGACCAGCCACGTGGGCGACGGCGAGACGCCCGCGCCGGGCGCCTGGCGGCGCCGGCTGCATCGACGCATGTCCTTCGCATCCGCGCAGCAGGCGACGGACTTCGTCGAGTCCGTGGCGGCACCCGCCATCGAGGAGGTCGGCACCGAGCTCGCGCGGCTCGGCGCGGCGGTCGCGTGCCACCGGGGCACCCACCCCGACAGCGGCATCCCCTTCGTGGACCTCGTCGTCTCCTTCCCCGAGGGCGAGGACTTCAAGTACCAGGCCTACCCGGTCGCGTACTCGGTGCCGAGCTTCGCGGTGAACCTCTCGACGGTGCGCGACACCTACTACCGCGTCGAGGTCTTCTCGGCGCAGGGCTCCCGCGGCCGCGACATCATGGGCTCGACCCAGGATCAGGTGATCAGCGACGTCCTGGATGCCTACGACGCCCACCTGGCCTATCTCACGATGTGCGGGGAGACGGGCACCGCGGGCGGTGGCGTGACCGCCGAGGCCCCGGACACCTGGATCGACACCGACCACGTCGACGTCACCGCCTCTGCCCCTGCTTCCGGCACGACCACCCCGACCGACTCGAAGGAGCGTCATGACTGACCCGACCGCGACCCTGTTCATCGACGGGCAGTGGGTCCCGTCGTCCTCCGGGGAGACCCGCGAGATCACCTGCCCGGCCGACGGCGCCGCCGTGGGCACCGTCTCCGAGGCGACGGCCGAGGACGTCGAGCGCGCGATCCTCGCGGCGCGGCGGGCCTTCGAGGGTCGCGCCTGGGCGGATCGTCCCGCCGCCGAGCGCGGGGACTTCCTGCTGTCGGTCGCCGACGTCCTGCGGGCGCGCAAGGCCGAGTTCGCGCGCGCCGAGGCCCTGGACACCGGCAAGCGCCTGGTCGAGGCCGAGGGCGACATGGACGACATCGCCGCGTGCTTCCGCTACTTCGGCAAGATCGCCGACCAGCACCCCGGGCGTCTTGTCGATGCCGGCGATGCGAGCGTCATCTCCCGGGTGGTCCACGAGCCGGTGGGCGTGTGCGGCCTGATCACCCCGTGGAACTTCCCGCTGCTGCAGGCGGCATGGAAGGTGGCCCCTGCGCTGGCCGCCGGGGATGCCTTCGTGCTCAAGCCCGCCGAGCTCACCCCCCACACCGCGATCCTGCTGATGGAGGTCCTCGACGGCCTGGAACTGCCCGCAGGCGTGGCCAACCTCGTGCTCGGGGCGGGGGCCGTGGCCGGTGCCCCGCTGTCCAGCCACCCCGAGATCGACCTGGTCTCCTTCACCGGCGGCCTGGCCACCGGACGGCGGATCGCGGAGGCCGCCGCGCGCGACATCAAGACCGTCGCCCTCGAGCTGGGCGGCAAGAACCCCAACATCGTGTTCGCCGACGCCGACTACGAGGCCGCGCTCGACAACGCCCTGAACGCGGGGTTCCTGGACTCCGGGCTCGTGTGCTCGGCGGGCACCCGCCTCATCGTCCAGGACACGATCGCGGAGCGTTTCGTGGACGATCTCGTGGCACGCGCGGGCGACATCGTCATGGGCGGTCCCTTCGACGAGGCCGCCCAGACGGGGCCGCTCATCTCCGCCGAGCACCGCGAGAAGGTCACCGACTACGTGCGGCGCGGCATCGAGGCCGGTGCCCGGCTGCGCACGGGCGGCAACCACGGCGGGCCCGAGCACGCCGACGGGTACTTCTACGCCCCGACCGTCCTGGACCGCTGCACCGCCGAGAACCCCGCGGTGATCGAGGAGGGATTCGGCCCCGTGATCACGGTCGAGACGTTCTCCACGGAGGCCGAGGCGATCGCGATCGCCAACGACACCGAGTACGGACTCGCGGGCGCCGTCTGGACCTCGGACGCCGGGGTCGCCAACCGGGTCTCGCGCCGCCTGCGGCACGGGACGATCTGGATCAACGACTACCACCCGTATCTCCCGCAGGCCGAGTGGGGTGGGTTCGGGAAGTCCGGGATCGGCCGGGAGCTCGGCCCCTCCGGGCTCGAGGAGTACACGGTCCCCAAGCACATCTACGAGAACACCGAGCCGGCCGTGTCCGGCTGGTTCCCCCGCCCCGCGTGAGCTCGCTCCGCACCGCGCGCACCCGACCCCAGGAAGAAGGCTCCATGACCGAGCAGGATCCGATGCCCGTCCCGGCACCCCACGGCCCAGGAGCCGAGGTGTCCGAGAACCCGGTGGCCGCCTACGACTACATCGTCGTGGGCGGGGGCTCCGCCGGAGCCGTGGTCGCCGCCCGCCTCAGCGAGGACCCGGCCGTGGAGGTCGCGCTCCTGGAGGCCGGCCCCTCGGACCTCGACCACGCCGAGGTGCTCGAGCTGAGGCGCTGGCCCGAGCTGTTGGAGTCCGGGCTGGACTGGGACTACCCCATCGAGCCGCAGGAGCGGGGCAACTCCTTCATGCGCCACGCGCGTGCCAAGGTGCTGGGGGGCTGCTCGTCGCACAACTCGTGCATCGCCTTCCATCCTCCGGCGGAGGACCTCGACCTGTGGGAGCAGCTGGGCGCCGAGGGCTGGAACGCCGCGACGGTGCTCCCGCTCATCGAGCGTCTCGAGACCAACGCCTCGCGCTCGGGCGCAGGCCACGGCGTCGCCGGGCCGGTGCACCTCATGGACGTCCCGGCCGATGACCCGCTGGGGGTGGCCCTGCTGGACGCGTGCGAGCAGGCCGGGATCCCCCGCGCGACGTTCAACGACTTCGAGACGGTCGTCGAGGGCGCCAACTGGTTCCAGGTCAACCGCCGCGCCGACGGCACGCGGGCCTCGTCGTCGGTCTCCTACCTGCACCCGATCCAGGACCGCGAGAACCTCCACGTCCTCACCGACCACCGCGTGCTGCGGGTGCTGTTCGACGACGCCGACGGCGACCGTCCGCGCGCGACCGGTGTGGAGTACATCGACAACGCCTTCAGCCGCTCCTCGATCCTGCGGGCACGGCGCGAGGTGATCCTGTCGGCAGGGGCGATCGACTCCCCCAAGCTGCTCATGCTCTCCGGGATCGGCCCGGCCGACCACCTTCGCGAGCTCGGGATCGACGTGCGCGTCGACTCCCCCGGCGTCGGCTCGAACCTCCAGGACCATCCCGAGGCCGTCATCTCCTGGGAGTCCGCCCGGCCGATGGTCCGGGACACGACCCAGTGGTGGGAGATCGGGATCTTCACCGCGACCCAGGAGGGGCTGGACCTGCCCGACCTGATGATGCACTACGGGTCCGTGCCCTTCGACATGCACACCCGGCGCCAGGGCTACCCCACCTCCCCGGAGTCCTTCGCGCTGACTCCCAACGTCACCCATGCCCGCTCCCGCGGGACGGTGCGACTGCGCTCGATCGACTACCGCGACAAGCCGCGGGTGGACCCCCGGTACTTCACCGACGAGGAGGGCCATGACATGGCCGTCGCCGTCGCAGGGATCCGCAAGGCCCGGGAGATCGTGTCCCAGAGCGGCCTGGACGACTACCGGGGCCGCGAGCTGTTCCCCGGCGAGGGCGTCCGCACCGACGAGGAGATCGCCGACTACGTCGCCCGCACCCACAACACCGTGTACCACCCGGCCGGGACGGTGCGCATGGGGGCTGCGGACGACGTCGACGCACCCCTGGATCCGCAGCTGCGCGTCAAGGGCGTGCGCGGTCTGCGCGTCGTGGACGGGTCGGTGATGCCGCAGCTCGTGGCCGTGAACCCCAACATCACGACGATGCTGATCGGCGAGCGTGCGGCAGACCTCATCCGGGAGGAGCAGGCCGGCTGAGGGCGAGCGGCGAGGACACCGGACGCATCGAGTTCTCCCTCGTGCTGACACGCGGCTGACCCGCGACCGGGCGGGCGGATGCCCGCGCGCACGCGCCCCACGTCCCGCACGGCACGTCCCGCCGGTCACGCGACGCTCAGCAGTTGCACAGCTCCCCCGGATGTTCGGACCGGGGGTCGTGCCCGATGCTGGACTCCATGAGCACCCCGAGCACGCCCCCCGCGCCCGAGCCCGCCCACGACACCTCCCACCGCACGCCCCTGCATCGACGCCCCGTGACGTGGGTGATCGCCGCCGCCGTGGTGATCGTCCTGGCCGTCGGTGCCTTCTTCATCGGCTCCCGGATCTACGCCGATCAGCAGAACGCCGATGCCCCGACGGCGTTCGCGACGGCGACCGCCGCGGGTTCCGGAGCCTCCGACGGGGAGACCTCGGGAGACGTCACCGGGACGTGGACGGTCGGGACCGGCTCGCAGGCCGGGTATCGCGTCGACGAGGTCCTCAACGGCAAGGACGTCACGGTCGTCGGCCGCACCGAGAACACCAGCGGCAGCGCCACCATCGAGGGCACCTCCCTCACCGCGACCGAGGTGACGGTGGACCTGACGACGGTCGCGACGGACGCGGGCCGCCGGGACGAGTACTTCCGCACCCAGGCGATCGACACGTCCGCGCACCCCGATGCGACCTTCACCCTCACCGAGCCGGTCGATGTGGCGGCCCTCGCCGACGCCGGCAGCGCCTCCGTCACTGCGCAGGGCACCCTCGCGATCAACGGACGGACCCAGGACGTGCAGATCGCCCTGACCCTGGCCCAGGGGACCGACGGCACCCTGTCCGTCATCGGGTCCAGTGACCTCACCTGGTCCGACTACGGCGTCGAGGCCCCGAACCTGGGCTTCGTGAGCGTCCAGGATGCCGGGCAGATCGAGTTCTCGCTGGTCCTGACCCGGAGCTGACCAGGAGCTGATCGGGGCACCCGGGGGTCGTGCCGAGAGGCCGCGGGCCCGGGACTGCCGCGCCGTCGGGAGGACGGACGGCCCTCGTCCCACCAGGAGAGGACGCGGGTCCCGATGAGGGTGAGCCACCGCGAGGGCTCCCCCACCGGCACGTCGAGGTCGAACCAGACGCGGCCCGGGAGCTTCCACCCCTGGACCCAGGTGCCGTCCGGTCGGCGCAGGGACCGGACCAGCTCGATCGCCTCGGCGAGCCGGGGATCCGGCTCCGTGCCCTCCCAGAGCGCCGCGTCGCGGAAGTGGTCGAGCTGCGCGAAGGCGGTCGCGACGAACCTGTTGGGGTGGAAGGACCGGGTCACGAAGTCCCCGACGGCCTCGCCCGTCGAGGCGCGGAACATCAGGCGCCGCGACAGCAGGTACTCCTCCCCACCGTGCCGGGCGTCACGGAGCGAGGGATCGCCGGTGAGACGCTCGTGGGCCAGCAGGCCCCGCACCGCGTTGTACGTCGAGTGGAAGGAGGAGCGGACGGAGCTGCCCTCCTCGGCCTCGCAGTTCCAGCCGCCGTCGGCCAGGCGGTGCGCCGGGAACCAGGCGGTGAGCTCGGAGACGTCCGCGCCGAGCCAGGCCCCGTTGGCGAGCGTGAAGGCGTTGATGCAGACGTCCACCTCGCCGCCCCAGTAGGGAAGGTCCTCGTACTCCCACCGGGAGCTCTCCGCGAGGCGCGCGGCGGTGTCGCCGAGCACGGCGGCATCGACCCCGAGCTCCCGCAGGTCCTTGAGCGTCCAGGTCGTCGCGACCCAGGGCTGGCCGGGCTCGTCCGCCTCGGGGCTGCCGAAGAACCCGGCGGGGAAGTAGGCGCCGCCGGCCCACTGGCCGTCGGGGTCCTGGGCCGCGAGCAGCCGCGCCCCGAACCCCTCGGTCGCGACGAGGGCCCGGGTGCTCTGCCACTGCGTGGCCGGGGCCTGGAGCAGGTCCCGCTCGACCTGCCAGCGCAGGGAGGGATCGGAGTCCAGCAGCCAGTCGCGCAGGATGTCGTCCATGGCGGTCACCGTAGCGAGGTGCGCACGGCGCCACCAGCGTTTCGAGGGTGTCCCCGGGCGGCCTCCGTCAGCTCTCGGTGACGCGTCCGTCCTCGACGTGCCATCGACGGTCGATCCGCACGGAGTCGAGCATCCGACGATCGTGGGTCACGAGCAGCAACGTGCCGGGGTAGGCCTCGAGCGCCTGCTCGAGCTGTTCGATGGCGGGAAGATCCAGGTGGTTGGTGGGTTCGTCGAGCACCAGCAGGTTCACGCCGCGGGCCTGGAGCAGCGCGAGACCCGCCCGGGTGCGCTCCCCGGGGGAGAGGTCGTCGACGGCGCACCCCACGTGGTCGGCGCGCAGGCCGAACTTGGCCAGGAGCGTGCGCACCTCGGCACCGGTCAGCTCGGGGGTCCGTGCGGCGAACGCCTCTGCCAGCGACGCCGGGCCCGCGAGCTGGGAGCGGGCCTGGTCGATCTCGCCGAGGTGCACGCTCGCCCCGAGGGCGGCCGTGCCCTCGTCGGGCGCCACGGTTCCCAGGAGCGTGCGCAGCAGCGTGGTCTTGCCCGCGCCGTTGGGTCCCGTGATGCCGATCCGATCGCCCGCGTCCACCTGCAGCGAGACCGGCCCGAGGGTGAAGTCCCCCTGGCCCACGACGGCGCCGTTCAGGGTCGCGACCACGCTGCCGGAGCGCGGCGCGTCGCCGATGCTCAGCTCGAGCTGCCACTCCTTGCGGGGTTCGGCGACCTCGTCGAGCCGGGCGATCCGGCTCTGCATCTGCCGCACCTTCTGTGCCTGCTTCTCGCTCGACTCGGACTGTGCACGGCGACGGATCCTGTCGTTGTCCGGGGCCTTGCGCATGGCGTTGCGCACGCCCTGACTGGACCATTCGCGCTGGATGCGGGCCCGGGAGACGAGGTCGGCCTTCGCCGCGGCGAACTCCTCGTACTTCTGCCGTGCGTGCTGGCGCACGGTGGCGCGCTCCTCGAGGTAGGCCTCGTAGCCGCCGCCGTAGAGGCGGTGGGTGCGCTGGGCGAGGTCGAGGTCCAGGACGGCGGTGACGCACCGGGCCAGGAACTCCCGATCGTGGCTGACGAGCACCGCACCCCCGCGCAGCGAGCGGACGAAGGTCTCGAGCCGGGCCAGGCCGTCGAGGTCCAGGTCGTTGGTGGGCTCGTCCAGCAGCACGAGGTCGAACCGCGACAGCAGCAGCGCCGCGAGGCCCACCCGCGCGGCCTGCCCACCGGACAGGGACGTCACGGCCACCTCGGTGAAACCCGCCCCGTGCCAGAGGAGCCCGAGGTCCGCGAGCACCGCCGGGATGCGATCCTCGAGATCGGCCGCCCCGCTGGCCAGCCAGCGGTCCAGCGCCACGGAGTACGCCTCCGCGGCCTCCGTGCCGGCCTCCGGGTCCGCGAGGGCCGCGGCGGCGGCGTCCATCGTGGCCGTCGCCTCCGTGCATCCTGTGCGCCGGGCGATGTAGGCGGCCACGGACTCCCCCGCGAGGCGCTCGTGCTCCTGGGGCAGATGCCCGACGAACGCATCTGCGGGGGATCGCACGACGGTCCCGGCCATCGGGGCATCGTCCCCGGCGAGCAGCCGCAGCAGGGTGGACTTGCCGGCGCCGTTGGCACCGACCACGCCGATCACGTCTCCGGGGGCCACGGTGAGGTCGACCCCCTCGAAGAGCACGCGATGGCCGTGCCCGCCGGTGAGTCCGTGGGCGACGAGGGTGGCGGTCATCGGGCCATTGTCCCCCGCGCGCAGCCCGACGACGCGCCGTAGCCTGGGGCGATGACGACGTACCGGATCGACGGCGCCCGCGTGGACTCGATCGCCGCGCTGTACGAGCAGCTCGATGCCGTGCTGAACGCGGATGCCGACTGGACGCTGGGACCGAGCCTCGACGGCCTGGACGACGTGCTGTACGGGATCGACGGCACGCCAGAGGAGCCGACGCTGGTGGTGTGGACGGACCATGCCCACAGCCGTGCGGCGCTCGGTCGCGACGCGACCGTCCGGTGGCTGCGGTCCAAGCTGGACCCCGATGGGCCGTTCGACCGCTCACGCTTCGCGCGGGAGCTCGACGAGGTCGAGCGTGGCGGCGGGGTGCTCTACGTCGATCGCGTGCTGGAGGTGTTCGCGGACCACCCGGGGATCCGGGTCGACCTGGCCTGAGAGGGCGCGGTCGCCCGCACGGGGGAAGCCTCCCGGATGTGGGCGGCTACCCCCCATGCCGACGGCCCTCGCGACGAGTACCGTCGGAGGCATGAACGCCTTCTTCGACCTCATCCGCGGCATCGGCTTCCGACGGGGCCCGCGACGACTGCTCGGCGGCATCGGCGGCGGCATCGCGGCACGGACCGGCCTGAACGTGTGGCTCGTGCGCGCGCTGCTCGTGGCCTCGTTCCTGCTGCCCGTGCTCGGTGTCGGCGCCTACGTCCTGGCGTGGGCTCTGCTGCCCTGGCAGGACACGAGCATCCCGCTGCAGCGTGCCCTCGACGGTCTGGCGCGGGGAGCGCGTCGGTCCTGAGGATGAGGGCACGTCCTGAGCGCGCTGCGGCTGTCGGCGGGACGACACATGCGTGCCGGGTCCGACGTGTCCTCGGGCGTCCGCACGCGGACGTGGGTGGGGCCCGAGCCCGCCGACCGGCGAGATCGGGCCCCGTCATCGGAGATCAGGACGCGATGTCCAGCACGATCCGCCCGTCGATCTTGCCGGCCTCCATCCGCTCGAACACGTCGTTGACCTGCTCGAGCTCGGTGGTGGCGACGGTCGGGTGGATCGTGCCGGCGCGGTAGAACTCGATCGCCTCGGCGAGGTCCTGGCGGGTGCCCACGATCGAGCCGCGCACCGTCAGGCCGCGCAGCACGATGTCGAAGATGTTCGCGGGGAAGTCGCCGCGCGGCAGACCGTTGAACACGATCGTGGCACCGCGGCGGGCCATCCCCAGCGCCTGGCCGAACGCCGCGGGGTGCACCGCCGTGACGAGGACGCCGTGGGCGCCGCCGATCTCGCGCTGCACGAACTCCCCCGGGTCCTCCTCGAGGGCGTTTGCCGGTCAGCTCGGCTCCGTGGTGGCGGGCGAGGGCCAGCTTCGCATCGTCGACGTCGACGGCCACGACCCGGAGGCCGGAGGCGACGGCGAACTGCACCGCGAGGTGCCCGAGCCCGCCGATCCCGGAGATCGCGATCCACTCCCCCGGGCGCGCCTCGGTCATCTTGATGCCCTTGTGCACGGTGACCCCCGCGCACAGCACGGGCGCGATCTCCACGAGGTCCATGCCGTCGGGGATCCGCGCGGCGAACTTCTCGTCCACCAGCATGTACTCGGCGAAGCTGCCGTCGACGGAGTAGCCGCCGTTCTCCTGCTGCTCGCAGAGGGTCTCCCAGCCGGTGCGGCAGTGCTCGCAGGTGCCGCAGGCGGACCACAGCCAGGCGTTGCCCACGGTGTCTCCCACCGCGAGCTGCGTGACCTCGTCGCCGACCGCGACGACCGTCCCGACGCCCTCGTGGCCCGGGATCAGATCGTCTTTGGGCGCCACCGGCCAGTCGCGCTTGACGGCGTGCAGGTCGGTGTGGCACACCCCGGTCTTCGTGACCTTCACGAGCGCCTGGAAGGGTCCCGGCACGGGCACCGGCACCTCCTTGACGGTGAGGGTCTCGCTGTCCGGGCTGGTGATTGCGGCGCGCATGGTCTCGGGGATGGTCGTCGTCGACATGTCTCTCCTCGTCATGGGGACACCGCGCGGCCTCGTTGCCGTGCGGTGTGGCGAGGGGAACAGCGCAGTCCGTCAGGCGACTGGGGGGGCGGAGTCGCCGACCGCCGCGACACGGGCTGGTCGGCGACGGGACCTCAGTCCGCGGCCGCCGCGCGGAGGACGAGGTCGAGGATCTCCCGCTCCGCCTCGGCCCGTGTGCTCGGCTCGTTGTGCACCTCGTGGCGCACCCCCGGGAAGACGCGGGTCCGGACGTCGTCGTGCCCGGTCCCTCGGAGGCGGTTGGCGACGTGGAAGGCGCCCTCGCCGAAGTTGCCCACCGGATCCTGTTCCCCGGCGAGGATCAGGACGGGCAGCTCGGCCGGCAGGGCGGCGTAGAAGCTCACACGCCCGGCGCGGTCGTAGACGTCCACGAAGCCCTGGAGGAATCGCGCGCTCATCGGGGCGCCGAAGTTGTTGAACGGATCCCGCCCGTGATCGGCCACGACATCGGCGTCGAGCGCGACCCAGGCGGTCGGACCCGCATCCGGGCCGCAGCGGTCGAGGAAGCCGTCGAAGAGCTGGCCGACGAAGCGCTCGGGCACGGGATCGGCCCTCTCGTCCCCGGTCGCCAGCTCCGCGAGGGCTGGCCGGTCGATGCTGTGCTCGATGCCGCGCATCTGGGCGGCGATCCCACCCAGGATCAGTCCTGACAGATGCGCCGCGGGATCCGCCGCCATGACGCGGGCGATCATCGACCCCCAGCTGTGGCCGAACAGGACGTACGGGACACCGGGCAGCACCCGGCGGGTGAGGGCCTGCAGGGTCAGCTCGTCGGCGACGACCACGTCCCCGGCAAGGTCACCGGCATCGGCCCAGATGCCCGACTGCATCGCGGTCCGACCGTGACCGGCGTGGTCGTCGGCCACCACGGCGATGCCCGCGTCCACGAGCGTGCTGGTCAGATGCAGGTACCGGCGGGAGTGCTCTCCCAGACCGTGGATCACCTGGACCACGGCCCGGGGCGCGACCGTGGGCGTGGTCAGCCACCCCTGGATCACGTCGCGGCCGTTCGCGGACGGGAACTCGAACTCGTGCAGCGCCATTGCTGTCTCCTCGGGGATCGGCGCCGCTCGTCGGCGCCCGGCCATCGTCCCACAGTGGGCAGACGTGGGCACACCCGCGCCGCCTAGGCCTGAGAAACGCTTGACAGGCCGGAGCGCTCCCCGCAAGATGGCTCACCACGAGTTGATTGACTATATGAATCTACTCGGGTTCGAGCCTTCGACCCCCCTACGACGACGTGGGAGACGACATGCACATCCCCCCTGCGAACTCCGAAGGCTCTCCCCTCGGGCACGGCACCGCCGGCATGCAGCACGGCGGACGGAGCACCCGCCCCGTGCGCCATCGCGCCGCGATGTCGTCGGTGCCGCTGACCGCCCTGTCCCCCATCCACCTCCGGAGGAAGCACATGATCACCCGTCGCACCGTCCTGCAGGTCCTCGGCACGGGAGCAGGTGCCGCCGTCGGCGGCGGCTCCCTCGCCACGTCCGCCACGGCTGCGCCCCCACAGGGCAAGCCCGGCCAGGAGAAGGGCTGGACGCTGACATCCACCGACCCCTTCGGCGAGGACTACTACCCGACGTTCACCGGCAACGGGTACTTCGCCGCCCGGGTGCCCGCGGCCGGCCAGGGGTTCCGTTCCACCTCGGTGCCGACGTCGTTCCAGATCAGCGGCTTCTTCACCGGCCACGCCGTCACAGACATCGCCGATGACGACGACGGCACGGTCTCCAAGCAGTGGCGGGTCTCGGGTCCCGGATGGACGGGACTGACGGTCGCGGACGACTCCGGCAGCTTCGACCAGGCGTTCCTCGCCTCCAGCGTGGTCGGCACCCCCAGCCAGCTCGAGGACGCCGAGCTGCGCGGCCCGGGCGTCTCGCGCGAGCACGCCGGGTACCTCGGCACCGGGTACACCGACGGATGGGGCAACGCCGGGGCGCGCGCCGACCTCACGGTCACGGGCGCCACGGCCGGCCAGCAGTACGACGTGGTGGTGCGCTACGCCGCCGGCTGGCCGGGCAGCGATGTCGTCGGCACACGGGCTCTGACCGTCACCGCCGGCGGCGAGAGCGCCGCGCTCTCGCTCCCCGACACCGACGGCTGGGACCAGTGGGCCGAGGCCCGCGTGCAGATCACGGCCGATGCGGACCGGATCGCCCTGGCGCTGTCGGCCGTCGAGGGCACCGACAGCCGGGTCAACGTCGACCAGATCGCCGTGGTCCCCGTCGGCGCCGTCGTGCCCGGGCCCGGGCCCAGCACCCGCGGCCAGGCCCTCCAGCGCTACCGCCAGAGCATCGACCTGCGCACCGGCGCGATCACCACCAGCGCGGTCTGGACGTCCCCGGCAGGACGCGTCAGCGAAGTCGAGTACACCGTGCTCACCGACCGCTCCGACGACCAGCGTGCCGTGGTGCGTCTGGCCGTCACGCCCCGCTGGTCCGGGACCCTCATCGTCACCGACGTGCTGGACGCCCGCCCCACGGAGCAGGTCGAGACCTTCACCCCGCATCGGGACGCCCGTGCCCGCCGCATCGGCCTGACCACCACGCTGCGCCACACCGGCCTGAGCGCGACGTACGCCTCGACCCTCACCGGTGACGGCACGATCGCCGAGACGCCCTCGGCGCAGCTGTCCGAGGGATCGGTCGGGCAGACGCTGACGGCCTCGGTGCGCCGCGGCAGGACCTACGAGTTCGTCAAGCACGTGGCCCTGAAGACGTCCGCCGACAAGACCCCGGGCTTCGACAGCGCCGCCGCGGTGTCCCAGCGAGCGGCACGCGCCGGCTACCCCGCCGTGAGAGCCGCCAGCGACAAGGCCTGGGCGGCTATCTGGACGGGCGACATCCAGGTGCGCGGCAACGACGTGCTGCAGGCGCAGATCCGCGCCTCGCGGTTCTACCTCATGGCCAGCGTCGGTACCCGCCCGTGGTCGCCGTCCCCGACGGGGCTGTCCTCGAACAACTACGGCGGGCACGCGTTCTGGGACACGGAGACCTGGATGTGGCCCTCGATCGTGGCCCAGGACCCGGAGTTCGCCGCGGCCGTGCTGCAGTACCGGGCCGACCGCATCGAGGACGCCGCGTGGAACGCCGCCAACACGCTCGAGCGCAAGCACTCCGAGCGCGGCAACGAGAACCCGGCGCTGAACAACTACGAGCGCGTGAACTACGAGGGGCTGCGCTTCCCGTGGGAGGGCGCCCTCAGCGGGCGCGAGGCCACCGAGTCCTACTTCTTCGGGGGCCACGAGGTGCACATCACCGCGGACGTGGCCCTGGCGTTCTGGCAGTACTACCTGGTCACCGGCGACAAGAAATGGCTGGCCAGGACCGCCTGGCCCATCATCAGCGGCACCGCGGACTTCTGGGTCTCCCGCTCGCGCCTCGGGGACGACGGCGCCTACCACCTGCTGGACGTGACGCCCCCGGACGAGTGGGCCTCCAACGGCAACATCGGCCGCGACGACAATCCGTACACGAACATCGCGGCGTCCACGAACCTGAGGAACGCGATCGAGGCCGCCGGGATCCTCGGCGAGCCGGTCAAGGACGCCTGGGCCGAGCGGTTGGGGAAGTACGTGGTGCTCATGGACGAGGAGCACGGTGTGACCCGCGAGTACGCGGACTACGACGGTCGGACCATCAAGCAGGCCGACGTCGTCATGCTGACCTACCCGTGGGAGCACGAGCAGAGCGATGAGCTCACCGGGCGCGACCTCGACTACTACGCCGCCAAGGTCGACGAGGACGGCAGTCCCTCGATGACCGACGCGATGCACGCGATCGTGGCGGCCGAGCTGGGCCGGGCGGACGACGCCTACCGGTTCACCGAGCGCAGCGTCAACGGGTTCATGCGCGGGGACTTCCACCAGTTCACCGAGGAGCGGGGCGGCGGCCACGCCTTCACCTTCGTCACCGGCGCCGGCGGGTTCCTGCAGGAGTTCCTCTACGGCTACAGCGGGATGCGCTGGCGCACGGAGGGGATCGCCCTGGACCCGATCCTGCCCAGCGCGCTGAAGGAGATCACGCTGACGGGGCTGAAGTACCGCGGGACGACGTTCGACGTGGTGATCGGGGCACGGCGCACGACGGTGACGGTGACGGCCGGTGGGCCGTTGACGGTGGTCGGGCGCGGGAGGGCGACGGGGCGGAAGGCGTTGGTGATCCCGACGCGGGTGGCTGTCAAGTAGGCCGCGGGGTTGCGTGCGCGGAGGACGGGGATCGCATCGTGCTCCGCGGCCTCCGCGCACGCGTGCCGTCAGGGCCGGTGCCTACCGGTAGTCGAACTCCGTGCGGCCCTGTGCCGACTCCCGGATGGTCACGGGCACCGGCGTCGGCAGTTCGAAGCGGTACCAGCCATACGCCTCCTGCATCTGCCGCAACGCCTCGGCCCTGGCCGCCGGATCCTCGATGCGGAGGTTCGGGAACAGGTCGGTCATCACCACCCGGGAGGTGAGCACCTGGCTGCGCAGGGACCGGGGCAGGTCGGAGACGTCGACCCAGCCGTCGACCTGCAGCCGGGGACCGCTCCCCGGGGTCGGGCTCGGGGACTGCGCCACAGCGCGAGCACGCACGGAGTCGCCGGACTGGTCGGTGGAGAGCCGCGCCCGCCATGAGGTGCTGAGATCGACGGCGACCACGGACGCTGCGGTTCCGCGCACCATCGGGTCGGTGCGGGAGAGATGCACGCGTCGGGACCATCGCCAGATCCCGAGCAGGACGAACAGGATGATGGCGGCGACGAAGAGGATGCCGGGGAATCTCATCGTGGGGTCCTTCGGGACAGGGGCAGGAGGGGTCGAGCCCGCCCTCGGAGCAGACGGGCTCGAGGACGACGCTAGCCGCTCCGATACCTTCATCGAAGACCCACACATGAAAACAATGCCTGGCATACGTGCATCCATGCCACCCGACGCCCCATAGGAGCATCCCTGGCCTCCGCACCGCCTCGAGCGCCGTCCGTGGCACGAGCAGATGCGCGGCGGGACCCGCGAGGATCGGATGCTCTCGGACGTCGAGGCCGCCGTCCCCCTCTCCTCGCCGATCTCGACCACGTCCCTCGACATGCACGACGGTCCGCCGAGACGGCGCTGCTCGCCGTGGCACGGGCCGACGCGCACGCCGCAGGACGCACGCCCGCCCTCAGCCGGTTCCTCGTCCGCTCCGAATCCGTCGCATCGTCCGAGATCGAGCGGATCGCCGCGTCGGTCACGGACTACGCCCGCGCGGTCGCCGGCAGTCGATCGAACGACTCCGCGACGAGCATGGTCGCCGCCGTCGCAGCGCTGGACGACCACGTCACCGCCGTGGGCGAGAAGGGGACGATCGCGGTCGACCTGCTCCTCGACGCCCACCGGGCACTGATGGCGGAGGACCGCCACGAGGCGCGCTACGCGGGACGGCTCCGGGACATGCAGACCTGGATCGGCGGGAGCGACCTCTCACCGCGGTCGGCGCTGTACGTCCCACCGCCCCCTGAGCGCGTGCCGAGTCTGATGGACGATCTGATCGCGTACCTGAAGTCGCGACGATGTTCCGATCATGGTGCAGGTCGCGATCGGCCACGCCCAGTTCGAGTCCATCCATGCGTTCACCGACGGCAACGGCCGGATCGGGCGGGCGCTGGTCTCCGCGACGCTCCGACGCCGGGGCGTCGTCCGCAACGGGGTGCTGCCGATCGCGTCCGGGCTCCTGGCGCGTCGCGAGGACTACTTCGCAGCTCTGGGGGCCTACCGGCTCGGGGATCCCGCGCCGATCATCGACCTCTTCAGCGCATCGGCGCTCGCCGCCGCCACGTGCTCGCAGGAGACGATCTCGCGCCTTGCCGCGATCCCCGACGCGTGGATCGCCGAGCTGCGGCCCCGTCGCGGGAGCGCCGTCGACGCCCTGATCCGCGCCTTCTGCGAGGACCCCGTCATGAATCAGAACGATGCCGAGAAGCGCGCCGGGGCCGGGGAGGTCCAGACCTACCGGGCCATCGCCCGGCTCGAGGAGGCGGGGTTCGTGACCGAGGTGACCGGTCGGAAGCGCGATCGGGTGTGGGCGGCGTCGGATGTGATGGCGGAGCTGGAGGATCTGGATCGGCGGATCCAGGAGGCGATGGGGCGGTAGGTGGTCGGGCGGCGAGCCGCCTCGGGCCCATCCAATCCGCACTGACGCCCCGAGGATCGACGAGCGCTTTGTGCATCGACATCCGGTCCCGCTCGCACTCCGGAACCCCGGTCCGGGGAAGTGTGCCGCCCAAGGCGCGCCGTCAGACGTTGAAGCGGAACTCCACCACATTCCGTAGC
Source organism: Brachybacterium sp. AOP25-B2-12 (assembly GCF_052378625.1). Classification (NCBI taxonomy): domain Bacteria; kingdom Bacillati; phylum Actinomycetota; class Actinomycetes; order Micrococcales; family Dermabacteraceae; genus Brachybacterium; species Brachybacterium sp. AOP25-B2-12. The sequence continues at coordinate 1,799 of NZ_JBQSXW010000027.1, read as the reverse complement.
CGAATAACCTCTGGACCCAGCGATCTGCTCGGAGTTCAGGGCTCTTCAGAGATGAGTGTGGGCGCGCCGGCGGTGCGGGGTAGCTGGAGGTAGGCGTCGAGGTCCCCGATGATGAGCGGACTCTTACCTCTGCTCGCACCAAGGACCTCGACAATGCTGAACTCTACGTGCGCCTGCCCGGTCGCGCTCGATCGCTGCGACCGATGCGACCTCCTCCTCGGCCTCCCTGGACTGCACCTGATCTCTGTGGACCGCGCCCGGACCGGGTTCCTTCTCGAGGTCGAGTCCTGCGATCCGGTCGCGGGCTGCCCGGGATGCGGTGTGATCGCCGCTGGTCACGGCCGGATCGTGACCTCGATGATCGACGCTCCGTGGGCGGACCGGCCCGTGCGGATCCGGTGGCGCAAGCGCCGCTGGATCTGCCGCGAGGAGGCCTGCCCGGTGGTGACATTCGTCGAACAGGATCCCGCGGTCTGCCCTCCGCGGGGCCTGCTGACCATGCGCGCGCTCCGGTGGGCGATCGGCCAGCTCCGCCGCGAGGGCGCCACGATCCAGGGGCTCGCCCGCCAGCTCGGCACGACCTGGAACACGCTCTGGTCCCAGGTCCAACCCGTCCTGGCCCGGGCCGCAGAGGATCCGACCCGATTCGAGGGCGTGCAGGTCCTGGGCGTGGACGAGCATGTGTGGCATCACCGTGATCCGCGCCTTCGGGGTCCGAAGGAGCTCACCGGGATGGTGGACCTGACCCGCAGCTCCCACCCCGTTGCCCGGCTGCTCGACCTCGTCCCCGGCCGATCCGGCAAGTCTTACCGAGACTGGCTGGACGAGCGGGGCGAGAAGTTCCGCAAACGGGTCGAGATCGCGACGCTGGACCCGTTCCAGGGATACAAGAACGCGATCGATGACCAGCTCGAGGACGCGACCTGTGTGCTCGACGCATTCCACGTCGTCAAACTTGCCGGCGCTGCGGTCGATGACGTCCGCCGCAGAGTCCAGCAGGAGACCCTCGGCCATCGAGGGCGCACGGGCGATCCTCTCTACGGGATCCGGCACGTCCTCCGCGCCGGCCGAGAACGCATCACCGGACGGCAGCTGGCCCGGTTGGATGCAGCGTTCGCCGCGCATCCCGAGCACGTCGCCGTCGAGGTCGCCTATCACTGCACCCAGCAGGTTCGAGAGGTGTTCCACCAGCCCACGAGCGCCGCGGGTCGCCGCCTGGCCGAGAAGCTGATCACGTCTCTGCCGTCCTGCCCGATCCCCGAGATCGCGAGGCTGGGGAAGACCCTGCGCCGCTGGAAGACCGCGTTCCTGGCCTACTTCGACACCAACGGCGCGAGCAACGGCGGCACCGAAGCCATCAACGGGATCATCGAACTCGGCCGCCGCATCGCCCGCGGGTTCCGCAACTTCGAGCACTACCGCCTCCGCATGCTCCTCATCACCGGAGGCCTCGATGCCTCACCCCACACTCAGCACTGAAGAGCCGCTTAAGACGGTCGAGTTGCGGGCAGTATTTCAGCCCCGGAGTAGGTCCTGACGTCCCTGCGTGTCGCGCTCCCGTGCATCACTGGATCTTCCCGCATACTGCCGCTACTTTGCGGGGCTCGGGCGTACTGCGGCTCGTGAGCCCGTAACCGACGTAACCGATGTATATGCACGTGGGATCGACCTCGGGGCCAGCGAGACCGTCGCTGCGCGGTCAGATTCAGCTCATCGGTGGGGACACAGCCATAGCCGACCTTCAGCGGGGCCATGCTCCACAGCGTGCCGAATAGGGCTCCGTCACCGGACAGTTCACC
>NZ_JBQSXW010000026.1:0-28036 GCF_052378625.1 Brachybacterium sp. AOP25-B2-12 | reverse complement strand
GCTCGGGGGAGGCGAACCTCCCGCCGACGAGTGCACGCCCCCGACCACACCGCGGCCGCAATCCGGCCACCGAACCCGGACATGGGCCCGCCAGCACCCCCCGTCGCCGACCATCGCGCCATCGCCGGCCCGAGCCCCGTGCCCACGAAATCTGTCGCCGACCGCCGGCGAAGTGCACCACCTCATCTCGGGTCACCGAGTGCCCGGCGCTGCGAATCTCACCGCCCGGTCACCGCGAGCTCGGTTCCTCCCACCTCTTGTCACCCGGGTCACCGGCGGCTCTGCCGCCCACCTCACCCCGCGAGCGCCCGCTCGTAGGCGGCCGCCGTCGCCTCGTCGAGCAGCACGAACACGATCGCGTCGAATCCGCCCAGCCGCGCGGTCGTCTCCCGCACCGTGGAGGCGGCGATGCGCGCGGCACGGTCCACCGGGTAGCGGTACGCCCCGGTCGCGATCGACGGAAAGGCGATCCGGTGCAGGCCCGCGGCATGCGCCACCTCGAGCGAGCGCCGGTAGCAGGAGGCGAGGTCGGCGTCCTTGGCCGCCCGCACCTGTGCATCGCCGTGGGAGGACCAGATGGGACCCACGGTGTGGATCACGTGGTCGACGGGCAGGTCGTACCCGCCGGTGAGCTTCGCATCCCCGGTCGCGCAGCCGCCGAGTGTTCGGCACGCCGCGAGCAGCCCCGGGCCGGCGGCGCGGTGGATCGCGCCGTCTACACCTCCCCCGCCCAGCAGGGTCGCGTTGGCGGCATTGACGATCGCATCGACGTCGGACACACGCGTGAGGTCGCCCCGGCGCACGAGGATCGGGGCAGGATCATGGCCGGGAGTCATGTCGCGAGCCTACGCACGTGTCGGCGGGTCGACGGCGGTGGCGGGCGATCTCCCGACACAGCACCTCGCCCCCACATCTCGATCCGACGTCCACGGCCACGGCCACGCCGACACGGCGATGCCGGACCCCGCCGCGCACCGCCCGCCCGTCAGCGCCCGCCCGTCACCGCCCGTCCGTCCGCGCACCACCCGTCACCGCCCGCGCCCCAGAAGGGCCTCGACCCCGTCCCGCACCCACCGCGCCGGTGCCGCCTCCGAGGCCCGCACCCGGATCCTGCGGCCGCTCCGCGAGCGGATCGTGAGGGTCGCCCACAGCAGGTGCTCCGCGAGCTGCACGCCCGCCACCTCGGGGGCCGGGATCCCCCGCACCCGCCGCAGGCCGGTCGAGACGACGTCGCGGAACAGGACCGTGCGACGATCCGTGACGAGCACGAGCGGCTCCACGAACCCGAAGTTCCACCCCTGCAGGGCGAAGAGCACCGTCTCCTGCGGGTCCAGCTGCCGCTGCGCGAACCTCTGCCAGGCCGCCCGGGGCACCGGCCGCCCCTCGTAGCCGGGCGCCAGGGCCACCAGGAGGGACTCGAGGGCCCGGCTGGACGCTGTCATGGCCGCGAGCGTAGCGGGACCCCATCGGCGGCCGACATGGGGAATCGTCCCCATGTCGGTCCGCGCTCCTCCCGGCTACCGTCACCGGAGGGAACTCCGCCGAGGGCGCGGACGTCTCGCGGGGGGACACCATGACCGGGTTCTACGGGGCCGACACCGAACAGCTGCGCGCGCACGCGCAGCTCCTGAAGGACCGCTCGCGGGCGATCGAGGACCTGCGGGCACAGCTGGAGCCCCAGGTCCTGGACGAATCCTCGTGGCACGGCCCCGACGCCGACGCGTTCCGGGCGGACTGGCGCGGGACCACCGCGACGTTCGACACGGCGGTCTCGCAGATGACCGGGTTCGCCACCCGCCTCGAGCAGGAGGCCGACGAGCAGGACGAGGTGTCCGAGGCCGAGCACCAGAGCTTCCTCGACCTCCTCCTCGACTTCTTCGACGACGTCACCCGGGGCATCATCGGCGCCGTCGTCGGCATCATCGGAGGAGCCCTCAAGATCTGGAAGGTCCTGCGCGCGCTGACGGATCCCGCGAAGCTCATCAAGGCCATCCGCGGGATCGTCGGCACGATCTACGACAAGGTCTTCGGCGTCCTCGGGAAGTGGGACACCCTGATGTCCAAGGCCCCCTGGCTGCTGAAGTTCGGCAAGGTGTTCGGTCGCTTCCTGCCGGGCATCGACATCATCACGGGCGCCTGGCAGATGATCGACGCGATCCGCAAGGGCGACGTGTTCAGCGCGATCACCGGCGGTGCGACCACCCTCGGCGGTGCGCTCATCGTCGCCGGCACGATCTGCGACATGACCGGTGTCGGTGCCGTCGTCGGTGTCCCGCTCCAGGTGATCGGAGCGGTCCTCGTGGGCGGCGCGGCGATCGCGGACGGCGTGAAGTGGCTCGTCGACAACTGGGACGACGTCGTCGACTTCGGGAAGGACGTCTGGGACGCGACGGAAGGCTTCCGCGAGGGCGTCGCCGAGGTCTGGAACGCCACGACCGACACGATCGGGAACGCATGGGAGGCCACCACGGACTTCGTGGAGGACACCTGGAACACCACCGTCGACACCGTGAGCGACTGGTGGGACGGGGCCACGGGTGGCCTGAGGAACCTGTTCGGCTGATGATGCACACACCGCGACCAGACCGGAGGATCGTCCGATGACCACCCCGCCCGCGGGCCCGCCCGCCCCCGTGATCACCCAGCGCGACATGCTCGGAGCGCTGCAGATCCTCGAGAAGGCCTCGGCGGATCCCGACGTGCTCCTCGTGCTCTCCGACGAGGAGATCCTCGCTCTGGACGGCATCGATGCCCTGACCGTCCTGGGCAGCCCCCATCTCGACCAGGAGGCCGTGCACCGCGAGACTGCCTCGGGCACCGCCATTCGCGGGCTCATCGCCCGCCGCATGGTGAACCCGACCCACGAGGCGCGCGAGGAGGAGGGCGACGTCCTCATCGGGGAGGGAGATCCGAGCGATCGGCTGATCCAGCTCGAGCGCGGCCTCGCCGGCATCCTGGCCCTGCGACGCATCCCGGAGGCGATGGTCATCATCGACCGGGTCAGCTCCGACCTCCGCGTCAAGCTGGGCCTGTACTTCTTCCCGGACGGAGGGGTCCTCGAGGAGTTCGTGTCCACCGACGGCTTCCACCACTTCTGCGCACCCACGTTCGACGCGCTGGCCGAGCGACTGCCCGGGTTCGTCGACCCGCACGAGGCGGCGGGGGCCGACGGCGAGGTCGAGGAGATCTCGGTGGCCGGCGTGATGGCCCTCGAGGGAGGTCTCGAGGACACGCGCACGCTGAGCACCGTGACCTGTGTCGGCGGCGGGCCCTCCCGGTACGCGACGGTGTTCGCGCTCTCGGACCGGGTGCGCGTGGTCGACAACGGCACCGGCGACCCGACACAGGCGTCCGCCGGGACCGTCCTCCCGATCAGCGATGTCTCCCGGGAGACCCTGGGCGAGATCATCGCGTCCCTCCTGCCGGATCCCGACGTCCCCGGGGAGGACTCGCCGGGGACGCCGGACGAGGCCTGAGCCCCGCCCCTGCGCACGGGTCCCCTCCCCGTCGGACGGCACGCGTGTGCACTCACCGGAGCCCTGTGAGGTCACCATTCCCTCTGGGCGGGTGTCCTGGCACAGGACTCCGGTCCGTGCACGGGGTCCGGCGGCACGTACGCCTCGCGGTCGCGGCGCCAGCGGTGGACGTTCAGCCGTCCAGCTCCTCCCGCACCCACGCCGGGTCGTCGCTCGTGATCGAGTCGACGCCGCAGGCCAGGGCCACGGCGAGCTGCTCCGCGGTGCCCACGGTCCAGGGGTTCACCTGCAGCCCCGCGTCCCGCGCGGCACGTGCGGCGGCGAGGCACAGCCCGTCGATCGCGGGTCCGATCCCGGTGGCACCCAGCTCGACGGCGGTGCGGATCCTCTCCTCGGTGATGACCTCCACCAGGTAGGAGACCGGCACCGCGGGGACGTCGCGGCGGATCTCGGCGAGGGCCTCGGCGTGGAAGGAGATGACGGTCGAGGCCGCGGCGGCCGAGCCCTCGGGAAGGGACTGCAGCAGGCGCACGACGGCGGCCGCCGCTGGAGCGGCCTTGACCTCGATGAACACCGGCACGGTGGTCAGCGCCAGCAGCTCCAGGAGGCTCGGGACCTTCTCCCCGTCCGCGAGGACGACGGTGTCCAGCTCGGCCCGGGTGAGGTCTGCGATGGCGCCGGTCCGCAGGGGCGAGGCGGGATCGGCGGTCCGGTCGATCGTCTCGTCGTGCATGACGACCACGTGCCCGTCGCGACTCAGATGCACATCGCACTCGACGAGCTCCGCGCCGTCGGCGATCGCGCGCCGGAACGAGGCGAGGGTGTTCTCGGGGGCATGGGCGGCGACGCCGCGGTGGCCGACGATCCTCGGGCGGGAGGTGGTCATGTCACGTTCTCCTTCACGATGGCGGGACTTCGAGGGGCGTGGACGGATCCGGGGGCACTGTCTCACGGCGGCACGGTCCCGAGCCGGGAGGGCGAGCGGGCGGGCGGACGACCGGTGCCGTCCGCTCCCTCCCGCCGCACCCGCACGGGACCGCGCTGCTCAGACCGGGACGCGCGCCGCGATGAGGCGCCGGGCCCAGGCCGGGTCGTCGACGGTGAGGGTGTCGCACCCCAGCTCGAGCGCCCGCTCGAGCTCCTCCTCGCCGCGCGCGGTCCACAGGTTCAGCTGCAGGCCACGACGACGGCACTGCTCGACGTCGGCGACGCGGGCATCGGCGATCCGGACGCCCACCTGCGCCACCTCGAGGCGTTCGGCCGCCCGGTAGAACGCCGGCGAGGTCTCCGTGGTGGTCAGCAGCCGCGGGATCTGCGGCGCGAGAGCGCGTCCCGTCGCGAGCGCCTCCTCGTGGAAGGAGATCACCCAGGCGGGGGCGGACGCGAGGTCCGCGAAGGCGTCGGCCCCGAACCGGGAGAGCAGGATCCGGGTGACCAGCTCGGCCGCCGCGGGGGCCTTGATCTCGACGAGCAGCGGGACCGGGGTCCCGTCCTCGCGCAGCGCCGCATCGAGCACCTCCTCGAGGGTGGGGATGTGCTCCCCCTCCCCCACGAGCATCTGGTCCAGCTGATCGCGGCGCAGCTCGGCGACGGAACCGCGCCGCAGGGGCGAGTCCTCCTGGGCGGTGCGGTCCAGTGTCGCGTCGTGGATGACCACGTCGTGCCCGTCGGCGCTCAGGTGCACGTCGCACTCCAGGAGGGCGGCGCCGTCGGCGACCCCGCGGCGGAACGAGGCCACGGTGTTCTCCGGGGACACGGCGGCCGCGCCGCGGTGTCCGATGAGCACCGGGATGCGTGCGCCGCTCATGCCTCGAGCACCTTCTCGAGGTCCTCGCGGTTGTCCTCCATGACCTTGTCGAGCTTGGTGCGGGCCGTCTTCAGGACGGTGGCGGGGTCCGCGTTGTCGCCGTACACCTGGGCCTGGGCGGCGGAGATCTCGGTGACCGCACCCTGGAACCAGTTGATGCGGTCGGCGGACTGCGCGTACTCGAGCTGCGCGAGCGCGACCCCGTAGTTGGGATTCTCGGCCACGAGGCTCTTGACCGTCTGGGTGTCCCGGGCGGCCTGGACGATGGGCACGTACCCGGTGCCCTTGTGCCACGAGGCGGACTGCTCGGGCTCGGCCAGGAACCGGAAGAGCTCGGCGCACGCGTCCTGGCGCTCCTTGGACTCCGACTTGACGATCGAGAGGCCGGATCCGCCCGTGGGGCAGTGCGTGTGCTGCTCCTGCTTGCCGAGCATGAACGCGCAGCCCACGTCGAACTGCGCCTCCTCGGTGATCCCGCGCAGCGACGCGGTCGAGCCCTGCACGCCCGCGGTCAGCCCGGTCGTGAAGTCCGTCGTGGGCGACTGCGCCATGTAGCCGAAGCCGTCACGGTGGATGAAGTCCCGCTGCCAGGTCAGCCAGTCCAGGCCCGGCTGCTGGTCGATGGTCACGTCGAAGTCCTTCGAGTTCGCGCCGCCCCAGGCCCAGATCTGGGCCTGGCCGAACCAGGCGTCGTCGGCGGAGACCGCGAGGGCGGCGAGCTTCTTGCCGCTGACCTCGATCCCGCCGAGCTCGGCACCGAACTGGGCCAGCTCGTCCCAGGTGCTCGGCCCCTGCTCGGGCAGCCCCAGTTGGGCGTACTGGGAGCGGTTGAAGTAGAACAGCGGCGTCGAGCGCGCGAAGGGCACGACGTAGGTCGAGCCCGCCGCCTTGCCCTCCTCGACGTAGTTGGGGATGTAGACGTCGAGGTTCCAGTCGTCGTCGAAGTAGCTGTCCAGCGGGGCGAGCGCGTCCGAGAAGTAGAACTGCAGCCATTGGCGCTCGGGGAAGCACACGATGTCCGGCACCGTGCGGGCCTGCAGTGCGGCCGTGAACTTGGTGTTCAGGTCCGCGTAGCCGCCCTGGGACTCGGCGATCGCGACGATGTCCGACTGGGACTCGTTGAAGGCGGTGAACTGCTCCTGCAGCGCGCTGAAGTTGACGCCGGTGAAAGGCGCCCAGAAGAGGATCGGGGTGCGGTCCTTGTACTCGGCGGGCACCTTCACATCGGCCTGCGAGAAGCCGGAGCGGGTGCCGTCGCTCGAATCCCCGGAACCGGGGGCGCCGCAGGCCGCGAGCGAGAGGCCGGCGGCGCCGGCGCCGATGGCGGCGAGCAGGCGGCGGCGGGAGAGGACGTCGGGGTGCAGGGCGGGACGGGACATGGGGGTGCCTCCTGGGCATGGTGGGGTGAGGGTGCGGCGAGAGATGCGGGGGTCGGGACGATGGGGAGGGACGGCGCGGCCGGCCGATGGGACGGCCGGTGCCCCGCCCGTCTACTTGAGCGCTCCGGCGGCCAGGCCGCCGATGATGCGCTTCTGGGCGAGGAAGAACAGCAGGAGCATCGGGGCCGAGGCCATCACGGTGCCCGCGAGCAGGGCGCCCCAGTCGGAGTAGCCCTCCTGGCTGCGCAGGAACAGCAGGCCGATGGGCAGGGTCCGCATGTCGGCCGTCGAGGTGACGATCAGCGGCCACACGTACTCGTTCCACTTGCCGATCAGCACGATCAGCGTCGCCGTGAGGATCATCGGCGAGGTCAGCGGCACGACGATGGTGAGCATGCGCCGCACGTGCCCGGCGCCGTCGATCTCGGCGGCCTGCAGGATCTCGGGGTCGAGGGTCCGCATGTGCTGGTAGAGGAGGAACATCGCGAAGGCGCTGCCGATGCCCGGCAGGATCAGCCCCTGGTAGGTGTTGAGCCAGCCCAGGTTGGCCACGGTGATGTAGTTGACGATCAGCGTCACGTGTCCCGGCAGCATCAGGGAGCCGATGACCAGCACGAACAGCACCTTCTTGTACCGGAAGGGGATGAAGGCGAAGGCGTAGGCGCTCATGATCGCGAGCCCCATCTCCAGCAGGGTGCCCACGCCGGTGGTGATCGCGGAGTTCACGAAGAACCGGTCGAAGGGGGCCGCGTTCCACGCCTCGACGACGTTGCCCAGGTCGATGCTGCGCGGGATCCACGTCAACGGCCACGTGTAGATCTGCTCGTTGGGCTTGAGCGCCGATGTGAGAAGCCAGTACAGCGGCACCACGAACACGAGGGAGCAGGCCAGCACGAGCAGGCCCAGGCCGACGGTCGCGCGACGGGAGCGGTGCGGCCCCCGGGGGCGGCGGGCCGCAGGATCCGGGACGGGCGCCGTCGGGGCGCCGGGAGCCGGGCGATGGGTGACGGGTGCGGCGCTCATGCGTAGTTCACCTTCTGGGCGGCGACACGGACCTGGATCACGGTCAGGACGATGAGGATCACGAAGAGCACGGTCGCGGCGGCGGACGCCCGGCCGATGTCGAACTTCTGGAACGCCTCGTCGTAGACCATCCAGCTGAGGGTGGTGGAGGAGATGCCCGGCCCGCCGCTCGTGAGGATCGAGATGATGTCGAAGGCCTGCGCGGAGGCGACGATCCCGGTCAGCGACAGGAAGAACGTGATGGGCGAGAGCAGCGGCAGGGTGATGCGGCGGAACATGCTCCACCCGTGCGCCCCGTCGAGGGAGGCGGCCTCGTAGACGTCCCGCGGGAGGTCGAGGATGGCCGTGTAGTAGATGACCGCGACGAACCCGAGCCGCTGCCACAGGTAGGCGATGGTGATCGCCCACAGCGAGTGGTCCGAGGTGGTGGTCCAGGACGGGGAGTCCATGCCCACCAGCGAGAACAGCCACCGGGACAGGCCGTAGCCGGGATCGAACATGAACAGCCACAGGATCCCGACCGCCGCGCCCGGGAGCATGTGCGGCGCGAAGGCCATGGTGCGGGTGAAGCCGGAGAACGGGAGCTTGGCGGCCAGCAGGCTGCCGAGCGCGATCCCGCCCGCGAGGGACCCGACCACGGTGACGCCCGTGAACACGAGGGTGTTGACGAGGATCTGCCCGAACTCCGGATCCGTGAACAGGTCGACGTAGTTGCCCAGCCCCACGAACTCCGGGAACGGGTCCACGAGGTCCCAGTCCATGAGGCTCAGCGCCACGTTGTACACCGAGGGCCAGTAGGAGAAGACGAGGATGGCCGCGAGGTTGGGGCCGATGAGCAGGAAGAAGATGAGGGCATCGCGCGCCGCACGGCGGCGGGCCGGGGAACGACGACGAGCGGCGCGCCGAGCTGCCGCGGTGGAGGAGACCGGCGCCGCCGGGGCCGACGCGCCGGGCGTGGGCTCGGAGGCCCGCGGAGAGCCGGCGACCGCGCGGACGACGACGGTCGCTCCGTCGCAGTCGGGCTCGGGACCGGTGCCGACATCATCCGGACGGACGGGGTCCGTGCCGCCCGGAGGCGTGACGACGGGGTCGTGGCCGGATGGTGGCGAGGTCGTGGCCGTCGGGTCTCGACGGACTCCCAGGGGGGACATGGCTCGTGCTCCTCGGGCGGGGACGAGGCGGCGCCGATCTGAGGTGGGCGCCGCGGGACGTCCACACCGTAGGCGGGTGCGACGAGACCTCCCAGGCGGCCCCGTCCCCGGTGACATCGCGGTGAACCCTGCATGGACGCGCTGGTGAGAGCGCTCCCAAACCCCTGGTCACAGCACCTCGGTGTCCAGTTCGGGGGTCGTGTTCACGGTCCGTCGCTCCCGCGTTCACGGCATCATCCGCGAGAGTTCGCGTGCCCCGTCGCCCCCGTTCTGCGCCGCGCCCCGTCCCGACACGCGGTCGTCACCCGCAGGTCCCGCACGGCTAGGGTGCGGGCAGGCCCTGATCGTCGACGGGGTGATCGCCCATCCGGGAGGTGCCGTGCGCGAGGATCGCGACCCCACGATGGACGACGTCGCGCGCCGGGCCCGGGTGTCCCGCGCGACCGTCTCCCGCGTGTTCCAGGAGGGCAGCTCCGTCTCACCCGCCGCGGAGATCGCCGTCCGGGAGGCCGCACGGGAGCTGGGCTACGTCCCCAACCTCGCCGCGAGCGGTCTGGCGGGTGGCAACCGGGGCCAGCTCGGGCTGCTGGTGCGCGATGCGACCAACCCCGCCTACGGGCATATCCACGCCGAGCTGCACCGCGCCGTTCGCGCGCACGCCCGCACCCTCGTCTCGGTCACGGCATTCCGCCATGAGTACGGCGATGCCGAGGTCGAGGGATTGCGGCGGCTGCTCGGGCTGCGCATGGCGGGGCTGTTCGTCGGCTCCGGGGTCACCCCGCCCGAGGATCTGCGGGCTCCGTCCCGCGCCGTGCCGCTGATCGTCCTGGGCCGCCCCAACGACGACGACGCCCTGGAATCGGTGAGCTACGACGAACGGGCTCACGGCCGGATGATGGTCGAGGAGGTCGCGGCCGCCGGGCATCGGCGCCTCGCCGTGCTGGGTGCTCCGGTGCTCTACTCCCGGGTCTTCGACCTGCGGATCCGCAGCGCCGTCGAGCGCGCCGAGGAGCTGGGGCTGCACGTCGAGCGCATCGAGCTGCTGCCCGTGGCCGACGGGGTCCGCCGCGCGCTCACGGCGGCCAGGGAGCAGGCTCTGACCTGCATCGTCACCCCCGTGGACTATGTGGCCCTCGAGCTCCTCCGCGCGGCCCGGGAGCAGGGCGTGCGGGTCCCCGAGGACGTGTCCGTGGTCGGCTTCGACGGCCTGGCCGACGGCCTCGACCTCATCGGCCTCGCGACGATCCGCCTGCCGGTCGCGACGATCGCCCTGGACGCGGCGGCGCGGATGGAGCACCTGCTGGACCGCCCTGCCGCACGACCCGCGACGCAGGGACTTCCTGCACGCCACGCCCTGCACGCCGGGGAGTTCGTCGCGGGGGCCACGCTCGCGGCGCCCTGAGGCACCGACGCGGACGGTCCTCGTCCGGCGGGGTACCGCCCCTCACCACGCCTGACGTAGCCCCCCGTCCCCGACCACCGGGGCGATGCCCACCCCCTGTTCCATCGGCAGCTCCACCACGGCGGATCCGGGAACGCCCTCCGGGACGGTGCCGTCGTACCCCGGGCCGGGGACGGCGATCGGCTGCGAGAGCTCGATGCGGAGGGTTCCGCGGAGGGTCAGCCGGGCCTCGGCCTCGGGGGCGATGAAGATCGACTCCTGGACCATCGGGTCACCGGTGAGGTCATCGGTCTCGGCACGGACGGGGTGCGCGACACCGTCGACCTCGAGGACGGGATCCACCAGCGTCACGGTGCTGGAGGTGTAGCCCGCGATCGCCGAGCCGCCACGGAACCAGCGCAGCGGGCCCTCGCTCCCGGCGTCCGGACCGGTGCGGGACGGCTCGCGGGTCCGGATCACGGCAGCGAGGGTCGACGGTCCGTCGTGGGTGCGCGTGTTCCGTCGGATCTCGACGTCGGTGCCCACGACGACCTTCCCGTCTATGCCCTCCCCGGGCCGCTCGACGGTCACGCCGAGGGTCTGCGGGTCGCCGGTAAACGCCATGGTCCGGGGAAGTCGTTGGTGAGATCCCCCGGCGCGGAGCCGGCGCTGGCGACGTGGTCCCCGTCGGAGAGGTCGAGATGGACCTCCTGGCCCGCCGGGACTGCCGCCACCCACCGTCCCCGGGCCGGATCCTCGGTGTTCCCGTCCGACGTCCCGGGGGCCGTCGCTCCCGGGACCTCGACCACCTGCGGTGCCGCGTCGTCCCCGGCGCGGATCGTCAGGGTCGTGGGGACGACCTGGTCCTGCGTCGTCGGGTCCGCGGAGAGGTCCGTGACCTCGACGACCATCAGGCGGTGGCCCTCGGGAGCGACCACGTCGATCGCCGCGTTGTCGGCGGAGGACGGATCCACGGGCCGCAGCCGTGCGACGAGGAACCTGTCCGTCGCGTCGATCAGGCGGAAGCCGTCGTCGTGGTCCGGGTCGGGATCCTCGAAGGGGTCCTCCCCGGGATCCTCGACGGCGGCCAGCGGCCGCACTTCGCCGGGCTGCAGGGTCGGCAGCACCGGCGCGATCGGGGTCGCCGTCGAGTCCGGGGCCGTGCCGTCCGCGGCGCGCACTGCACCCAGCTCGGCATCCGCGACCGGGGAGAACGCGTCCTCGGGCGATCCGGTCAGCGTCAGGGCGACCTTGCCGTCGCGCTCGTAGTAGCTCGCGATGGAGGCGGACTCCCACCGCGGTCCCCGCACGATCAGCGGGCCGCACACCACCTCGTCGTCGACATCGTGCGGTGCGGAGATCCGCAGGTAGCAGGCGGAATCTGCCGGCAGGGCGCGCGGTCCGCGCTCGGTGCGCACGTGCTCGCGCCACACCTCCGTGATCGCGGCGAGGTCCTTCTCGGCCTGGAGCAGCGGGTCACCCCGATACCGCCACGACCCCGGACCCTCGACGGTGCAGCCGGCGAGCGGGAGCACCAGCAGGCCCGCGAGCCCGAGGCCCACGATCCTCCGCAGGAGGTCCGTGCACACCGATGCGCCTCCCGGTCCTCGTCCCGACGCCCGACCGATCACCATGCGGCCAGGTCCGGGCCGCCGGCCGCGGCGGCGGAGACGGGGAGTTCGAGCACGAAGAGGGTCTCGAGGACGGTCTCCTCCGGCACCCCGTCCGGGACCGTCCCGTCGTACCCGGGACCCGCGACCGCGGGCGGTTCCGACAGCACGGTCCGAAGGGTCCCGCGGATCGTGAGCACCGGCTCGGCGCCCGGCGCGATCTGCACGTCCGCATGGATCGCCTGCGTGGGCATCGACGGGTCCGGTGCCGCCTTCGTCGCGGTGGGCCTACCGTCGAGCTCGAGCACGGGATCCACGATGGTCGCGGTGCTGCTCGTGTACTCGGCGATCGGCTGCCCGTCGCGGTACCACTGCAGCGGCTCCGCCGCGCCGCCGTCGGGAGCGGCGGAGGGGTCGTAGGTCTGGACGGTGACCTCGGCATGCGAGGGTCCGTCCTGAGGGCGCAGGTTCCGCTGCAGCTGCAGGGAGGCCGCCAGGGAGAAGCTCCCGCCGCGACCCTGACCGTCGGCCGCGGCGGTCGAGACGAGCTGGACCTCACCGGTGTAGGTCTCGAGCCGCGGGAAGTCCGAGGAGACGTCGCCGGGAGCCGAGCCGGCGTGCGCCCGGTGGGAGCCGTCGGTGACCTCGACCTGGACCTCCTGGCCGTCGGGTACCGCGATGATCCACCGCGGGCCCTCCCAGCGCGGGTCGCTCCCGGCGCGCAGCGTGATGGTCTGTCCACCCGTCTCCGGGTCCACCTGCACCTGGGGGGCACCCTCGGAGGCCCCTGGCAGCTCGACCTCGTGGGCCTCGCCGGCATCCCCGCCGCGTACGGTCATGACCAGCGGTCCCGCGGTGGCTTCGGGCTCCGGGCGCTGTTGGAGGTTGTCCCAGAGCTCGAAGGCCTCGACCACCATGAGCCGCGACCCGGCCGGGGCGGTGACGTCCACCTCGGGCTCGACGGCGGGATCCGCGGGGCGCAGGCGAACGAGGTAGGCCTGCGACCCGGCATCGATGACGCGGTAGCCGTCGTCCCTCGCCGGATCGGGATCGTCCCCGTTCCAGACGGCACCGCCGTCGGGGCCGTCGGACAGTGCCCGCACCTCTCCCGGGGCGAGCGCCGGCAGGTCCGGGGCCACGGGGTCGGCATCGGTGTCCGGCGCACTCCCGTCGGCCGCGCGCAGGGTTCCGAGGTCACGGTCGGCGACGTCGGAGAAGGCGCCCTCGGGAGCCTCGATCATGCCGAGGGCGACCTTGCCGTCACGTTCGTAGTAGCCGGCGATCCGGGCGGACTCCCACCGGGCGCCGTCGCCGAGAAGGGGCCCGCACACGATCTCGTCGTCGACGTCATGGGGAGCGGAGATCCGGAGGTAGCAGGCGGAATCGGCCGGGAGGGCGCGGGCCCCGCGCGCGGTGCGCACCTGATCTCGCCAGGTGGTGGTCATGATGGTGAGATCCGCCTCGGCCTGGAGGAGCGGATCGCCGTGGTAGCGCCATGCCTCGGGCCCCTCGACGGTGCAGCCGGCGAGCGGGAGGGCGAGGACCGCCGTGCAGAGGAGGAGCGTGGTGCGACGGGCCAGGCGGGAGCGCGTGCGCATCTCGGCCCCCCGTCGTCCGGCCCGCGGCCGTGGGGCGAGCGCCCCGGACCGTGCGCACACTGTAGCCGCGCCGGGGAGGCGACACGTCGCGTCCGCCCCCGGGAAAGGGCGGACCCGCAGGCTGTGCGGGCGCTCATCGCGCCGCGCACATGTCGGAGGGACGAGGTCCGACGCCTGCGGGTCCGGGCAGCTCGGTGGGATTCGCTGCGGTCCGTCGTTCTGAGATCCCCGGCGGCCGGGCCGTCAGGGGAGGTCAGCCGATGGTCGCCTCAGCGGCGAGCCACCTCACATGTCCGATGGGAACTCATTGATCGGATCACCTCCTTTCCGTGTCCGACCATGGTGCGCCGGGTCGCGCGGTGGTGCAACGGCTTTTCCGACCAGGGTTCCGCGGGCGTCGAGCCCGGGGCCACGGGGCTGGTCGCGACGTCCCCGACTACGCTTCGCCCATGAGCGCCGAGCCGAGCACCCGCCCCACCGACGTTGACCCCGTCGCGTACTGCGCGGCGCTGCCCACGGCACGCCGCCGCGAGGAGGGCGCCCGCCTGCTGGCGCTGTTCGGCGAGGCCACCGGGGCGCCGGCCACCATGTGGGGGCCGAGCATGATCGGCTACGGCACGTACACCCAGACCTATGCCGACGGCAGCACCGCCGACTGGTTCCGACTGGGATTCAGCCCCCGCAAGGCCGCCCTCACGCTCTACGGGCTCCAGGACGGTGAGGGCGCGGACGACCTGCTCGCCCGCCTGGGCAAGCACCGCCTCAGCACGGCGTGCGTGTACGTCAACGGCCTGCAGGACATCGACGAGGCGGTGCTCCGCGAGCTCGTCGAGCGGGCGTGGGCGTCCGACGCGACGGGCTGCTGAGCATCCGATGCGTCCCGGGCGGGACCGCCCCGGGGAGCTGACGCACGGCGTCCTCGCGGCGCCCCGCCGCGTCTGGGCCATCAGCACAGATGCCGCGCGTCCGGACTCCTGGGCGTTCAACGGTGAGGCGCACAGATTCATCCGGGCGCAGGGGCTCGAGACGTCCAGGCTCGTGCTCGAGCGGCGCCTGTGAGCGGCAGGCACGGGCGACCGCGCGGCCGTCAGCGCCGGCGCGGCGCCCCGTCCCGACCTCGGGCCGCCCCCGGACGGGCCTGCTCGGCGAGCGCCGCACGCCGCCGCTCGCGGAGCAGCGTGTACAGCCCCCCCCACGCACAGCAGGGCCACGAGCGCGCCGCGCACGGCCGTGTCGAGCCCGTCGAAACCGGACCTCCAGGTCTGGACAGCCCATGCCCCGGCGATCGCGAGGGCGGCGCCGAGGAGGAAGAAGCGGAGGCTGCGAAGGCTCATCGGCCCAGGCTATCGAGCGGCCCGAGCCGACGCGGAGTGCCCCGCGGCATCTCAGAGACGCGCGGCGATCGTCGGGATGAGCATCGGCAGGTTCAGGCACAGGTGCAGCATCATGCAGGCGGGCAGGTTCCGGGTGCGGGCGTACAGCACGTAGAGGGCGAGGGTCCCAGCCCCCGAGGTCCAGAGCCAGGAGGGTCCGAACGTGGCCACGTGGGGTGCCACGAAGATCGGCACCGTGAGCACGTACCCGATCCAGGGTCGGCCGGTGAGCTCGGCGAGGCGCGTCAGCGGGTACCCGCGGTGCAGGATCTCCTCGCAGACCGCGGCGGAGACGATGAGCAGCACCACCGTGATCACCGGGAGCGCGATGACCTCTGCGGAACCCCGGCTCGGAGCCGGCGGGACGATCCGCATCGCCGCCCACTGCCAGAGCATGGCACCGCCGAACAGATAGAGGGCGAGCTCGAGCTGCCGGCCCGTGGGACGCGTGAGGCCCACCGAGGCGAGCGGTCGCCTCTCGACCCGGCGGAGGTGCGCTCACAGCATCGCCACGGCCGCCGCGTTCATCACGATGGCCCACAGGTGGCCCCGCATCGGCGCTGCGAGCCCTGCGGCCCCCAGCACCGGCGTGAGCCACATCGGCAGGTAGCACAGGGCGAGACCGAGGACGACCGGACCGATCGGCGGCCGTCCCGGACTGATCTTCCCGGAGTTCGACTCATTCATAGAGCACTCACTCTAGAGTGACCGCTCGAACAATGTCGTAGGATCGGTCGACATGGCCCGCCCCATCGATCCCGACCAGCACCGCCGCCGTCGCGCGGAGATCGTCGGAGCCGCCTCGACCTTGTTCGCCCGAGCCGGCTACGACCGCACGTCGACCGCCGCGATCTGCCGCGCGGCCGGGATCTCCTCGGGAACCGTCTTCCACTACTTCCCCACCAAGCTCGACGTGCTCCTGGCGGTGCTCGCCGTCGGCCGGGACCTCCTCATCGCCGAGCTGGCTCGGATCGAGGCCGGGCCGACCGGCCTGCCCGCCGTCCTCGCCCTGGCCGACCTCGCCACCGACGAGCTCGTCGCGGCCGAGTACGCGACGTTCGCCGGCGGCCTCGCCGGCGTCGCGGACGAACCGCGGGTCGCGTCCGCCCTCCAGGCCGAGGCCGACGCGATGCACGATGTCCTGATTCGTCAGCTGCGCATCGGCGTCGAGGACACGGCGGTGCGCGAGGACGTGCCCCTCGACGAGCTGGCCCGCTGGGTCGCGTGGCTGATCGACGGCGCCTCCCAGCAGGCGCTCTCCCCGCGGGACACGCCCCCGTCGTTGCGCGAGGCCGTCGAGGCGCTCATCGGCCGTGCGCCGCGCCCCGCGGTCTCACCGCCGCGCTGACCTGCCCCGCAGCCACGCGACCAGGCGATCGACCCCCACGAGCGCGAAGCCGATCACCTCGAAGATCAGCGTCAGCACCACCACGTTGACCAGCACCTGCCCCCCGCCCAGGCCGGTGACGTCGAGGAAGGGATACGGGTACCGGCCGCCCCCGGGCCACGGCGCCGGGTTCACCAGCGGCAGCGCGAGCACGACGAGGACGTAGCCGATCGGCAGGCCCGCCCAGTACAGCGGATCGGTCCACCGCAGGGAGCCCTTGCGCGCGAACACAGCCCAGTCCCCGAGCGCGAGGAGCGGGACGATGATGTGCACGATGACGTCGGTGGGCGCGTACGGCTGGTAGAAGCCTCCCTGCGTGAACGACGGCGGCGCCAGCACGATCACGTAGACGAGCATCGTGATGAGCAGCGCGAAGGCGACACCGGCGCCCGCGCGCGGGACCACGGACGCATCGCCCCGCCACCCCGACCGCGCGATCCGCACCACCCCCACGACGAACGCGGCGACGAACCACGCCAGGGCCAGCACGTTGCTGAGGGTGGTGAAGTACCCGAAGCCGGCGGGCACGAACCAGGGCGTGCCCAGAGCCGTCACGAGCACGATGCCGGTGGCCGCCAGCACGGCCGCGACGGCCCGGTAGACGAGGGCGACGGGGCGGCGCCAGGCCGTCAGGGCGGGCGCGGCGGGCTGAGCGGGCACGGAGCCGCTCATCGGCCCGCGGCACCGAGCACGTCGACCAGGCGCACCGACAGCGCCATGTCCTCGTGGAGCGAGGCGAGCTGGGTCAGCAGGCTCGCCTCCCCCGAGGCCTCGAACATGTCCTTGTCGTCGGCCATCGCGCAGAAGACTGCGTCCCCCTCGAAGGCGAAGGCGACGTCGTCCGTGCCGCCGTCGTCGGCCAGGCGCAGCAGGCGCGCTCGCACCGTGTCGGTCAGCACCTCCGGCGTGGTCGCGCCGCTGGCCCAGACCTCGAAGACGCGGTCGAAGGCGGCGTCACCGGTGGCGACCTCGGCCAGACCCACCTCGGTGCCCCGCAGCGCGGGGCCCCGTTCGCGGCCGAGGACCTGGACGGTGGCGGGCAGGGGGCGCTGAAGGCGCACCCCGGTCAGGAGGCCGTCGAAGGCCGTCGAGCGGTAGCTGCCGCCATGGGGATAGGTGGCCTCGACCTGCACGGCGAGCTCCCGGATCTCGAAGCGGATGCCGAGCACCCATCCCGTCAGGAGGTCGTCGACCGTCGCTCCGACCGCATGCGGGAACAGCCCGCACGCCCGGACGGCGTCGAGCGACATGCCCGGGCCCTCGCCCTCGTGGGAGATGACCAGGTGGGTGGCGCGGGAGGCGACGGGCGGCGCGGAGGGGTCCTCGGGCGCGAGCACGCCGGCGCGGGCGGGGTTCTGGGCGTCGAGGCGCCGTGCCAGCGCCGTGAGATAGGTGTCGATGACCTCCCGGCCCGAGAAGTCCCGGGCGTCGCGGGCGGCGCGGATGCCGGCGGCGATGCCGACCACCCCGGCCACCGTGAGGATCATGCCGGTGCCCAGCACGACGGCCCACAGCCAGTGCCAGACGGAGGACCCGATCGCGCCCGTGACCACCAGGGACAGCCCCACGACCACGCCGATCGTGCCGCGCGTCAGGGCCGGGCGACCGCTGTCGCGGCTCGCGGCGGCGCGGGCATCGAGGTCGTCCGGGGAGCGACCGAGCTCCTGCAGGACGTCGTCGACCGTGGGGACAGTGATCATCGGGGTCCTTCGTCGGGGGAGCCGCCGCACGCGGCACGCGGGGACACGCACAAACCTACCGGCATGACCTTCACGACCCCGGCGGATCTGCGGACAGGATCTGTCCGCTGGTCCATCCATACTGGGCTGAGCTCGTCCGGATCGTCCCTGGTCCCCCTCCCCCCACCCGGCCCTGCCGCAGCACTCCCGGAGTCCCCGTGAAGACCTTCCATCAGATCCTCGCCAACACCCTGCTGGCCAACGTCACCACCAGCTACCTGTGGTTCGCCCTGACCTTCTGGGTCTACCTCGAGACCCGCTCCGTGCTGGCGACCGGCGTCATCGGCGGCACCTACATGGGCCTGGTGGCCCTGTGCTCCCTCGCCTTCGGCGTGATCGTCGACAACAACCGCAAGAAAGCGGTGATGGCGTACGCGCAGTTCTTCACCGTCGGCACCTACCTCGTGGCCGGGGCCGTGTGGCTCACCGTGGACCACGAGCGCCTGCTCGTGATCGGCGACTGGCCGTTCTGGCTGTTCACCGGGGTGATCCTCGCCGGCAGCGTCGTGGAGAACATGCGCAACATCGCGCTGTCCACGACGGTGACCCTGCTGGTCGAGGAGTCCGCGCGCGATCGCGCCAACGGCCTGGTCGGCGCCGTCCAGGGCATCGCCTTCATGGTCACCTCGGTCTTCTCGGGGCTGTCCATCGGGTTCCTGGGCATGGGGTACACGCTGCTCATCGCCCTGGTGGCCAGCGCCATCTCCCTCGCGCACCTGGTCACGATCCGCATCCCCGAGGACGTGGTCGCCCGGGCCACCGAGACCGCACCGCCGAGCGGCGGCACGACGGCGGCCGCCGGCGCGGCGACGGATCCCGGGTCGACGACGTCCGGCGCGACGGCGGCCCGGCCGGCGGGCCGCATCGACATCCGCGGGACGGTCGCCGTGATCCGCTCGGTGCCGGGCCTCGTGGCGCTGATCCTCTTCGCATGCTTCAACAACCTCGTGGGCGGCGTCTACATGGCGCTCATGGATCCGTACGGCCTCGAGCTCATGAGCCCGCAGGCCTGGGGCATCGTGCTGGGGGTCACGAGCATCGGGTTCATCATCGGCGGCGCGATCATCGCCAAGACCGGTCTGGGCAGCAATCCCGTGCGCACGTTGCTCCTCGTGAACGTCGGGGTCGCGGTGATCGGGGCGACCTTCGCGCTGCGCGAGAGCTGGATCCTCTTCGCCGTCGGGATCCTCGTCTTCATGACGCTCGTGCCTGCGGCGGAGGCCGCCGAGCAGACGATCCTCCAGCGCGTCGTGCCGTTCGCGCGCCAGGGCCGGGTGTTCGGCCTCGCGCAGAGCGTCGAGACGGCGGCCGCGCCGGTCTCCGCCTTCCTGGTCGCCCCGCTCGCCGAGTTCGTCGTCATCCCCTGGATGAACCGCGACAGCGGCCGCGAGACGCTGGGATGGCTGGTCGGGGAGGGGTCCACCCGCGGGATCGCGATCATGTTCATGGGTGCCGGGCTCATCATGCTGGGCATCGTCGCCCTCGCGTTCGCGTCCCCGCAGTACCGCCGGCTCTCGGCGTACTACGCCGACACGCACCACTCGGTGCCCGTCTCCGAACCCGGTTCGACGGACGATCCCGCCGCCCCGGAGGGCGACGCCCGGTCCGGCGGACCGGACGCGGACGACACGGCGTCCAGCACCGACCACGGATCCGAGGCCGCACCGCGGGATGCCTCGTGGACGGACCCGCAGATGTCTGATCCGTCGGATCCTGCACATCGGGGCTGACATCCTCAGGATCAATGCCTAGGGTCGGAGCCATGAAGCTGAGCAACGATCTTGAGAAGAAGTTCTCCGAGCAGATCACCCTGGAGTTCACCGCCGAGGCCACCTATCGCCAGCTGGCGATCGAGGCCGACGCGCAGAGCCTCGTCGGCATCGCCTCGTGGCTGCGTCACCAGGCCGATGAAGAGGTGGTCCACGCCAACAAGTTCATCGACCACGTCGTCGACCGCGGCAACCACGCCTCGATCGGCACCATCGTCCCCGCCGCCGTGAAGCCGGGCCTGACCGTCCTCGAGATCTTCCAGGCCGCCCTGGCCCACGAGGAGAAGGTCTCCGAGTCGATCCGCGAGCTCTACCGCTCCGCCGAGAAGGAGGGCGACTTCGACTCCCGCCCCCTGCTGAACTGGTTCGTCGACGAGCAGATCGAGGAGGAGGCCACGGTCTCCGAGATCATCGATCGCGTCGAGCTGATCGGCGCCGACGGCTCCGGGATCCTGCGCCTGGACAACGAGCTGGGCAAGCGTCCGACGGAGACCACCGAGGACTGATCCCCTCACCACCCGAGCTCACGGCGCCGTCCCACCTGCGGGTGGGGCGGCGCCGTGCGTTCCGGGGTGAGAGGCGGTGCGGCCACGCGGAGCAGGTCGCGCCGTCGCGGACAGGTGGAGGGAGAGGCCGACGTCCGTCGCGCGAGGCGCCACGGACCTTCCGTCTGTCGGTGGCCCCTGGCAGGATCGCCCGTGACGGCGCGGTCACCGAGCGCGCGCGACAGCCCAGGAGGCCAGTCATGACCGAGATTCCCGTGTTCACGCCCTACATCTCGTTCCCCGGCAACGCGGCGGAGGCGCTCGAGTACTACCGTGAGACCTTCGGCGGGACGCTCGACGTGATGACCTACGACGACTTCCCCGACACCTCGGGCTTCCCTTTCACCCCGCCCCCCGGCGCTGTGGCACACGCCCAGCTGCACGGCGGCGCGGTGACCCTCGCCGGAGGCGACGACATCGGCGAGCACGTGGTCGCCGGGCCCGTCGAGTCCGATCACTACTCCTTCATCGTCCAGCCCACCGAGGAGCAGGTGGCGCGCGATCTCATCGACAAGCTCACCGCCACCGGTGGCGTCGTGACCCTTCCCTTCGAGCTCGCCCCATGGGGCTGGCTGTACGGACAGGTCAAGGACAAGTACGGCGTGCTGTGGCAGTTCAGCGTCGATGCGAGGACGCCGCAGAGCTGAGGTCCGGCGGATCCACGGCCGAGCCGTTCGCGCTCAGGTACCCGAACGGCTCGACCGTCGGCCCAGGCGACCCGCGCGAAATGGCGCGGGGTCTCCGTACGCGATCAGGAGTCGCTCTCCTCATCGGGTCCGCTCCCGCCCCGGTTCTGGGCGCTGCGCTGCATTCACAGGCCGATGAGAACGAACAGCACTCCCCCGACGATCCACCCCACGCCCGCGATGACCGACACGACGCCGAATCCGAGGGCCCACCCCAGGAGCAGCGTCAGCACGCCACCGATCACGCTGCCACGGCCGGAGTCGCACATCCGTCGCCACCACGGACCCGTCGGAGCTGCACCACCACCGCGCGACCACGACCGCGCGACCACCGACGCGGGGATGCACCGACACACGCACGGAGGGACGCGATCCGCACCGCACTCCCACTGGTGGAATATTCAACAACCGTGTACCGTTGACCCCATTATGCAAGCCTTCGGATTCCTCAGCTTCGGCCACTACGGGAACGGCGCCGGTGTCCACGGCGTCGACGCCCGCCAGATGCTGCACGACTCGATCGACATCTCCGTGGGCGCCGACGAGCTCGGCGTCAACGGGGCCTACTTCCGCGTGCACCACTTCGCCACCCAGGCCGCCTCGCCCATGCCGCTCCTGTCCGCCGTCGCGGCGCGCACCCAGCGCATCGAGGTGGGCACGGGTGTCATCGACATGCGGTACGAGAACCCCCTCACCCTCGCGGAGGAGGCGGCCGCCCTCGACCTCATCGCCGACGGCCGCGTGGCCCTCGGCGTCTCCCGGGGGAGCCCCGAGCCCGCCGAGCGCGGCTGGGAGACCTTCGGGTACACCGGCTCGAAGGACCCGCGCGGGGCGGACATCGCCCGCGCGAAGTTCGACCTGTTCCTGCGCGCCGTGCGCGGTGAGCGCCTGGCCCCCGCCGACCCCCAGCAGTACGGCCCCGGCCAGCTGCTGCGCGTCGAGCCGCACTCCCCCGACCTCATCGACCACATCTGGTGGGGTGCGGGATCCCGCGAGAGCGCCGAGAACGTCGGCCGCATGGGCGTGAACCTCATGAGCTCGACCCTGCTCACCGAGGCCACGGGGGCGTCCTTCGGAGACCTCCAGGCCGAGCAGATCGCCCGCTACCGCGCCGCCTACGCGGAGGCCGGGCACACCGGCACCCCCCGCGTCTCGGTCTCGCGCAGCGTGTTCCCCATCGTCACCGGTGAGGACCGCCTCATGTTCGGCATGCGACCGGGCGAAGGCGGCGACCAGATCGGGATCATCGACGGGTTCCGCTCGACGTTCGGCCGCACCTACGCCGGCGAGCCCGACCAGATCGTCGCCGAGCTGCAGGCCGACGCCGCCGTCCAGGCGGCCGACACCCTCATGCTCACGATCCCCTCGCAGCTGGGCGTGGACCTGAACCTCCATATCCTGGAGAACTTCGCCCAGCACGTCGCACCGGCGCTGGGATGGAAGCCCAACACGGAGGGGCCCGTCGTCGGCCGGCCCCTCACGGCGCCCAGCCAGGCCTGATCCGGCCCGGCCGCTGCCCGTGGCCGACACGAGCCTGCGCCTGCGCGAGGTCAGCACGATGTGACGCACGGAGCGCCGTCGCCCCGGCCCCTTGACCGCGGGCGCCGGCGCTCCGCTACTGTCATGCAGGTTTCAACGATCACTCGGAAGGACCCCCATGAGCATCGACTCCCCGCTCGGCCGCCGGCTCCTCGTCGTCATCGGCTCCACCCGCCCCGGTCGCCAGGGCGACCGCTGGGGCCACTGGGTCGCCCAGATCGCCCGCGAGCACGGCTGGGAGGTCGACGTCGCCGATCTCGCCGAGCTGAACCTCCCGCTGTTCGACGAGCCCAACCA
Organism: Brachybacterium sp. AOP25-B2-12; assembly: GCF_052378625.1. Lineage (NCBI taxonomy): Bacteria > Bacillati > Actinomycetota > Actinomycetes > Micrococcales > Dermabacteraceae > Brachybacterium > Brachybacterium sp. AOP25-B2-12. The sequence continues at coordinate 5,276 of NZ_JBQSXW010000026.1, read as the reverse complement.
CCCCCGGGCCCACAAGTACACCCACGACCACACCGCGGCGTGGTCCGCCACCGTCGCCGCCGCGGATGCCTACGTGTTCGTGACGCCCGAGTACAACTACTCGATCCCCGCGGCGCTCAAGAACGCCCTGGACTACCTCGCGACGGAGTGGAAGGACAAGCCCGCCGGGATCGTGTCCTACGGCGGCATCTCCGGCGGCCTGCGCGCCACCCACCACCTGCTGCAGGTCTTCACGGCGCTCGGCCTGCGCGCGCCCCAGGGCAGCGTCCCGATCCCCTTCTCGGCCCAGTACCTCACGGACGACGGCGGGATCGACGCCCCCGAGTCGGTGCTCGGCGCGACCACGGCGATGCTCGGCGAGCTCCAGCGTCTGGACGGGCTCCTGCACGCCCCGGCATGAGCCTCGACGCACGATGAGCGCCGCCCGGGGATCGTCCTGATCCCCGGGCGGCGCCGTCAGTCCGCCTCGGCGCGCGGAACGGTTCCGTCGTCCGCGGCCCCGTCGTCCTGGGCCCCGGCGACGAGCGCCCCGAGGCCCGTGTCCGAGACCGACAGGCGGGTGCCCGCCGGGAGAGCCTCGAGCAGGCGGATCCGTGCGAGCACGGGGCTGCGGTCGAGCAGCTGGGCGGCCGCGAGCCGCGCCCGGGTCGCTCTGACCTCGGCGCGGGCGCGCTCGAGGTCCGCCTGCGCTGTGAGCTCGACGGCCAGCGCCTCCTCCCGGGCCGACGCGAGGGTCCGGGGCGCTCGCACGTCCTTGAGGGCCACGCGGTCGACCGCGAGACCCACCCGCACCGCGGCGTCGCGCGCGGCCTCTGCGACCGGCGCGAGGTCGAGCCCGCGGAGCAGGAGGTCCGCCAGCTCGATCCCCGCCACCTGGTCGCGCAGGGCGATCTGGACCGCGAGGTAGACGGCCGCGTCGCCATCGTCCGTGGTCAGCACGGACGCGACAGGATCGGCGACGTGCAACGCGACCACAGCCGTGACGTGGGCGTCGACGCCCTCACGGGTCGCGATCGCCTGCGGGGCGAGCGTCAGGAGCCGTCCCCGGAGGTCGACCTGGCAGAAGCGATCGCCGGAGCGCGCCCACGGCCGCCCGGTCAGCACCTCGACCCGGCCGCCCCGGGACCGCAGCAGGGCGTGGCCCGGGAGGGCGACGGGGGCGCGCAGGCGGGACCGGCGCCAGGCGACGGCTCCGGGGGTCATCGAGTCCTCGGGGATGGTGAACGTGATCATGGTGGCCTCCTTCGGGAGCCGGGGATGGTCGCGGGACGGATCGTGCAGGGGGGCGGACGCCGCCCGACGGGCACGGAGCACGCGGGGCACCGGGGTGTCCCATCGCGGGTCGCGATGATCGGCCCGGGCCGCTGGCGCACCCCGCACGGATCCGCCGGACGACGTCCAGGAATGAGGGACTCGAACCCTCGGGCCGTGAGGCCGTGCCGTGCCTGTGCAGAGGCGACCCGACCGGTCGATCTGCGGAACGCGCGGGGAAGTCCCCGGCGCCGCCCCACGATCGGGCCTCGTCATTATAGGGCGTCGCCGTCGGCGCCTCCACTGCTTTTCCGGCGGGCCGTCTGCTTTTCCGGCGGGCCGTCACCGGCCGATCCGTCGCCGTGCAGGGCGGGGCGTGCGACCGCGCGTGTCGACGGGCGGGTGAACTGTCGGCGGTGCGTCCTACAGTGAGGACCATGACGTCGACGTCCACCGCACCCCCCGTGTCCTCACCCGCCTCCCCGGCCTACCTCCGCTATCCGGACGTGCGAGGGGACCTCGTCGCCTTCGTCGCGGCCGATGATCTGTGGGCGGCGCCCTACGCGGGCGGCCACGCCTGGCGCCTCACCGACGACGGCGCACCGGTGCTCTACCCGCGCATCTCCCCCGACGGCTCGCTCGTCGCGTACACCTCGCTGGTCACCGGCCGCAAGGAGGTGCACCTCGTCGCGAGCGACGGCACGGGCGCGCCGCGCCGCCTCACCCACTGGGGCAACCGGCACACCCGCGTGGCAGGCTGGCACGAGGACGGCCGGATCATCGTGACCACCGGTCACGGGGCCGCGCTCTCCAGCCGCGACGCCCAGATGTGGGCTCTGACGACCGACGGCGCGGCGGAGCTGCTGCCGCTGGGCCGCGGCAGCGAGGTCGCGTTCCACCCCTCCGGGACGACGGTGGTCACCACCATGTGGCGCAACGACGTGTCCCGCTGGAAGCACTACCAGGGAGGCACCGCGGCACGCCTGTGGATCTCCCACGAGGACGTGCCGCTCGACGCCCCGGCAGAGGTCCACGCCGCCCGCACCTGGGAGCCGCTGCGCGACGACCTGCTGGCCTCGAAGTGGCGCACCGCCTTCGTGGGCGACCGCCTGGTCTTCGCCTCCGACACCCCCGGGGAGGGCGCCGAGATCACCGACCGCGCCACCTCGAACCTCTGGTCCGTGGCCCTGGACGGCACCGACCTGCGCGCCCACACGCACCTGACCAGCGCTGACGGGTACCTCCGGGAGCCCGCGAGCGACGGCACTCGGATCGTCTACACCTCCCGTGGGCGCCTCTTCGCCCTCGACTCGCTGGACGCCGCGCCGCACGAGATCCCCGTCATCACGGCGGGCGTGGCCTCGGCCCGCCGCCCTCATCGAGCGGACCCTCACCAGAACCTCCTGGCCCTGCGTCCCACCCACGACGCCCGCGCGAGCGTCGCCGAGTGGCGCGGGACCGCGCACGTCCTGACCCATCGTGGCGGCCCCGCGCGACTCCTCGCCGGGCGCAGCGGCCTGCGGATCCGCGAGGCCGCGCCGCTGGGACGCAGCGCCTTCGCCGTGTTCGTGACCGACGAGGACGCCCAGCACGACCGCCTCGACGGGAGCGTCGGCTCCGACGCCCTGGGGCTGCGTCGGCTCGACGCCGGCGGCGAGGAGCTGCGTCTGGACGTCGGGCAGATCGGCCGGATCCTCCACGCGATCCCCTCCCCCGACGGCTCCCGGATCGCCCTGTCCACCCAGGACGGCGTGGTCCGCGTCGTGAGCCTGCGCGGCGTCGAGGACCCGTCCCGCACGAGCGGTCCCGACGCCGCCACGGCGCACGAGACCCCCTCCGAGCCCGTCCTGGACGGCGTGCGCGAGGTGGGCCGCTCCCACGACGGCGAGATCGCCCATCTCACCTGGTCACCGGATTCCCGCTACCTCGTGTGGGCCGAGCCCACCTCCGAGTACACGGCCCGCCTGATGCTCACCGACGTCCAGGACCCCGAGCCCTCGGGCCGGGCCCTGACCCACGGCACGTTCGGGGACTCGGCCCCGGCGTTCAGCGTCGACGGCAAGCACCTGGGGTTCATCTCGGCGCGCACCTTCGACACGGTGTACGACGACCTCGTCTTCGACCTCTCGTTCGTCAACGCCCAGCGGCCCTACCTGCTGCCGCTGGCCCACGACACGCGCGATCCCTTCGGCCCCGAGCCCGACGGCTGGGCGCTTTCGGCCCCGGCCGCGGCCGGCGGCGCCGATGGCCCCGGCACGCCCGGTGCCGACGGCGCGACCGACGCGCCCGCCGCGCCCGCCACGGAAGCCCCGGCGACCGCCGCGAGCGCCGCCGGCGCCGCGGAGTCCGAGACCCCGCCGCGCACGGTCATCGACCTCGAGGGCGCGGACGACAGGATCGTGCCCTTCCCCGTCGAATCGGGCGACGTGTCGAGCCTGACCGCGGTCAAGGCCGGTTTCGTGTGGCTGCGCCACCCCCAGCAGGTGGTGCTCGGCTCCACCCGCGCCTTCGTCGAGGGCGAGCCGCCCAAGCCCACGCTCGAGCTGTGGAACCTGTCCGATCGCAAGCTCGTCACCCTCGCCGAGGGCGTCGATGCCGTGACCGCCTCCGGCGACGGCGAGCACCTCGTGATCCGGCAGGGCACCGCGTTCGTGCAGATCCCCGCCGACCGCAAGGTCGAGGACGACGACCCGGCGAGGATCGCCATCGACACCGCCCGGCTGCGCCTGACGATCGACCCGGTGGCCGAGCGTCGCGGCATGCTCTGGGACAACTACCGGCTCATGGCCCAGCAGTACTGGCGGTCCGACATGGACGGCCAGGACTGGCACGCCATGACCCGCTGGTACGACGAGGCGATCGACCGTGTCGTGACCGACGACGACTTCGCGGATCTCCTCTGGGAGACCGTCGGCGAGCTCGGGACCAGCCACGCCTACGTCATGAACACCCCGTGGTCCCCCGAGCACACCGGCACCCCCGGGTTCCTCGGCGCCGACCTCGCACGCGAGGGCGACCGCTGGGTGCTCACGCGGATCCTCGCGGGTGAGTCCTCGGACCCCGAGGCCCGCTCCCCGCTCCTCGCCCCCGGGGCCGGCGCCCGCGTGGGCGATGCGATCGTGCAGGTCGACGGGCAGGACGTCGACCCCGCGACCGGGGTGGCCCCGCTGCTCGTCGGATCGGCCGACACGCCCACCGAGATCGTGCTCGAGGCGGCCCGCGGTGAGGGCGGGGACGAGGCCCTGATGCGCCGTCGCATCGTGGTCGTGCCGCTCCCCGACGACGCCGAGCTGCGCTACCAGGACTGGGTGGCCTCGCGCCGCCGCTACGTCGAGGAGCGCTCCGGCGGCCGCCTGGGCTACCTGCACATCCCCGACATGGTCTCCAGCGGCTGGGCGCAGATGCACCGCGACCTGCGCACCGCCGCCGCCCGCGAGGGGATCGTCGTGGACGTCCGGTACAACTCCGGCGGACACACCTCGCAGCTGGTCACCGACCGCCTCGCGCGGACCGTCGTGTCCTGGGGGTACCCGCGCGGCCAGCGCCCGGACACCTACCCGGCGTTCGCGCCGCGCGGCCCGGTCGTGTTCGTGACCAACCAGGAGGCCGGCTCCGATGGCGACATCGTCGGTGCGGTCGCCAAGGCCATGCGGATCGGACCGGTCATCGGCACCCGCACCTGGGGCGGCGTGATCGGCATCGACGGCCGCTTCGACCTGGTCGACGGCACCGGCGTCACCCAGCCCAAGTACGCGAGCTGGTTCCGGGGCGTGGACTGGAGCATCGAGAACTACGGGGTGGACCCGGACATCGAGGTGCCCTTCCCGCCCAACGCCTGGACGGCCGGGATCGATCCGCAGCTCGCCCGGGGCGTCGACGAGGCGCTCGAGCGTCTCGCGCAGACCCCCGCCGCGACCGCACCGCCGCTGCCGCCGGCCCGGTTCGCCCCGCGTCAGGGCTGACGGCCCGACGGTTCGGACACGCCGCGCGCGGGGGGGCGGGCCCTCCCCGCCGGCGCGCCGCAC
>NZ_JBQSXW010000025.1:0-31789 GCF_052378625.1 Brachybacterium sp. AOP25-B2-12 | reverse complement strand
CCCTGAACCCAGGCTCGGTGGGCGCCTGCGGTGGCCCGGTGACCGATGAGCTCGACCCCACCATCGAGCACGACTGCTGTGCCGTGCGGTACGTGCGGGACGTGCGGGCATCGCTGATCCACGGGTCGGCAGCGGCGTCGGTGCGGCCCGTGAGGTGCGCGCGTGCGGGCGAGGGACAATTCGGTTGACCGATGCGGCGGTGGTGGCGAACGGTGTGGCCATGACCCGTGCGCAGCAGGCCAGCAACTTCGACAACCCCGTATCGGCCGCGATCTACGACCAGGCCGAGGGCTCCCGCGAGGACCTCGGCCACTACGTCGCGATCGTCGAGGAGCTGGCCGCCGGCTCGGTGATCGACGTCGGGTGCGGCACCGGGACCCTGGCGATCATGCTGGCGGACCGCGGACGGGTCGTCACCGGGGTGGACCCGGCCGGTGCCATGCTCGACGTGGGCCGGGCGAAGCCAGGTGCAGAGAAGGTCCGATGGCTCCACGGGACGGCCGAGGCATTGCTCACCGTCCCCTCGGCCGACCTGGCCATGATGACCGGCAATGTCGCCCAGGTCTTCGTGACCGATGAGCAGTGGCTCGGAACGCTGCGCGCGATCTACGGCGCGCTCGGCCCTCTCGGGCACCTGGTCTTCGAGACGCGCATCCCCGAGCGTCGCGCGTGGGAGGAGTGGATGGAGCGGGGCTCCTCGACGTACCAGGTCGAAGGCGTCGGAATGGTGCGAGACGTCTTCGAGGTGGTCCAGGTCCACGAGCCCTACGTGACCTTCCGTTCCGACAACACCCTGCCCGACGGGTCGGTCGTGCCGAACGAGTCGACGCTGATCTTCCGGTCGATGCCCGAGCTGGAGAGGACGCTCGCTGCGGCCGGTTTCACCATCCGCGAGGTCCGCGACGCCCCGGACCGGCCGGGTCGGGAGTGGGTCGTGATCGCCCAACGGTCGTGACCGGGCGACCCCACATCGCGCTCAGTCCATCTCCGGTCATTCGACACGTAGCACTGGGCCACGTCCGGAGCCGGCGCATCTCTCGCGCCCAGGCGGGGAGGTCCGCCATCCACGGCAGGGCGCCCTTGCCCGTGTAGACGAGATCCGCGTGCCCCCGGGGATCCCCGTGCGCGGGAGCTCGGCGACCTCGTAGGTGCAGGGGACCTCCAGCTCTCGGGCCCGCCTCTGGGCGGCGGCGACGGCCGTGGGGCTGTAGTCCAGCCCCAGCACCGAGGCGGCGCCGAGCCGGATCAGGGCGTGGTCGTCGATCCCGTGGCCGCTCTGCGGATGGACCACGGCGGCCCCGGGCACCAGCGGCGCCAGCAGCTCCTCCTCGATCGGGAACAGGCGAGCGGTGCGCGCCTCGTCGAGCAGCTGCGCGTCCTCCCGGACGTGCTTGTGCGAGGCCTCGTCCCAGGCCGCCCGGGCGTGCTCGTGGTCGCTCATGCCGCGAGCGTAGCGAGCGCTCCGCACCGATGCCGGGGCGGCGTCTGCTCGTCTGTCCGACCCCTCATCCAGAATAGAACACGTGTTCGAGCCTGCGACCTGCACGGCTTGACCGCCCCGGTGCGGAGCGGCGTACAGTTCGAACTCCTGTTCGAACACGGGTTCGACACGGGCGACGATCCGGAGCGAGGACGGAGGCGGATCCATGAGCACGACGGCACCGGTCGGTCTCCCCGGGATCGGGCGCTCCGCGGCACCCGAGGCAGCGCCCGGGGCCGGTTCCGGGACGGGATCCGAGACCCGGGAGGACCGCCTCGCGCGGGCACGCGCCGTGCTCGGGGCGGCCGAGCGGCGCGCCGCCGGTGCGGGGGGCCGCATCGACCGTACCGCGCTGCGGACGATGGGGGCTCCGGGGGGTCTGGGCGGACCGACGGGGCTGGTCCCCGGCCCCGTGCGGCCGGGGCATCCCTCGGTGCCGTCCCCGGCACCCGACATCGCGATCGAGACCGCCGACCAGGCCCCGGAGGACGGCCACGCCCGGCTGAGGGTGCCCGCACCGCTCGCGCCGCTGATCCCGTACGGCTCGCTGCGCGCGGGCAGCTCCCTCGCGGTGACGGGGGAGGCGAGCACCTCCCTGCTGCTGGCGCTCGCGGTCTCCGCCGCGGGGGAGGACGCCTGGTGCGCGATCGCCGGCATGCCGGACCTCGGCCTGCGGGCCGCCCTGGACGCGGGGCTCGACCCCTGCCGTCTGGTGATCGTCCCCGACGCCGCCGAGCAGACCGCGCAGGTGCTGTCCGCCCTGGTCGACGGGGTGGGCGTGCTGGTGCTGGGGCGGCGTCCGGCGCTGGCCCCGGCGCTGTGGCGCACCCTGCTGGGGCGTGCCCGCACCCGGGACACCCTGGTGCTGGCCGCCACCCCGCCCGGCCGTGCCGACCTCCAGCTGGAGGCCTCCTCCCGGGGCTGGGAGGGCCTGGGCACGGGCTCGGGACGGCTGCGCCGTCGCCGGGTCGAGGTCGCGGCGACCGGGCGCGGCATCGCCGGGCAGCGCACGGCACGGATCCTGCTGCCCGAGGTGCGGGGCATGATCGCCGCCGGTGCTCCCGCCACGGCCGCCGCCTCCGTCGCGGCACCCGTGCCCCTGCGCAGCATCCGGAGGGCCGGCTGATGCCGCCCGGGGCAGAGACCCTGCTGGATGCCCTCGCGGGCACCGGGAGCGGTGCGGCAGGGGAGATGCGCGGCACCGCGCGCCCGGAGACGGGCACGCATGCGTCGGCAGTGGCCACGGCCGCCGCGAACGCACGTGCCGCCGGGACCACCCGCACGGCGGCTGTGATCGTGCCCGACTGGGCACTGCTGGCCGCCCGCGACCGCCACGACCGAAAGCAGGCGGCCAGCAGCGGGGGAGACGGCACCGCCCCGACATCGTCGACGCGGCCGCCCGCCGTCCCGGACGGGGCCGGCCCCTCGGCCTCCTCGGGTGACACGGCGGCGGTCTCGGAGGATCCGGCCCCGGACGGTCCGGATCCGCGCGCCCCGATCATCCTGTTCGAACGCCACCGCGTGGTCCACGCCGACCTCGCCGCCCAGGAGGCGGGCGTCGCGATCGGCATGCGGCGTCGTGCCGCCCAGGCCGCCTGCCCCGACGCGACCGTGCTGGAGACCGACCGCGAGAACGAGTCCTCCCTGTTCGAGCTGGTCGCCGCCGCCGTGGACACCGTCGCGGCGGGCGTGGACGTGCTGCGCCCCGGAGTGCTGCTCATGGGCGCCCAGGGCCCGGCCCGCCACGCGGGCGGCGAGGCGGCGCTGGCCGAGAGCATCCTCGACGCCGTCGCCGAGCTCACCGGCTGGGACTGTGCGGTCGGGATCGCCGACGGCCCCTTCGCGGCACTGCTGGCAGCCCGCGCCGGACGGATCGTCCACCCCGGCCGCAGCGCCGACTACCTGTCCCCGCACCCGATCACCGCCCTGCGCCACGCACCGGTGGGGCCCGGCTGGGGGCACCGCCACCAGGCTGCCCCCGCCGCACGGGAGAAGAGCCTGGACCTCTCCGAGACCGTGGACCTGCTGCAGCGCCTGGGCATCACCACCCTCGGGGACCTCGCGGCGCTGCCGCCCGCCGCGGTCTCGGACCGCTTCGGACCCGACATCGCCCTGCTGCACCTGCTGGCGCGCGGCCTCGAGCCCGCACCGCCCGCCGCCCATCGGCCCGAGCAGCCCATCGAGGTGGTGCGGGCGCTGGAGACCCCCCTCGTGCGCACCGACCAGGCGGCCTTCGTGGCCCGCCCCATGGCCGAGGAGCTCCAGCAGCTGCTCCGCGACCGCGGTCTCATCTGCACCCGGCTGCGGATCCTGGCCCGCACCGAGGCGGGCGAGGAGATGGAGCGCACCTGGCGTCACGACGGCGCCCTGTCCGTGGGGGACGTCGTCGACCGGATCCGCTGGCAGTGCGACGGATGGATCACGAGCGCGCGCCTGGGCACCGCCCGCACCGGAGCCATCACCCGCCTGGGCCTGCACCCCGTCCAGCTCATGCCCGCTGGGGAGGGCGCGGCGGCCCTGTGGGGCAGCGCGGGGGAGGCCACCCAGCGGGCCTCCCGGGCCTTCGCCCGTGCCCAGGGCCTGGCCGGGGAGCAGGCCGTGCTGGTCCCCGCCGCCACCGGCGGGCGCCTGCTCGGCGAGGAGGTGCGCCTGGTGCCCTGGCGCAGCGAGAAGCCCGCCCGGCGGGAGGGGCCCTGGCCGGGCTCGCTCCCGCGGCCCGTGCCCGCGACGGTCTTCCGGCACCGCCCGCCGGTGCGGCTGTGCACGAGCACCGGCGAGGACGTGCTGGTGACCGCCCGGGGCCTGCTGACCGGACCGCCGCTGCGCCTGCTCGTGCCGCGCGAGGGCACCGAGGTGCTGCGCGGGACCTGCCTCACCCCGGGGACCGAGCTCCCGATCCTCTCCTGCGGTGCCCCGACAGTGCTCGACGAGCGCTGGTGGACGGCCGCAGGTCACCGCGCCGCCCGTCTGCAGCTCGTGGTGGGGGAGGAAGGCTCCGGGACCGCCCTGGTCGTCCTGTCCTGCGAGGGGATCTGGAGCGTGGAGGGCATCTATGACTGATATGACTGACCCGACCGATACCGCTGCGCACGGGGACGTGGATGTGCATGTGCATGCTGCAGGCGGCGTGTCATGAGCCGCTGGTTCCTCGGCCCGCCGTCGTGGAAGGACCTCGAGGCGGTCCTGTCGGATCGCCCCGCCTCCCTCGTCACGCCGCCCGTGGAGGTGATCCACACCGGGCGCCGCACGGGGGACGCCTACGAGCCCGGCCAGGACGTCCCCTACGCGGAGCTGCACGCCCACTCCCACTTCAGCTTTCTCGACGGCGCCTCCAGCCCCGAGGACATGGTCGCCCAGGCCGCCCGCCTGGGACTGCGCGCCCTCGCGATCACCGATCACGACGGGTTCCCCGGCGTGGTCCGCTTCGCCCGCGCTGCCCGGGAGCACGGCATCGCGACGATCTTCGGCGCGGAGCTGACGCTGGGCACCGAGCCGGGCCGCGACGTCGCCAGCACCGTGCCGGTGCCGACCAGCCCGCGCGCGGGCACCCCGGATCCCGCCGGGGAGCATCTGCTGGTGCTGGCCCGTGACGCCACCGGGTACCGCCGGCTGTCGGCGGCCATCGCCCGCGCCCACCTCGACGGCGGTGCCAAGGGCACCCCGCGCTATCGCCTCGCACGCCTGTCGGAGCTCGCCCGGGACGGGCACTGGCTGATCCTCACCGGTTGCCGCAAGGGTGCCGTGACCGCGGCCGTGCGCCCCCTGCTGCAGGACGGGGACCTCGAGGGCGCCGCCCGCGCCGCCGCCGCAGGCATCGCCCGCCTGGTGGACCTGTTCGGCGCCGGGAACGTGGCCGTCGAGCTGACCCGCCACGGGGACGTCCTGGACGACGAGCTGCACGACGCCCTGGCCCAGGGCGCCCGGATCGTCCGCGAGGACCACGGCCTGGACACCGTGTCCCTCCCGGTCGTGGCCACCAGCAACGCCCACTACGCCCACACCGGCCACAAGCGCCTGGCCGACGCCCACGCCGCCCTGCGTGCCGGCGGCGGTCTCGAGGCCGCCGACCCCTACCTCACCAGCCACCTCGCCCCGCTGCGCAGCGGGGAGGAGATGCTCGCGATGACCTCGCGCTACCCCCACGCCGTGGCCGAGGCCGCCCGTCTGGGCGCCGACTGCGCGATGGACCTCGAGCTCATCTCCCCGGACCTGCCGCCCTTCCCGGTGCCCGCGGGGCACGACGAGGCGAGCTGGCTCGTCGAGCTCGTGGAGCAGGGCGGGCGGGCCCTCTACGGGCCGCGCCCCGCCGCTGACGCCGACGACGGCGCCACGTCCGAGAAGGTCCCCGGTGCCTGGGCGCAGATCGACCACGAGCTGCGGGTCATCCGGGACCTGCACTTCCCCGGGTACTTCCTCATCGTCCACGAGCTCGTGGACTTCTGCCGCCGCGAGGGGATCCTGTGCCAGGGGCGGGGATCGGCCGCGAACTCCGCGGTCTGCTACGCGCTGGGCATCACGGCGGTCGAGCCCGTGGGCCACCACCTGCTGTTCGAACGGTTCCTGGCCCCCGAGCGGGACGGGCCCCCGGATATCGACCTCGACATCGCCTCGGACCGCCGCGAGGAGGTGATCCAGCACGTCTACGCGCGGCACGGACGGGAGAACGCCGCACAGGTCGCCAACGTCATCACCTACCGCGCAAAGCTCGCGGTGCGCGATGCCGCACGGGCGCTGGGCCACGACGTCGGACGCCAGGACGCCTGGTCACGGCAGATCGAACGCTCCTTCTCCTCGCTCGAGGGCACCGACATCCCCGCCGACGTGATCGCCCTGGCGCATCAGCTGCGCGATGCGCCCCGCCACCTCGGCATCCACTCCGGCGGCATGGTCCTCGCGGACCGTCCCGTCATCGAGGTCTGCCCCGTCGAGCACGCCAGGATGGAGAACCGCACGGTCCTGCAGTGGGACAAGGAGGACTGCGCCGACGCGGGGCTCGTGAAGTTCGACCTGCTGGGCCTGGGGATGCTCACCGCCCTGGACCACTGCCTGCGCCTGGTCGCGGAGTACCACGGGCAGGAGTTCACCCTGGCCCAGCTCCCGCAGGAGGACCCGACGGTCTACGACATGCTGTGCACCGGGGACAGCGTCGGCGTGTTCCAGGTCGAGTCGCGCGCCCAGATCGCGACCCTGCCCCGTCTCAAACCCGTGCGGTTCTACGACCTCGTCGTCGAGGTGGCGCTGATCCGGCCCGGGCCCATCCAGGGCGGCAGCGTCCACCCGTACATCCGCCGCCGCAACGGCGAGGAGGAGCCCACCTTCATCCACCCCCTGCTCGAGAAATCCCTCGGGCGCACCCTGGGGGTGCCGCTGTTCCAGGAGCAGCTGATGCAGATGGTCGTCGACGTCGCGGACTTCACGCCGTCGCTGGCCGATCAGCTGCGTCGCGCGATGGGCTCCAAGCGCTCGACGGACCGGATGCTCGCGCTGTCGGACCGTCTCTTCGAGGGCATGGCCCGCCACGGGATCGTGGGGGAGGACGCCGAGGCGATCCACCGCAAGCTCCTGGCCTTCGCCAACTACGGCTTCCCGGAGTCCCACGCCTACTCCTTCGCATACCTCGTCTACGCCAGCTCCTACCTCAAGGCGCACTACCCGGCGGCGCTGACCGCCGCCCTGCTGCGCAGCCAGCCGATGGGCTTCTACTCCCCGCAGTCCCTCGTGGCCGACGCCCGACGCCACGGGGTGCTCACCCGCGGGGTCGACATCGCCGTCTCGGACGTCCGCACCACCCTCGAGCTCGACGACGAGCACCGCGCCGACCGGATCCCCGACGACGCCGCGGCGTTCACCGCCGCGGGGATCGTGCCCGTGCCCCGGCGGGATCCCGAGGACGGGTGGACGAAGGAGCAGAAGGACGTGCTGCGGGCGGCGCGGCCCCAGGTCCAGGGCGATGCCGCACACGGCGGCCCCGCGATCAGGCTGGGCCTGGACCAGGTGCGCGGCATCAGCGAGGCCGTCGCCGAGAGCATCGTCGAGGCCCGTGAGAAGGAGGGCCCGTTCGCCTCGATCCCGGATCTGGCCCGGCGGGTGCGCCTGTCGGCACGACAGCTCGAGGCGCTCGCGACCGCAGGAGCCCTCGACACCCTCGCGGCCTCCCGGCGCCAGGCGCTGTGGGCCGCGGGCGCCGCCGCCCAGGAGTCCCCGGGCACCCTGGCCCATCTCGCGGTGGGAGCCGATGCCCCGATGCTGCCGGGCATGAGCGACGAGGAGCTCGCGGCCGCGGACACGTGGGCCACCGGCATCACCCCGGGGGAGCACCCGATGGCGCTGGTCCGGGACCGTCTGCGCGCCGAGGGGGTGCTGTCGATCCGGGAGCTGCGCGAGGCCGAGGACGGCCGGCGTCTGCGCTCGGCCGGGATCATCACGCACCGTCAGCGTCCCGGCACCGCGAGCGGCATCACCTTCCTGAGCCTCGAGGACGAGACGGGGATCCTCAACGTCGTGTGCTCCAAGGGGTTCTGGTCGCGCCACCGGGCCCTCCTGCGCACCTCGCGCGCCGTGGTGCTGCGCGGGGTGGTCGAGAACGCGACGGGCGCGGTGAACCTGGTGGCCGACGGTGTCGGCGTGCTCACCGTGCCCGGGGCGGGGCGCTCGCGTGATTTCCAGTGAGACGGACGAGCCACGCCGGGTGTTAGGAGGCCCCAGGACCCAGGCCTCGGGAACGACGGACGACGGACGAGCCAGGGCCACGTGGACAGCCCGCACGGCCCGTGCCCGAGGTCCGAGAGGTTCTCGGGACGGCCAGGGTGCCGGACGCCCGGACGCCGGCTCCGGGGTGCAGAACCCGGGGCCGACGCAGACCGATCACGCAGGCAGGGCGTCGTCCTCCGTGACCAGCTGTGCCGTCTTGAGGGACCGTGCGGACCGCGAGGCGATGAGCGTGATCACCACCGCACCGGCGGCACCGGCCACGAGGGCCAGCAGCGTCGAGGAGGTGGAGACCAGCGCCCCGCCGAGCGCCGCATGGGTCAGTCCCTTGGAGACGATCGTGATCGGCATGAAGGAGCTGATCGACTGCAGCAGCGGGGGAGCGGTCTGCAGGGGCAGGATCCCGGCGAGGACCACCACCTGCAGCACCATCACGACCACCGAGGCGATGCGTCCCACGCGATTGCCCAGCAGCGCCAGGAGCGCCTGATGGACCGCCGCGAAGGCGATCGCCCCCGCGAAGGCGATGGCTCCCACCCCGAGCGCGGAGACCGGCTCGATGCCGATCGCGGTGATGACACCCAGCACGGCGACCGCCTGGATGAGCCCGAGCACGATCGCCGGGAGCAGGGAGCGCAGGGCGACCATCCACATCGGCATGGCGCTGTCCAGGAATCGACGCGACAGGGCCGGCAGCAGCAGGAACGAGCCGAACGCCCCGAGCCACAGCGCGAGCGCGAGGACGAACGGGAACACGGCGGTCGCCGCCCCCGAGGCCTCGTTGTCGCGCTCCGAGAGACTCGTGACGGGCTGGGCCGCCATCTTCGCCATGTCCGCGCGCTGGTCGTCGGTGTACGTGGGCACCTGGTCCGCGCCGTCGCGCAGCCCCTGCTCGAACTCGCCCGTGCCGTCGGTCAGCTGCTGGGCGCCGTCGGTGAGCTGGACCGTCCCGTCCGACAGCGAGCGGGTCCCCGTGGCGAGCTCGTCGGCGCCGTCGGCCAGCGTCCCGGAGCCCGTCGCGAGCTGCTGGGAGCCGGTCGCGATCTGGTCCTGGCCGTCGGCGAGCTGCCCGGCCCCGGTCGCGCTCTGGGAGGTCCCGGTGGCGAGCTGGGTCGCGCCGGTCGAGAGCTGGTTGGCGCCGTCGGCGCTGTCCTGGGCGCCCGTGGCGAGCTGCTCGGCGCCGTCCGCGAGCTGCGAGGCCCCGGTGCCCAGCTGTCGTGTCCCGTCGGCCAGCTGCTGGGTGCCCTGCGCGAGCGCGGGGGTGCCGGCCGCGATCTGCTCGGCGCCCGTGGCCAGGCCGTCGGTGCCGGCCACGAGGCCGGGGTTGGCGGAGGTGCCGTCGCCGTGGGCGGCGGTGTCGATGCCCGTGGCGAGCTGCTGGGAGCCGGAGACGAGGGTGTCCGCAGGCGTGGGGTCCTCCGATTCGTGGGCGTGAGTCAGGGGCTGCGCCCCCTCGACGTAGGTCTGCAACGCACCGACCGACCCTCCGACCGGTGCATCCGACGACATTCCCGGACCGCACATCGACGCGATGGCCTCCTCGAGAACCGCGTCCGAGGGCGCTGTGGCAGCCGCGGCACGGAGCTGCCCGCACTGCTCAGCCAGGGCTTCGCCGACGCCGCCCACTCCCGGGTTCGTCGCCGACCCGTCGCCGTTGACCAACGTGGACACCCCATCGACATACGTCGCGACCCCATCGGCCGACTGCTGTGCCCCGTCGACCAGGCCTGGCGTCTGGCCGTCGCCGTCGAAGGCGGCCTTGGTGCCGTCGGCGGTCTGGCGGGCGCCCGTCGCGAGCTGCTGGGTCCCGGCCACGAGGCCCGGGTTCTGGGCGGTGCCGTCCCCGGCCACGCCGGCGTGGAGCTGCGCGGCCCCGGAGGCGAGGCCCGGCTGGTCGTCGGTCCCGTTGATGCCGTCGCTGAGCTGGCGGGCTCCCGTGGCGACGCCGTCGGCGCCGGTGGAGAGCTGGGTGAGCCCACCGGCCAGCGCCGTCGTCCCCTGGGCGAGACCCTGGGCGCCCGTGTCGAGCTGCCCGAGGCCCTGGGCGAGGGTGCGAGTGCCCTCGGCGCCCTGCTGGATCCCCGAGTTCAGGCCGGTGACGCCCTCGGACAGCTCCCGGGTGCCACCGGCGAGACCTTCGGCGCCGGTCGCGAGCTGACCGGCGCCCTCGGAGGTCTGGCCCAGGCCCGAGCGGAGCTGGTCAGTGCCGTCCTTGAGGTCACCGGCGCCGTTGGCGGCCTGCTCGAAGCTGTCGTGGAACTGGTTGAAGCCCACGTAGAGCTGGGAGAGGTACTGCTCGGTGAGCTCGGACCCGGTGGCCGAGGCGGTGGCCTGGGAGATCGCGACGCCGATGGCGCTGTCGAGCGCGCCCGAGGCGTCGTTCGTGGTCACGTGGATGGTCGCCTGCGCCGCATCGGTCTGCCCGAGGGTGCCCAGCTTGGTGCTGAACTCCTTGGGGATCACGATCACCGCGGCGTACTCGCCCGTGCGCAGCCCCTCGGTGGCGTCGTCCTGATCCGTCAGGCGCCAGTCGAAGCCGGTGGTCGCGTCCTCGCCCTGCGTGCTCGTCGAGGGCTGCGTCAGCGCCCCGGCGAGCGACCGCCCGAAGGGCACGAACGTCTGCTTCCCGTCCACGTCCATGGTGGTGCCCTCGTCGAGGTTCACCACGGCCGCGGGCACGGTGTCGAGGCGGTCGACACGGTCCTTCAGCGCCCACATGCCGGCCGCCGCGATGAGCAGCGGCAGCAGCATGACGACGATCAGGGCCTTGGGGTGCTGGAAGATCCTCATGCGAGGGCTCCTTCGACATCGGAGTCGGTGCGGTGGTCGGTGGGGGCGTCGGATCGTGCGGTCCCGGCGGCGACCTCGCCTCTCGGGCGCGGACGCAGCGGCACGGTGACCACGCGGTCCGGGTCGCGCAGCGCGCCGCGGACGAGCTCGATCTCGCGGTCGTCCCCGGCGCCGAGGTCGCCGGTCACGGCGGTGGCTCCTCGGTCCAGGAGGTCCTCGAGGCGCGACACGGCGCCCTGCCCGGCGGACGCGAGATCCTCGGCGCGGGCGATGACGATGGTCCGCCCGCTGACGGCGCCGTCCCGGATCGCGGCCAGCCGTGCGCCGACGTCGGATCCCGGGGGGAGCACGTGGGTGCGCGAGCGCACCGAGGACGCGTCCTCGGGGACCAGGAAGTCGTGGACAGCGACGAGGCCCTCGGTCGGGGTCGCCCGGGCCGAGACGAGACCCAGGAAGGTGCGCAGCGCCTCGGGGTCCTCCGAGCTGGCGACCAGCAGGGACCCGGGGACCACCGACCCGGTGAGCGGGCCGAGCACCCGCTCCTTGTCGATCGGCGTGACGACGTCCTGGAAGCGGACGGCGGATCGGCCGTTCTCGGCGGTCCAGCGCTGGTGCTCGAGCACCTGCACGAGCCCCTCGCCCTCGACGTCCATCTTGGGCAGGATCCGGTCCAGCCAGCGCGGCAGGTACCAGGCGTGCTTGCCCAGCAGCGCGAGGACGGCGGGCACGAGGGTCATGCGCACGACGAAGGCGTCGACGAGCACGCCGACGGCCAGGCCCACCGCGATGGGCTGGATCATGAAGGTGCCCTCGGGGATGAAGGAGCCGAACACGGCGATCATGATGAGCGCGGCGGCGATCACCACGGGCGCGCTCGCGGCGAATCCCCGCTCGATGGATCCCTTGGCGTCGCCGGTGTGCACGAACTCCTCCCGCATCCGGGACACGAGGAACACCTCGTAGTCCATCGCGAGGCCGAACAGCACGCCCATCACCATGATCGGCATGAACGAGATGACGGGCCCGACGACGTGGATGTTCAGCGCGGCGTTGCCCCAGCCGTACTCGAAGATCATCGCGACGGCGCCGAAGGCGGCACCGATGGACAGCAGGTAGCCCAGCGAGGCCTTGATCGGCACCCAGATCGAGCGGAACACGATCGCCAGCAGGATCAGGGAGAGCCCGACGACGAAGACACCGAAGGGGATCAGCGCATCGGACAGCCGGTCGGTGATGTCGATCGCGACGGCCGTCTGCCCGGTGACCTTGACGTCGGAGATGTCGAGGTCCTTCTCCCAGGTCGGGGCATCGGCCCGCAGCTCGCGCACCAGCTCGCTCGTGGACTCGTCGGTCTGCCCGCCCTTGGGGATGACGACGACGACGCCCATGTCGGCGCCCTCGTTGGGCGTCGCGAGCTGGACGGTCTCGACGTCGGGCATGGCCTCGACGCGGGTCCTCAGCTCGTCCATGACCCCGAGCGGATCGGTGGTGTTGATGATGTCGGCGGTCAGCAGCAGGGGACCGTTGTACCCGGCGCCGAACTTCTGGGTCACGAGGTCGTAGGTCTGGCGTGCCGCGGTGTCGGGCCGCTCGGTGCCCAGGTCCGGCAGGCCCAGGCGCATGTCCTTGGCCGGGATGGTGAGCGCGCCGAGCCCCACGACGACGATGAGGATCGTCAGCAGCGGCACCTTGGTCACGAAGCGCACCCAACCGGTGCCGCGCGGCGGCTTGCCGGAGGTGTCCTCCGGGACCGGCGGGAGCACCCCGCCGTTGGCCTTCATCGCGGCCCGGACCTTGCGCGGGCGCAGCCGCTCCCCGAGCAGCCCGAGGACCGCCGGCAGCAGCGTCAGGGCGATGACCACGGCGATCGCGACGGTCGCGGCCGAGGACAGACCCATCAGCGTCAGGAACGGGATGCCGGTGATGAACAGGCCCACGAGGGCGATGATCACGGTCAGCCCCGCGAAGATCACGGCGCTGCCCGAGGTCGCGATGGACTCGCCGATCGACTCCTCGACCTCCATGCCCTCGGTGAGCTGATGTCGATGCCGCGAGACGATGAACAGGGCGTAGTCGATGCCCACGGCGAGCCCGAGCATGACCGCGAGGGTGGGGGTCACCGAGGGGATGTCGACAGAGGACGCGAGCGAGAGCAGCGCCGTCATCGAGACCACGATCCCGACCAGTGCCGTGGTGATGGGGATCGCGGCGGGCAGGATCGCCCGGAAGGTGATCGCCAGGACGATGAGCGCGGCGACGACGCCGATCACCTCGGCGATGCTGAGCGGCATCCCCGCCTCCTGGAGGATCTGACCGCCCAGGTGGGCCTCGAGCCCGTCGGCCGTGGCCTCCTGCGTGATCTCCTCGAGGCGTTCGAGGGAGCCGTCGGGGAAGCCGCCCGGCTGGCCCTCCATCTGCACGGTGCCGATGATCGCGGTGTCCTCGGAGCCGCGGGTGCCCGGGGAGTTCTCGTCGAAGGGGCTGGGCGCGACCTCGACGCCGTCGACCCCCGCGGCCTCCTGCATGGCCTTGTCGATCTGGTCCCGGTGGTCGTCGACGGTGGTGCCGTCCTCGGTGACGAAGACGATCTGGCCCGAGGTCCCGCTCATCTGCGGGAAGCGGGTCGAGAGCTCGTCCAGACCCTCCTGGGCCTCGGTCCCCGGGATCTCGAAGGCCGTCGACAGCGTGCCGCCGAGGCCGACGGCGAGCCCGGACAGCAGGACGGCGAGGATGGCCCACACGCCGATCACCCGCCAGTGGAGACGTGCCATGGTGCGTCCGAGTCGGTACAGCGTCGAGGACACGTGTCACCCTTCTGCCGACGGGCGGGTCCCTGGCCGACGCGTCCGCGCACGGCGGTGGCGAGGGGGTGCCCATGTCGATGATCGAGGTCTGCGGGAGCCGACGAGGAGGGACGCCCGCTCGGATGCGGTGGCGTATCGAGGACATCGACGAATTGGATACGCGAGCGTATCCAGAGCGATAGTATCGTCCCGTACCCCTGCCCACAAACGCGGATCCCGACGACGACGCCGGCCCCGCGCCCCTCGAGGAAGAGACCATGACCGACCTGTTCGAGCCCCTCTCATCGGAGCCCGCCACCCGCCGCAAGGAGAACACCCGTGCGCGACTGGTGCGCGCATCCCTCGACGTCTTCGTCGACAAGGGGATCGACGGCGCCACGATCGACGACCTCGTGACGGCGGCAGGCTTCACCCGCGGTGCGTTCTACTCCAACTTCACCAAGAAGGACGAGGTGTTCTACGCGCTGTTCGAGGAGGTGACCGACGAGGTCATCCACATCGTTCGCACCTCCGTGGAGCACGCGATCTCGCTCGAGGACGGCGGGGACGGCTGCGGTGGGGAGGGTCCCGACGAGGCCGCGATCATGGTCGACGTCTTCGAGGCGATCCGTCCGTACGGGCGCCAGTGGTACCTGCTGTACTCCGAGTCCGTCGCCCACGCGCTGCGCTCGGAGACGGCGCTCGCGCAGCTCAACGCCCAGCGTCACCGCCTCCGCGACGAGATCGCGCTGGCGCTGTCGATGGGCCTGGCCACGAAGGGGGAGGAGTGCGCGATCGGCGTGGGTCAGCTGGCGCAGCTCCTGATCGGCGTGTTCATCGACCTCATGGTCCAGGAGAACCTCGACCGCGCCGACATCGCCGACCTCGCGGGTGAGAGCATCCTGCGGGTCATGCAGGCCTTCGTCGAGCCCGCGGGCTCGACGGTGGCTCCCCGGGTCTGACCGCCCGACGGCGCCCTCCGCGCGTGCACTGCGAGGGCCCCTCGGGGCCCGTCGGAACGTCGAGGTCGGCCGCGAAGGGCGCTCTCGCCCCTCCCGGCACCGGAGCGCACGTCGGCTAGGGTTCCCGGGTGAACGCACAGAACTCAGCCCCGGACACCCTCCCCTCTCCCACATCTGGACGCCCGGCCGGCGCCGTCTACGCCGACCGGGGAGCCTCGCACTACGACATCTTGCTGGCGCTGATGGCCGTCGTCGTCATCCTCTCGGGGATCGGCGCCTCCAAGGGCGTCACCTTCGGGACCGTCCCCGGAACCGGCTTCGAGATCATCACCGACGGCGGGTTCTTCCTCTTCCCCCTGGCCTACATCCTCGGCGACGTCATCACCGAGCTCTACGGCACCCGCGCCGCCCGGCGCGCCATCATCACCTCCTTCGCCCTGAACATCCTCGCGGTGGCCTGCTACCAGGTGATCATCATCCTGCCCGGGTTCACCGACGACTTCGGCACCGCCAAGCAGGAGGCCCTGGCGCTCGCGCTGGGTCCCGTCTGGATCATCGTCCTGGCCAGCCTGTGCGGCTTCCTCGCCGGCCAGAGCCTGAACTCCTTCGTCCTCAGCCGCATGAAGGCACGGGCGGGGGAGCGGGGCCTGATCGGCCGGCTCCTGTCCTCGAGCGGCCTGGGCGAGCTGGTCGACACCATCATCTTCTGCTCGATCGCGGCGACCGCGATCGGCATCTCCTCGGTGGGTCAGTGGGCCGAGTACACGATCCTGGGCTTCCTCTACAAGGTGCTCGTGCAGTACGCGGCGATTCCCGTGACCGCCGCCGTGATCCGCCGGCTCAAGCGCACCGACCGCAGCTACCAGCAAGCACTGGCGCGCGCGCAGGCGTGACGGGCGGGCGCGCGTCCGGCCGTGCCGTGACGTACGGGCTGGCGCCGTGCCGTGACGCGCGGGCTGGCGCCGTGCCGTGACGTCCGGGTGGGCCCTGCGTCGTCCCGCGTCCCCGCGGACTCGACCACCCGACCCCCTGGACGGTCATCCCCGGGACGCCCCCAGACATGCCCCCACACCCCACCGGAACCTGCCCCCACCCCTCACCCAGCCTGCAACGCCAGCACCCCGGCCAGCGCGGCGAGCGAGACGAGCAGCACCGGCGTGGTGAGCACGATTCCCGCCCGCAGGTACTGCCCCCAGCTCACATGGATCCCGCGCCGCGCGAGAACATGCAGCCACAGCAGCGTCGCGAGCGACCCGATCGGCGTGTACTTGGGCCCGAGGTCCGCACCGATCACGCTCGCATGCACCATCGCGTCGTGGATCGCCCCGCCCGCACCGCTGGCGTCGATCGCCAGAGCCGCGAGCAGGATGGCGGGGAGGTTGTTGGCGAACGACGCGATGAGCGCCACCAGCACCCCCACCCCGAGCGTGGCCACCAGCAGCCCGTGGGCGCCGAGCACGTCGAGCAGGGCGGCGAGCAGGTCCGTGGTGCCGTGGTTGCGCAGACCGAGCACCACCACGTACATCCCGAGCGAGAAGACGATGACGTCCCACGGCGCGTCCCGGACCGTGGCCCCCAGGGGCACCCGGCGACCGATCGCGGCGATGACCAGCAGGACGACGGCGCCACCCGTCGTGACCACCGCGAGCGGCAGGTGCAGCGCGCCGGCCCCGAGATACGCGGCCACCAGCACCGGGAGCACCACGAGTCCCGCGCGCACCGTCAGCGGGTCCTCGATGGCCTCGGTTGGAGGCCGCAGGATCGAGGCGTCGAAGGAACGGGGGAGGGACCGCCCGCACACGAGCAGCAGCACGACCACCGAGCTGAGGATCGCGACGAGCCCGACGGGCACCATCGTCGCCGCGTACCGGCCGAACGAGATCCCGAAGTGGTCCGCGGCGACGATGTTGACCAGGTTCGAGATGACGAGGGGGACGCTGCCGGTGTCGGCGATGAAGCCGCAGGCCATGACGAAGGCGAGCGCCGCCTTCGCGGACAGCTTCAGCTCCGAGACGATGCCGATCACGATCGGGGTCAGGATCAGGGCGGCACCATCGTTGGCGAAGAATGCCGAGACGACGGCGCCCAGGACGATGACGAGGACGAACAGGCACCGCGTGCTGCCCCGCGCCCACCGGGACACGTGCAGGGCCGCCCAGCCGAACAGCCCCGCACGGTCCAGGACCAGCGACATGAGGACGATCCCGACAAAGGCCACCGTCGCGTCCCCGACGATCGGGATCACGGGCGGGATGTCCTGCAGGTGCACGACACCGGTCAGCAGGCAGGCGAGCGCACCGGCCGTGGCCCACCAGCCGACGCCGATCCCGCGGGGGCGTCGGATCACGCAGACGAGGGTGGCGGCGAAGATCACCACGGAGAGGACACCGGGAAGCACCTCCGGATTCTTGCACGCGTGAAAAGATGTGGGACTCCTCGGCGCGACGATGCCCCGGGGAACCCCCACTCCACGACGTCGAAGGATTGCTGTGCCCTCCCCCTCGTCCGAGAACCCTCTCGCCCACGAAGACGGATCCGCGAGGCCCGATGCGCCCCGCGACGACCTCCACCACGCACCGGACGCGGACGCCGCGCCCGCGAGCACCTCACCCGCGAGCACCGATCGACCGCGCCGCACCCCCACGGGTCAGATCCACCTCCCGCGCACCCCACGATCCGCCGAGCCCGAGGCGAGGCCCACCTGGACCGACGGGATCCCCACCACGACCGGCCCGATCCCGACCACCACCGGCTCGATCCCCACGACGACGGGACCGATCCGCACGACCACCGGGCAGATGCCGACGACGACCGGGCCCATCCCCACGATCACCGGTGGGATCCCCACCATCACCGGGGCGATCCCGGTGCTCGAGGATCCGGGCGATCGCGAGCGCGCGCACCTGCCCAGCGAGGAGGAGCTGCGCCTCAGCCGGGGCCGCGTCACCGCCCTCGTGATCGCGGTGCTGACGACCCTCAGCGCGATCGGACCCCTGGCCACCGACATGTACATCCCGGCATTCCCGCAGGTCACGCAGGATCTCGGGACGACCCCGGCGCTGCTGCAGCTGACCATCACCGCATTCTTCGCGGGCACGGCGGTCGGTCAGGTGGTCGCGGGCCCGCTCTCGGACCGCCTCGGGCGCCGAGTGCCGCTGCTGATCGGGATCGTGCTGTGCCTCGTCGCCTCGATCGGGTGCGCCCTGGCCCAGGACATCGAGACCCTCACGGTGCTGCGGATGGCGCAGGGCGTCGGTGGCGGCTTCGGCATGGTCCTGGGTCGTGCCGTGCTCATCGACATGACGGACGGCCCGGAGCTGTTCCGCACGATGAACATCATGCAGGGCGTCGGCGGGATCGCACCGATCGTCGCCCCGCTGCTGGGTGGTCTGATCCTGCTGGTGGGCCAGTGGCGCGAGGTGTTCCTCGTCATCGCGGCGATGTCGCTGATCTCCCTGATCGGCGCCCTGTTCCTCATCCCGGAGTCGCTGCCGCGCTCACGGAGGCACTCCGGTGGCTTCCGCACGTTCCTGCACAACTGCCGGACTCTGCTCCGTCGGCCGGTGTTCGTCGCGTATCTGCTGGTCAACGCGTTCTCCGCGTTCGCTCTGATGGCGTACGTCTCGGCGTCGTCCTTCGTCGTGCAGGAGATGCTGGGGTTCACCGCGACCGGGTACTCGATCGCGTTCGCCCTCAACTCCGCCGGGATGATGACCATGTCGTTCCTGTCGGCGCGCCTGACGCGTCGCCATCACCCTCGAGTGATGATCCGGATCGGGCTCACGATCGTCTCGGTGGGCACGGTCGCCCTGCTGACGGGCGCCCTGTTCTTCGGGACGCCGGCGTGGATCGTCCTGCCCGCCTTCTTCCTCGTCGTCGCGCCCCAGGGCTTCGTGTTCGGCAACGGGGGAGCGCTGGCCTCCCAGGAGGCCCGCGAGTTCGCGGGCACGGGATCGGCGATGCTGGGCCTCGGGTTCTCCTTCGCAGCCTCGTGCGCGGCACCGCTCGTGGGCCTGGCCGGCACCCACACCGCGGTCCCGATGGCGACCGTCATGGTGATCGGGGTGGCGCTGTCCATCGGCTGCTACGTTGTGGCCGGTCGCGCGGCGGCGCGGGAGGCCTGAGTGCCCCGGCATGCCGGACCGGGGAGAGCGGGCTTGCCTCAGACCTTCGCGGGGACCCGCGCGGCCGCGTCCTCGCGGCGCTGCATCTCGGCCTCGTCGTCCAGCCAGTCGGCGCCGCGATCGCGCAGGGCCACGATGTACACGATCAGCGAGGCCAGGATCGCGAGCGTCACGTAGATCGTGAAGGTGCCGATCCGGTCCGCGCTCTGGGCGGCGGTGTAGAGCAGGGGAGCGGTGCCCCCGAACACGGAGTTCGCGAGCGCGTATCCCAGACCGACGCCCAGGGCGCGCACGTGCGTCGGGAACAGCGACGCCTTGACCACGGCGTTGATCGACGTGTACCCGGTGAGGATCACGAAGCCGACCAGCAGCACCAGGAACGCCAGGGCAGCGCTGTGGATCTCCGGGAGCCGGAACGTCAGCACCCACGTGTAGAGCACGCCGCCGATCCCGAAGAACACCAGCAGGGACTTGCGGCCGATGCGGTCGGCGACGAGCCCGCCCAGGGGCTGCAGGAGCATGAGCGCTGTCAGGGCGATGAGGTTGATGACCGTGCCCGTCACGAGATCACCACCGGCGAAGGATTTCTGGATGATCTTGGGGCCGGTGACCGAGTACGTGTAGAAGGCGACGGTGCCGCCCATCGTCACGAGGAAGCACAGCACGAACGGGCGCCAGTAGCGCGTCAGCAGCTCACGGATCGACCCGCTGCGCCGATCCGACGCGCGATGCTCGCCGAGCGTCTGGACGGTGAGGGACTCGTCCATGGTGCGACGCAGCCAGAACACGACGATCGCCGAGATGCCGCCGAGCCCGAAGGCGATGCGCCACCCGATCTCGGAGATCCAGGTGGTGTCGGCCGACAGGATCATGATCAGCAGCGTCGTCTGGGCCAGGACGTGGCCGCCGACGAGGGTGACGTACTGGAACGAGGACAGGAAGCCGCGCCGGCCCGGGACGGCGGACTCCGACATGTACGTGGCACTGGTCCCGTACTCGCCGCCCGTCGCGAAGCCCTGCAGCAGTCGGCAGATCATGAGCACGATCGCGGCGCCGATACCGATGGACGCCTGTGTGGGCGTGAACGCCACGGCGAAGGAGCACAGGGCCATGAGTGACACCGAGGCGGTCAGGGAGCGGCGCCTGCCGTAGCGGTCGGCGAACCAGCCGAAGAACCACGAGCCCACCGGTCGCATCACGAAGGTGACGGCGAAGATCGCCCACACGTAGACGTGCGAGTTCTGGTCGTCGGCGGCGAAGAACTGGGACTCGAAGTACGTCGAGAACACCGAGTAGACGTACACGTCGTACCACTCGACGAGGTTGCCGGCGGAGCCCTTGAGGGTGTTGGAGACCGAGCGTCCCAGGGAGGAGGGGGCGCGCGTCGTGGCCTGGGTCATGATCGGCAGACTAGACCTGGGTGAAGCCTGAACCTGCTCGGACGTGCCAGCACGGGTGCGGTTCCACGCCCTGGGAACTGGCTGAAAGATCACAGGGGGCGTGTGTCATGGCAGGTGGGGGACTCGTGCGGCGGAGCGCTCCGCGGATCTTGGGGCGCGGTGCCAAAGTTCCGGTGCGTGGGGTTCCTTTCGAGGGCGGGAATCTGCGTCCTCGGGTCGATTCGGCTGCGTCGACGGGACGTCCTCACTCAGCAAGGCCGTACACGGGGTTACCTGAGCCAGGACGTCCCATCGTCCCTGTGTCGACGATTCCGTGTCTTGATGTATCGATATGTGATGCGGTGGCACGACGGCAGGTGGCACGCGCCCTGGATGGAGCTCGATGGACGACGCGCCTGGTCGGCACAAGGTGACGATGAGTCGGCGTCCCACGGAGCTGCATGGTGTGGGGAACCGGCGACGACGGCGCCGCGCGAGGCGGCATGCCGCACGTCGTCATGCGTCCAGGCCGCACAGAGTCGCCCCGAGACCCACGGACCCCCTCGCACGCAACGCCGATAATGCACGTTATGTAAAGTCAACTCGTGACCCTGGCCCTCCACGAGCCCCCGGCCTACTGTGCACCTCATGAGCATCGTGCGGCTGGACAACACCGGGATCATCGTCGAGGACCTCCCCGCGGCGATCGCCTTCTTCGTCGAGCTGGGGTTCGAGCTCGAGGGCGAAGCCACCGTGCAGGGCGCGTGGGCCGATGCGCTGCTGGGGATGGACGGCGTCCGCACCGACATCGCCACGGTGAGGACCCCTGATGGACAGGGCCGGGTCGAGCTCTCGGTGTTCCGGGAGCCGGTCCAGCAGCCGGCGCCGGATCTCCCCTTCGCCGTGGCCGGAGTCCCCCGCATCACCGTCGTGGTCGACGACCTCCAGGACACCATCGCGCGACTCGTGCCGCTCGGTGCCGAGCTGGTCGGCGAGGTGGCGCGGTACGAGGACTACTGCCTCTTCGCCTACCTCCGCGGCCCCTCCCGCATCGTGATCGGGATCGTCGAGGAGCTCGGCTGACCTGCACCACCTCGTCCGGCCGGCTCTACGGCGACGGCGCCGGAGCGCGCCGGGCGTCTCACGCGGTCGGCAGGTCCCGTTGATACGACGTGAACACCTTGTCCGTGCGGAAGCCGAGGTCCGTGTACAGGCGGGTCGCACCGGTCAGGCTCTCCGCGTCGACACCCAGGTCCACCGTGTCGTAGTTCCCGCTGGCCTTGGCCAGCTGCAACGTCCTGGTGATCAGCGCCCGCGCCACTCCCCTGCCGCGCGCCGCCGATGTCGTGCCCACCAGCGCGATGTACAGCTCCCGGGGCTCCCATTCCTGCGCGATGACGTAGGCGATCGCCGTGCCGTCGTCGTCCAGGGCGATGCTCGACAGCGCCGGACGCGCCGCGTGCGAATGCCAGAACTGCTCCCAGCGGCCCTCGCTGATGGGAGCCGAGCCCCAGTGGTCCGCGAAGGCCGCGTTATGCGCCGTGCGGACGGTCGCCTTGTGCCCTTCGTCGGGGCTGACGGCGGTGTAGGCCGCCGGCAGCGCGCGCTCGTCGATCTGTGTGTCGAGTGCACGGGTCATCTCGTGGAAATCCCGCACCGCGGTGTACCCACGGGCCTCCAGGAGATGCCGGACCGGATCCCCGGCGAGGCCCCCGCTGCTCTCGAGATAGCCGGGAGCACCGGGATGCTGGTCCGCCGCCAGCTGCACGGCCCGGCGCTCAAGCAGTCCGAAGATCAGCGTCCCGATGCCCGCGCGGCGATCCGCGGCCCGGACGCCTCCCTGAAGACGCGCCCGGACGCGGCCGTCGTGCGTCAGCTCCTCGGGGAGGTTGACGCCGCCGTAGGCGATGAGCTCGTCGCCGCGGCGCACCGCCACGGTGTCCAGGGCGAGGTCCGTGCCGGGTGTCGAGAGGAACTCCCGCGTCGATTCCAGCGGCTCCGTCTCCCCCGTGCCGTCCGTCGCGGCCAGGGCGTTGACCAGCGCGTTCAGTGCGGGGGCGTCCTCGGTCGTGAGGGCGTCGACGACGAGGTCAGCGGGGAGGGAAGCGGCGTGGCGCGCGGAGTCGTGGATGGACATGTGCCCATCGTCTCGGCCGGAGCGCCGGAGGTGCAACTGCATTGCCCTGAGGGTCCTCCGCCGGAGGCGCGCGGAGGACCCCACCGTGTACCGGGCTGCTGGGAATCCCCGGTCAGCTCCCGAGGTGCGGGAACCGGCCGTGGGCGGATGTCGCCTCGCGCAGCGCGATCGCCGGGAGCGTGCGGAATCCGTCGACCGCGAACGCGCGGCGCCCCGGGGGGCCCGTCCGCCGCCAGGTGCCGACGATCCGCCCGCGGCGCAGCACCGCGCGCTGGAAGACGCCGTTGTTGCCCGGGACCAGGGCGTCCAGGTGCTCCTCGGGGACGAGCGCGGTGCGATCGGGGTAGCCGAGCACGATCTCGTCGAAACCCGGCAGGAGGTGCAGGCGATCCACGGCGCTCCCTGCCGCGGCGACCTCGTCCAGGAGTCCGGGCCGCCACCACAGCTCCTCCCCCGCGACCGTCGCCGCGGGATCCGTCTCCAGCTCGCCGCGGAGGGATGGCAGCACCCGTCGCAGCGTGGTCAGCGGCAGTTTGGACCACCAGGCCGCGTCGCGCAGCGTCGCCGGGCCGTGGCCCGTGAGATACCGGAGCAGCAGCTCTGCCGCCGCGGTATCGGTGTCCCCGCCGAAGCGCTCGGCGATCGAGGTGCCCAGCGGCAGCCAGGTCTCGGCGAGCACCACGTCGTTGCTCTGTGCCTGCGGGTTCCACGGGCCGTACGCGGCGACGCCCGTGGCCATGAGGTAGGACAGCACGTGGTAGCCGCGCCCTCTGGCGGGGGCAAGACCCTCGCGCTCCCACAGCGCGAACAGGTCCTCACGGGACAGCCCCCGGGTGCGCTCCCCCGCGGCCGACTCGAGCAATGTGCGGGCGCGATCCACCTGCTCGTCGTCGAGCCCCAGCTGGCCACGACGGCGCTCCTGGGCGCGGGCGGGCGCGCCGGCACACAGCTCGGTGATCCAGCGCAGGTCCTCCGCGGCGACCGCGAAGACGGTCCCCCGCATCGGGTAGCCGCGCACGATCGTGCCCTCGTCGAAGGCGGCGAGCACCGCCGCCACCGCGACCTGCGCGCTCGGGGCGACCTCCGGGGACAGGCGCAGCGCGATCGAGGCGATCACACCGGGCAGGTCCTGGCCCTGCATCGCGAGCTGCGCCCGGGCGACGTCGTGCGCCGTGCCGAAGGGGCGAATGGCGAGCCCCTGGGCGACGAGGCGACGGGCGACGAGCGAGGGATCGACCATGGCCACAACCTAGCCCGACCCGCCGACGCACGAGCCGATTGGCCCCGAGCCCGATCCCGGGCGTTGACTGTCCCCGTGCCCGTCCTCGACATCCCCGCCATCGGCCAGGTCAGCGCGCTGGTGATCGTGCTGCTGGCGCTCGCGGCCTTCGCGGCCGGATGGGTCGACGCCGTCGTGGGAGGCGGCGGCCTGATCCAGCTCCCGGCGCTGCTCACGGGACTTCCTGCCGATGCCTCCACGGGCACGGTGCTGGGCACCAACAAGCTCGCGAGCGCCGCCGGGACCGCAGTGTCCTCGGCCACCTACGTCCGCAGGATCGGGCCGATGCTCGCGACGACCGTGCCGCTCATCGTGTGCGCGGCGGGCGGCAGCACCCTGGGCGCGAGCCTCGCGACCCTGATCCCCGGCCCCTGATGTCGCCCATCGTCCTGGCCGCGCTGCTCGTGGTCGGGGCCCACACGCTCCGGCGTCCCACCCTGGGCCTCGAGCACACGCCGCGGCACACGGGACGCGCCCACGTGTGGCGTGCCGGTGCGATCGGCCTGGTGGTGGGCATCTACGACGGGATCCTCGGCCCGGGCACCGGGACGTTCCTGGTCATCGCGATGGTGTCGCTGCTGGGGTTCGGGTTCCTCGAGGCCAGCGTCCACGCGAAGCTCGCCAATCTCGCCACCAACCTCGGGGCGCTATCGGTGTTCGCCGCTCACGGGGAGGTCGCGTGGGTGCTCGGGGGGATGATGGCGGCCGCCAACGTCCTGGGCGGCTACCTGGGGGCACGCATCGCGCTGCGGCGCGGCTCCGGGTTCGTGCGGATCGTGTTCCTCGTGGTCACGGCACTGCTCGCGGTGAAGCTCGGGGTGGACACGGTACGCCTGGTGCTCTGAGGAGCCCTCAGCCGCGCTCGGCGATCGTGCAGATGCAGGCGCGGTTGCCCTCCGCATCGGCGAGCACGGTGAAAGACGGCGCCTCGGAGTCGTCGTCGATGATGCCTCCGGCCGCGAGAGCGGCGGCGATCCGGGCCTCGGCCTGATCGGCGCCCACCCAGAGGTCCACGTGCAGGCGCTGCCGCGGCACGTCGTGAGGATCGGTCCCCTGGAACCAGAGGGTCGGCACCCTGCCCGAGGGGTCGACGACGTCGTCGCCGTCCACCGCTCCGGCGTCCCCGGTCAGCAGGGCCGCCCAGAACGGCCCGGTGCGATCCCGGGCCGCGGTGTCGAGCCCCAGCTCCAGCATCACCGGCGCCGCCGGGTCCGCCGCGATGCCGGCCTCCCGTGCGAGGGCGGAGATCTCCCCCGCCAGGCGCAGGTCCCGCACGGTCACACCGCCCGCATCGTGGCTGATGAGCGTGAGGTCCACGTGGGGGAACGTGAGCCGCACGTCGGGGTGGTGATCGCGCCGCTCGGCCAGCTCGCCGATCCGCGCCACGAGGTCGAGTCCGGCGGCGAAGGTGCGGGTCAGCAGGCGCGTGCGCAGACCGTCCGGGAACCCCTGCCAGTCGGCGAGGCCCTCGGCGGCGAGGGCGTCGAGGAGCTCCTGACCCTTCAGGACTGGATCGGCCATGATGTGCCTCCGGTGCTCGGGGCGCGGACGGAGCGCGCCGGTGCGGTTCCTCGCGTACTGCAGGGCCGGCCGTGGTCCGGGCCCCGATGCGCCACGAGTCCTGATGTGCACAGTGCCACATGCGCCCGGAACGAACCAGGCCCAGGCCCAGGCCCAGGCCCAGGGCACGGAATACCCCTGCCCCGGAGATGGTTGAAGGTCGTATCACCCGTCCGCGCCCCTGCGCGCGCAGCACCGCCCGGAGGTCCTCATGCTCGACCCGACCACCCTCTTCCAGTACGAGAAGGACGTCGAACCGCGATCGCTCACCGCGACGACGATGGTCGTGACCCTCGAGGCGTTCGCCGATGCGGGCCACGCCCAGGAGCTCATCGAGGAGCATCTCTTCGACGCCCTGCCCCACCGCGTGATCGGCCGCCTCGATCTCGACCAGGTCTTCGACTACGGCGCGCACCGCCCGGAGATCACGCTCGAGCACGATCGCTTCCTCGACTACGCCCGCCCGGAGATCCTGCTGTACGAGGTGACCGCCCCCAATGAGCGCCCCTTCTACCTGCTGACCGGGCCGGAGCCCACCCTGCAGTGGGAGCGCATCGCCTCGGCGATCCGGATCGTCGTCGAGCAGCTCGGCGTGACGCGCACGGTGATGGCCCAGAGCTTCCCCGCCCCGGTCCCCCACACACGTCCGCTGACCATCACCACCTACGCCGACGACCCCGAGCACATCCAGGCGCCCCGGCCGCTCCCGGCGACCTTCCGGATGCGCTCGACCTTCACCTACCTGCTCACGCTGCGGCTGGGGCAGGCCGGGCACGAGACCGTCGGGCTCGTCGCCCACGTCCCGCAGTACCTCCACGAGATGCCCTACCCCGAGGCGACCATCGCCCTGCTGCGCGGCATCGAGACGGAGACGGGACTTCCCATGCCCGTCGGCGCGCTCGCGCCCGCCGCCCAGGCCACCCGGGAGGCCGTCGCCGAGCAGGTGGCAGACGCCGCCCAGCTCCAGCAGCTGGTCCGGGCGTTCGAGGAGAACTACGACCGCGCGCTGCCCGCCGGCCCCGGGGACAGCACACCCGGCGGCCCCGCCGAGACCGAGGTGCCCTCCGGCGACGAGATCGCCGCCGAGGTCGAGCGGTTCCTGCAGGGCCTCGGCGATGGCACGGGCGACACCGAGGACGGTCAGGACCATCAGGCGTCGTGACAGAGGGCAGGGAAACCGCGCTCACGCCTGCTTCTCGCGAGCGCATCGGGGATGTCCGCTCCGCCGACAGGAAAGGACCCGAGCGGTCACGCGTCCCAGGAGTACTGGTGTTCGCCCTCGTCGTCAGCCCATGACGACGGCGTCGAGGAGCTGAGCCAGTCGAGCGGCTCGAGGTCTGATGCCGTCGGGCCGTGGAGGACGCGTTGCACGGCTGTGGCGATGTCCTGGTCCGCGCGATCGGTCCGGGCCGCAGGGTCCACGGAGACGAACAGTGCCGTCCGGCTACGAGCGACCAGGCCGAGGAAGCGACGATTCAGCTCCCAGGGGACCTGGGGCGTGCACGGGATGCAGTCGGCGTCGACAGCGTGGAACCTGCCGTGCTGTGCGAGCCGGAATGCGAGGGTGTTCACACCCATCCGACGTGTCCGCGACCAGTCCGAACCCGACACGTCATCACCCGTACGCGAGACGTGCGTGAGCCCGGCCGCAAGATGTCCGACAGTGTTGCAACCGATGAGGAGCGCCGAGCCCGACGCGCTGCGGATCGTGCGATAGAAGTTCACGAGCGCCTCCGCCGTCGTGAGATCCCGGCGCCGCAACGGGGGCCCGCCGGAGGGGCTGTCGCCCATCTCGAAGCCCCACCGGCCGACGAGATCCACGGTCGAGAAGTCGTGCTTGATCATCTCGAAGCCCCATCCCACGAGCCGCGCGAAATCCTCGGAGATCCGCTCGTCCATGCCGGGTGCCGTGGGGTCCAGCGCGGTCCGCCCGTCACGCTCCCACCGTGCCGCCGGGTCGGACCGGGATCGGGTCAGAAGGGGACGGAACCAGATGCCCGGTCTCGCGCCCTCGGCACACACCGCACCGGGAAGCTCCGCGAGCCGCGTGAACTCGGGGTCGCGCCCCGCGTCCCAGGGCCCGCCCGATGCCGCGAATCCGTCCGCCACTCCGGAGGGCGACCATCCGTCGTCCAGGACCGCGTACGGGCGACGGGGACCGGGACCCGCGTACTGGGATATCAGCCAGGCATCGCGCAGGACCGTCTCGACGTCGAGGCCCTTGCCGTAGGCGTAGTACCAGTTGTTCGCCCCCACGACCGGGTGCTCGGGCATCAGAGGATCACGGCACAGCAGGCCCATCAGCTCACACTGCGCCGCGAAGGCAGAGAGCCCGGAGGCCTCACTCCACCGAATCGTCCCGGCGTGGATGGCGCGATCGCCGGGGCGGACGGAGGCACCACCGCAACGGAGATCCAGGACCAGTCTCACCTGCCTTTCCGACACCGTCCACCCTGCGAAGGCACCACCGCGGACCTCGACCCCGAACCCCCATGTCGCCCCGACGTCCGTGTCATGGACGAGCGCTGTCCACGGCAACGTCCGGGAGCCGTCCATGTGTGCCCACCGGAGATCTCCGTAACTCCGTTCCCAGGCATCGCCGAGGACGAGCCCGGAGGACGGAACATCGACTCGCCAGGTCAGGCGCACTCGAGCCACGTCGTCGAGCGCTCCGATGTCGACCTTCAGGCCGTTGCCTGCGCGGGTGCAGACCACGTAGACCGACGAGGGCGGGACCCATCCGTCATCGACGCCGACCTGGACCTCGATGACAGAGGGGTCGGCGACGGGGATCTCGGGCATGGTGTTCCTTCTCGGGTGAGGCGATGTGGCGGTCGCGGCGGATCGAGTTCTCGGGGTGCGGGCCTGCCAGGGCGGCCCGCACCCCGAGCTGGGATGTCAGTCAGGACGACGTCACCTTGCTCGACGCCTGCGCCTCCTCGAGCTCTTTACGGATCTGGTCGCCCCCGTTCTTGCGCCAGGTGGCCACGGCGTCGGTCCAGCTCCCGGGCTCCTGCTTTCCCTGCAGGATCGCGGTCTGGGTATCTGCCAGGGCCTTGTCGAGCTGTTGGCCCTTCTTGTCTCTCGTGTCGGAGGGGAGTGCGAGAGCGGGATTGACCTGACCCAGCGGGGCGAGCCACCGCAGGTGATCGCATTCCATCTCGGTCACGTCCGCATGCTGCTCGAGGTAGAAGACCTGCGGCGGCGCTCCGAGGTATGACAGACCGAGCCCGATCTCCTGCTTGCCGAGATCGGTGAGCGAGGGTGCACCGCCGGACATCTGGAAGGTCGACACCTCGGTGCCGTAGTTGACCATCGTGTACTCGTCGGTGCCGAACGGTGATGCCAGCCAGTCCAGGATGCCCAACAGCATCGCGGCCCGCTCATGATCTCCCTTCTTCAGGCCGACGACGCTGTGCGTGGGGTGACCGAGGTACGTCACGGGGTCGCCGTCGATCCCTCCGAACTTCATGAGCTTGACCTTGAAGGCGTCTCCCCCGGTGTTCTCCGAGTAGAAGCCGCGCATCGCGGTGTAGGTGTCCATGGTGAACACGGCTGATCCCTGGTTGAACCACTGTTTGGACAAAGTGCCGATGTTGGAGCTGAAGCTGTCGGGATGCACGACACCGGCGTCGAGGAAACGCTTGGCATCGGCGAGGATGTCGGGCATCTTGTCGTCCTCGATCGCGGCGGTGAAGCTGCCGTTGCGGACCGACCAGGTGTTGGCGATGCCGTACATCTGCCGGAGCAGCGTCATGGGAGCCTCGGTGAATGCCCAGCGACTTCCTGCCTCGTCCGTGACCTCGGCCGCGGCGTCCAGGAGCTCCTGCACGTTCTGGGGTTCGATCTCCATGCCCAGGGAGTCCAGGATGTCCTGTCGCTGGTGCACCACCGTGCTCGAGACTCCTCCGCGAGGAATCGGGACCCCGTGGATCGCACCATCGAAGATGCAGTACTGCCAACAGGACGTCGGCAGATTGGCCAGGTTCGGGTAGGCAGAGATCGCGTCGCCGGACACGAGGTCGGTGATGTCCTCGAAGATGTTCGACATCAGGGCGGCCTTGGGCGTCGGTGTCGTCCAAACCTGGACGATGTCCGGGAGATCGCTGCCGGCAACAAGAGTGGTGAACTTGTCGTTCATCTCTCCGGCCGGGACCATCGAGATGCTGAGCTCGACCCCGAGGCGGTCCTCCATGGCCTGCCACTGAGAGTTCTTGTCCCGAACGGTCGGCGGGGGCGTCGAGAGCGCGAGGAAGGCCTTGACCTCGGAGCCGTCCCCGGGGATCTTCTCGGTGGCCTTGATGCGCGTGGTCGGGTATGCGGTGAATCCGTCGGCGACCCACTCCCCGTCTCCCGGGATATCGGGGGTGAGTCCCTCGAAGCGTGTCTGCGTCGGCAGCACGACGCTGGAATTGGCCTGCGCTGCCTGCGAGGAGGTCTTCTTGGACGAGCAGCCGGACAGCGCCGTGGCGCCGAGCGCCGAGGCGCCGCCTGCCAACGCCGCAACCCGCAGGATCGTGCGTCGGTCGAGTCGATTGGTGTTCAGGGCGGTGTTGCGATGGGGGGACATGTTCTCTCCTTTGAGTTTCATCCCTTGACGGCTCCGGTGAGGACTCCCTTGGCGAAGTGCCTCTGGAGGAATGGGTAGACGACGAGGATCGGGACCACCGAGACGACGAGGATCGCCATCTGGAGCGACTGCTGGGGCGGGAACGCCCCGTCGATGATGCTGAGCTGGCTGGAGCTGAGCGACGAGCTGTCGACCACGTACGACCGCAGCACGAGTTGCATCGGCCATTTCGCTGAATCGTTGAGATAGAGCAGCGCGTTGAAGAACGAGTTCCAATAGCCCACGGCGTAGAAAAGGCCGATCACGGCGAGGGAAGCCTTGGACAGCGGAAGCACGATCCGGGTGAAGATTCGCCATTCCGACGCACCATCGATGCGTGCGCTCTCGATGAGCTCGCTGGGGATACCCATGAAGAACGACCGCACGATGATGACGTTGAAGGCGCTGACGGCCGTGGGAAGGATCAGCGCCCAGTAGCTGTCGAGCATCCCGAGTCCCTTGACGACCAGATAGGAGGGGATCATCCCGGGTGTGAACAGCAATGCCCCGAGGACCAGGAACAGGATCGGTCGCTGGAACAGGCTCCCTTTGCGGCTGAGCGAGTAGGCGAGAGTCGTGGTCACTGCGAGGCTGATCGTCGTCCCGGCGACCGTGATGCCGATGCTGACCCAGACGGCGCGCGAGATCACGCCACCGTTGAGAATCGCTCGGTAGGCGTCGAGGTTGATCGAGTCAGGGAAGATGACGAAACCTCCCGCCTTCACGACGGCTTGCGGCGAGGAGATGCTCGTCGAGATGACCCCGAGGAAGGGGAAGATCACCAGGGCGCATGCCACGGTGAGCGCGATCGCCTTGAGGATGCGGACGGGAACGCTGGGCGGCGGTGTGCCGAGTGCCGTGGGACGGTGCCGCCTGCGGGGGCGTGGAGCGGCCTTGGGCTGCATGCTTGGGGTCGTGCTGGCGATGTCGTTCATGCGCGGTAGATCCCGTCCTCTCCGAACAGGTGGGCGATCTTGTTGGCGGCGAGCACGAGGACGACGCCGACGACTCCCTTGACCAGTCCGACCGCAGCACCCACTCCCCATTGACCGCCGAGGATTCCCTGGTTGTAGACGTACGTGTCCAGGACTTCGCTGACCCCGACCCCGACGGGCCCCTGCTGCAGGATGATCTGCTCGAAGCCCACCGTGAGGGCGTCGCCGAGACGGAGGATCAGCAGCAGGATGATGATTCCTCGCAGACCGGGAAGTGTGACGTGCCACATCTGGCGCCATCTGCTCGCACCGTCCACTGCAGAGGCCTCGTAGAGCTCGGCACCGATCTGCGAGAGTGCCGCGAGGAACAGGATCGTGGCCCACCCGGTGTCCTTCCACAGGATCTGGCTCGTGAGCACCAGTCGGAAGAAATCGGAGTTCCCGATCACGTCGAACGCTTCGTACCCGTTGGCGCGCAGCCAACCGTTCATCATGCCGCTGCCGCCGAAGACCGACTGGAAGATCGCGACGATCACGACCCACGACAGGAAGTGCGGCATGTAGAGAACGCTCTGGACGACTCGTTTGATGCGCTCTGACAGGAGGCTGTTGAGCACGAGCGCCAGCACGATCGGGGCGGGGAACACGACGACGACCTGCAGGAAGAGGAGGATCAGAGTGTTCTTCAAGGCGTTCAGGAATTCGGCATCGCCGTTGAATATCACGGCGAAGTTCGACATGCCCACCCATTCGCTCTCCCCGATCCCGAGATAGGGCTGGTAGTCCTGGAAGGCGATGACGTTGCCGAGCAGCGGTGCGTACTGGAAGGTGAGGAGGAATATCAATCCGGGCAGCCCGAGCAGGATCAGCGGCAGATCACGGCGCAGACGAGCGCGGAAGCGCACGGTACGGCCGGCCGGTCCCGAACTCTCGACGCGGTCCGGAACAGCCTGTATCGCGGACCGCGCCATGGGGGGCGGGAGTGGTGTGTGCGGCATGCATTCTCCTCGTCGAGAACTTTCATCCATGGATTGGACTTAAAC